>NZ_JBKQGX010000011.1:0-139475 GCF_050487245.1 Alcaligenes sp. Me129
GCGCTGTTGGGGGCGTCGGGTGGGGCCAGGCGGTTGAACTGCTCGGCCAGCAAGCTGAGTGCATGGATTTGCAGATTCAGCCTGTGGTGATGAATGGGCTGCTCCGGGGTGCACGGCTGCATATAGCGTGCCAGTGCCGCTGCATGGGCCATGGTGGCCTGGCTGCTGGCATGAAAGGACAGACGGTGCAGTCCCACGCAATCCATCAACTGGGTGGCGCGTTCCGGGCCCACGTATTTGTTCAAGGCCGCCTCGCTGATGACCAGCCGTAATTGCGATACGGATTGGTCCTCTTGATAGTGGCGTTCCCCCCGCAGGGATCGAAAAGCCGTCACCGTGGTATGGCCTGCCTTGAACAGCAGATCTGAGCTCTCCCGACCCTGATAGGCCGACTGTCCTTGCAGACCCACCGTCACCACAATGACACGGCCCGCATGGGGGCCGTTGCTCTCTTCAACCAGCGACCGGCTGGGGTGATAGTGCAAGCGGCCCAACAAGAACCCTTGTTCCAGTTCCACGCATTCGGAATAGCAGTGGCCCAGTTCTTCGGGTAGTTGCAGCCGGACTCGGCCATCGCTCAGAGCGCGGCATGACCTGGGTTCATCCGTGGTTAAGCGATAGCCAAATTTGCGCGTGTTCATCATTTCTCCTGCTAAAAGCGCCTCGCATATGAATTGCTCCGTTCAGCATAGATCTTAATGCAAATAATTCTCATTAAATATATATCATTTCTAGCTGTGATGGCAGAGGGAAGGGCCATTGTGGAATTCACGGAGGTAAAAAACAGTGCTGGATCGATCGCTAGGAGAAGTCGTTTTGTCGGAGCAATTGCTAGAGTCGCATGCTCTGCAAGCCTGTTGGGACGCGCAATTGGCGGGTTTAAGTGCAGATGCCTTGAACCTGGCTTTGGGGTATGGCGTGTTTGCGCATCTGGATAAGTTTATCGCTGCGGAGGAACTTGCGCTTGTGCTCAAGTGGGACGCCGACAACACCGCCTACCTGCTGGAGTTGCTGTGGAGTCTGGAGCTGCTGGAGTGTCAGTGGACCTGTCCGCGACGCTATCGCAGCCTGCCGCAAACGGCGCGTTATCTGAATCCGGGTTCGGCGCAATATTGTGGCGATGCCTTGTTGTTTCGGCATGGTGTCTTGCGTCAGGTGGGCAATCAGCTCGATGAGCTGCTGCGTAATGGCAAATCGCCTCCAGCGGATCCGGCATTGATTCAGCAAGGCTGGGCAGCGGCGGCACGTTCACAAATTGCCCAGGAACAAACGGCGGTGACGGCCGAGGTGGCCTGTGAAATTTTTGGAGCCGTGCCGGAGTTCTGGCAGGCGCAACGTTTGCTGGATTTGGGCGGTGGGCCAGGACTGGTAGCCATCGCCTTGGCGCAACAGCAGCAGGACTTGAATGCCGTGGTGTTCGAGTACGAAGCGGCGGCGGCTGTCGCCCAGCAAAAAATTCTTGGTGCCGGTCTGGAAGCGCGTGTCAGCACCTTGGCCGGTGATCTGCTGGTGGACGATTTCGGGGCGGATTATGACCTGATCTGGTGCTCTTCCGTGCTGCATTTTGTACCGGATATTCCTGCTTTGCTGGCCCGTCTGTATCGTGCGCTGCGCCCCGGCGGGGTGCTGGTGTGCTGTCACGCCGAAGTGCATACCGAGGTTAGCAAGGCCAAACGGATTTTGCATTACTACCTGCATATGCGCATGCAAGGCCGCCACGTGCTGCCGGAAGGGCAGTTGGCCCAGTTGCTGGAACAAGCCGGATTTGATGATGTTCAGCAGTTTGATGAGGTGCGCTTTCCGGTTGCGCCCGTCACTGCATTGATTGCGCGCAAGGCGTGCAAAGGGTGATGAGAATGAAGACGTGGAAAGCATGGGGGGCGCAGTTGCTGTTTGGCTGGATGAATCTGGTGCTGGCCGTCCCCAGTATTTACCTGATGCTGGGTATGCCCCTGGTGATGCGACAGCATGGCTGGTCCGGCACCGAGATAGGCTTGTTCCAGCTGGCGGCCTTGCCCGCCATTTTCAAGCTGGTGCTGGCCATGCCGGTGCAGCGTGTCCGCCTGGGTGGCGGACATTTTGTGCATTGGCTGTGGTTGATGGCGGTCTTGTTGTTGGCTTTGTATGTAGGCATAGGCCGCGAGAATCTGATTGATCAGCGGACCCTGCTGTTTGCCCTGACCTTTGCCATCAGCATTGTGGCGACCTGGATGGACATCCCCTTGAATGCCTTGGCGGTGCAATACCTGCCGCGTGACGAGCAGTTGCGTGCAGGCAGTATTCGTTCTGCCGCCTTATTTCTGGGCGCGATCGTCGGGGCGGGGGTGATGGTGCTGGTGCAGGCCCGTTGGGGTTGGCAGGCACCGTTTGCCTTGATGGGCCTGGGGCTGGTGATTGGTTGTTTGCCCTTTGTCTTTTTGCGTTCCAAAGCCGGTTTGCAAGCGGCTGAGACTGAGCAGGCACCGCCCGGTTTTGTTGCCGATTGGGTCAGCTTCTTCGGGCAGGAAGGGGCCCGGCAGTGGACCAGCCTGCTACTGACCAGCTTCCCCTTTATTGGCGCTGTCTGGTTCTACTTGAAACCCTTGATGCTGGACCAGGGCATGCCTTTGGAAGAGGTGGCCTGGACGGTCGGGATTGCCGGTGGCATTACCGGTGCCGTGTTCAGCCTGATTGGCGGACGTTTGGCGTCATTTCTGGGTGCCGCGCGTGCCATTCCGATTTATCTGCTGGCGGCCTTGCTGTCTCTGATTCTGTTGATGGTTTCCGTCTGGGCCAAGCTGGGGCCGGTGTGGCTGATCAGCAGCGCCCTGTTGATTGCGGCCAGCATGGGGGCTGTGTCGGCATTGCTTTTTGGGCTGACCATGTTCTTTACCCGTAGACAGCGCAATGCATCGGACTACGGTTTGCAGTCGACCATCTTCACCTTGGCCCGTATGGCCGTTCCCATTGTCGCCGGCATCGTGCTGGACCGTTTCGGTCAGGTTGTCATGCTGGGCGTGCTCACCTTGGGTGTTCTGTTCGCCTTTGTACTGGCTTGGCGCGTTCGCCACAGCGTCGGTGCCAGCACCGAAGTTTTGCTGCGTAGCCAGTAAGTCAGGGTCTGAAAACGCCAGCGTGTGCAGGTTGCGCTGGCGTTCATCGTTTTTGCTCCGTTTCGCATAGAAATTAGAACCCAAAGGCTATTGTGTCATTTTCAGTCATATTTGAGAATAAGTCTTGTTCGTATTCATATGTATTTAACTAGGAGTCATTATGACCTTGCCCCCATTAGTTGAGCCCGGTGAGCCTTTAAGCCGCGAAGAGGTTAACCGTTATAGCCGTCACCTCTTGATTCCCAATGTGGGCATGGAAGGCCAGCGCCGCATCAAAAATGCCAAAGTGCTGGTTATCGGGGCAGGGGGGCTGGGTTCGCCCACCTTGCTGTACTTGGCCGCAGCCGGGGTGGGCACACTGGGCATCATCGACTTTGACCGGGTGGATGAGTCCAATCTGCAGCGCCAGATCATTCACACCGTAGATAGCATTGACGAGCTGAAAGTGGAAAGCGCCAAGCGTGCGATTCACAAGCTCAACCCCCATATCAAGGTAGAAACGTATACCGACAGGTTGGAACCTGACATGGCGGTCGAGCTGTTCTCGCGCTACGACCTGATTCTGGATGGCACCGACAACTTTGCGACCCGCTATCTGGTCAATGATGCGTGCATGCTGGCCGATAAACCCTATGTCTGGGGTTCGATCTTCCGCTTTGAAGGCCAGGTCGCGGTGTTCTGGGAAAACGCGCCCGGTGGCATAGGTTTGAACTACCGCGACCTGTACCCCGAGCCCCCACCGCCCGAGCTGGCTCCGTCTTGCGCGCAGGGCGGTGTGTTTGGTGTCTTGTGCGCCTCGATTGCCTCCATCATGTCCACCGAAGCCATCAAGCTGATTACCGGCATTGGCGATCCTTTGATCGGCCGCCTGATCGCTTATGACGCACTGGATATGTGCTACCGCGAACTGCCCATCCGCCGCCTGCCCAATCGCAAGCCCGTGACCGAGCTGGGCGATTACCAAACCTTCTGCGGCCTGAATCCACCGGCTGATGCCATGGCCATCCCCGTGCCTGTCATGACTGTGCTGGAGCTGAAAGAACGGCTGGACCAAGAGCAGGCCCCTGTCCTGGTGGACGTGCGCGATCCCAATGAATGGGAAATCGTGAATATTCCTGGCGCGATTCTGATGCCCAAATCGCCCACCGTCGCCGCCGAGATTCTGGCTGCCTTTGGTCCGAATGCGGATCTGGTGATTTCGTGCCGCTCCGGTGCGCGTTCCAGGACCGTGTGCGAAGAGCTGATCAAGTTGAAGGCCCCCAAGGTGCGCAATCTGGAAGGCGGCGTGCTGGCTTGGGTGGAGCAGGTCGCTCCCGAATTGGCGTCTTACTAAGTTCGGGAGGAAGCACATCATGGCCTTGCAGATTCGTCGTTCTGCTCTGGAGCAAGTTCTGAATCATGCCAAGCAGGATCACCCCATTGAGGCATGCGGACTGATTGCCGCCCAGGAGGGCTCGCTGGTGGCCGAACGCGTGCTGCCCATGCAAAACCGGGCGGCCTCGGAGGTGTTTTATCAGTTCGATTCGCGCGAGCAATTTCAGGTCTACCGCCGTCTGGATGAGGACGATCAGGAGTGCTGCGTGATCTATCACTCTCATACCGCCAGCCAGGCTTTCCCGAGCAAGGATGACATTGATTTTGCGGGCCATCCCGAACTGCATTACTTGATCGTGTCCACCTGGGATCAGGCCACCGTGCCGGTTCGATCCTTCCGGATTATCGACGGCGGTGTGACCGAAGAAACCATCGTGATTGTCTAGGGAGCAGCGTCGCTCCCCCAAGGGGGCGTGCGTCCCGGCTGTTGGAAACCACTATTTCAAAGGAGTTTTAAACATGTCCATTTCAGTCTCTATCCCGACCTTGCTGCGTCCACTGACGAACGGCGAGAAGAAAGTCCAGGCCCAGGGCGCTTCGGTAGGCGAAGTGATCGAGCATCTTGAAGGCCAGTTTCCCGGCATCAAGGCGCGCCTGATGAGCGGCGAAGACCTGCACCGTTTCGTGAACATTTACGTGAACGAAGAGGACATCCGTTTCAGCGATGGTCTGAAAACCGCCACCCGCGCTGGCGACAGCCTGACCGTACTGCCTGCCGTAGCAGGGGGCTAAGACCATCTGGTCTGGATTTTCATGGTGCAAGTGCTGGTTTCTGCAATCAGCACTTGGCGTGCGCATCACTCTGGTTTGGAACTATGTCTGAATTACTACATGGCTGCGGATTACGTTGGCAGATGGGCTCACAGCCCCCGTATTGGCCGGGCTTGCCTGCTGCCTTGAGCCGTCAGGCTCGATTGCTGGGTTTATCTGAACAAGGACAATCCGCAGGCCATCAAGACGAAGCAGCATTCAGCCTGTATTCGCCTGATTTTGGAACGATTAGCACGCATCTGGAAACCGAGGCGGGCGGCATGACGCAAGCCGCGATCAGCGAGCTGAGCATGCAGGCTGCCAGCGGTATCTTGTCCGTGCATGGACGCTCCAGTGGGCTTTCGGGCACGCTGGGCCTGGATTATCTGGCCGTGCTCAGTTCAGCCATGACCCTGCAAGCGACCTTGGCGGCGGCCTTGGGCCAATTGCGCGGCGGGCGTTTCTCTACGGTGTCGGTTTCGCCCTTGGGCTGCGGCCTGCTCAGTATCGGGCAGTATCTGGCCGGGGCAACGGCGGCTCAAGATCCCGAACAGTTATTGGCGGGTAGTTACGATCTCGGCTTACGGCCCCCCTTTGTTTCGCAAGACGGCGTGGTCTTTGAACTGGAAACCTTGGACCCGCGACCCTGGCGCGCCTTTTGGGAAGCAGTGGGCGTACCGGCCGATCTGGCCGGTCAGGCCTGGAAAGCGTTTTTGCTGCGCTATGCCAAGGCGGTGTGCCCTATGCCAGCGGCATGTTTAAGCAGTCTGCAAGCCCTGAACTTTGCCCGTTTGCAGGAACTGGCCTTGCAGACCGGCATGGCCATCTTGCCGGTACGTACACCGGCTCAACGCCAGAGCGATAGTGATTACGCGGCCTTGGCCGGTCTGTGGCAGCATCAGAGTCATGCCGCGCCCGGCTCATTGAGCACCTTGCCGTCCAAGGCCGATTTGCCCCTGCGTGGTTTGCGGGTGGTGGAGTCCTGCCGTCGGATTCAAGGGCCTATTGCCGGTCACTTGCTGGCGCTGCTGGGGGCCGAAGTGATTCGTCTGGAACCGCCCGGTGGTGATCCCTTGCGTGCCATGCCACCGTGCGTGGATGGCTGCTCGGTGCGCTTTGATGCGCTTAATCAATTCAAGATGGTGCAGGAAGTGGACATCAAATCGGCTCAAGGCCGCCAGGCCATTTACGAATTGGTGAGCCAGTCTGATGTATTTCTGCATAACTGGGCGCCGGGCAAGGCGGCCGAGCTGCAACTGGATGCCCAGGACTTGCACGCGGTGCGCCCGGATCTGGTCTACGCCTATGCGGGCGGTTGGGGCCAGGAGCAAGTGGATGCGCCGGGGACGGACTTCACGGTGCAAGCCTGGTCGGGCATTGCTCACACCATATCTCAAACCTCGGATGCACGGGGCGGGTCGTTGTTTACGGTGCTGGATGTGCTGGGCGGGGTGATGGCCGCGCTGGGTATCAGTGCCGCCTTGCTGCGCCGGGGCCTGAGCGGGTCGGGCTTGCGGGTAGACAGCTCCTTGTTAGCCACGGCCGATCATCTGGCCCAGGCCGTTTCTCCCATCAGTAAAACTGGCGTGTCGGCGGTGTTCCAGACGGGCGAGGGCTTCATCGTCATCGACTGCCAGGATCAAACGCATCTGCATGCCCTGGCCGGGTGGCTGAATGTGTCGCCCGATGCTGTCTGGACGGTCTTGCCGGATCGTCTTCTGTCCCAGTCTGCCCGTAGCCTGGAAACGCAACTGGATGTGCTGGGCATACCGGCCCGCCGCGTCCATAGCAATCTGGCGCAACTGCGTGCTGATCCACGTCTGACGTCTCATTTCCATGACAAGGGCTATTCGTCTGTTAATTCTCCCTGGAGGTTTTTATGAATCACGCTGGCATCATCGATCTGGTCCCTGCGTCATTGCGCCAACGCTGGATAGAGGACGGTACCTACCCGAACAAGCCGGTCTTTACGCTGTTTGCGGAAAAAGCTCAGGCTCATCCGGACAAACTGGCGGTGCTCTCGCCCGAAGGCAATATCAGTTATAGCGCCTTGATGGACGCGGCTCTGCGTCTGGCAGGCAGCTTGCGTCGGGCAGGGATTATGGCGGGAGACGTGGTGGCGTATCAGCTCAGCAACCATTGGGTGTGCTGCGCCATTGACCTGGCCGCCGCTGCTTTGGGGGCGATTGTTGCGCCTTTCCCACCCGGACGGGGCAAGCTGGATATTCAGTCGCTGGTGCGTCGTTGCGATGCACGGGCGGTGATTGTGCCGCATGAATATGCAGGCATTGATTTGTGTGAAGTGATCGAGTCCTTGCGACCTACGCTGTTGTCCTTGCGTGTCCTGATTGTGCAAGGCCCATCGCGTCCGGGCTGGATGACTTTGGATTCCCTGTTCGAGGGCGAACCCCTGGCCTTGTCCGAATTGCCGGTGGTGTCTCCCAATTCGCCAGTGCGTTTGCTGGTGTCTTCGGGCACCGAGTCCGAGCCCAAGCTGGTGGCCTATTCGCATAATGCGCTGGTGGGTGGGCGGGGCCGATTCCTGCAACGCATTTCCCCTAATGATGTGGAGTTCCGGGGCATGTATCTGGTGCCGCTGGGTTCTTCATTTGGCTCTACGGCCACCTTCGGTGTGCTGTGCTGGTTGGGGGGTTCTTTGGTGGTCTTGCCCAAGTTTGATGTGCCTAGCGCGATTGCCGCCATCAATGCCTTCAAACCCAGCTTTATTTTGGGCGTGCCCACCATGTTCCAGCGTATTGCGGCAGCGCCTGAGCTGGAGAAGGCCGATAAAGCCAGCTTGCGCGGCTTGATTGTGGGCGGTTCAGTCATTGACGAAGCTACGGTACGCCGTTGCGTGGAAGCGTTTGGGTGCGGCTTTATCAGCCTGTACGGCTCGGCCGATGGGGTGAACTGCCACAACACGCTGGACGATCCCATCGACGTGGTCTTGAGCAGTGTGGGGACCCCTAATCCGCAAGTGTGCGAGATCCGCCTGATTGATGACGAGGGTGCCGAAGTGCCGCAAGGCGAGGTAGGCGAAATTACCGCTCGTGGTCCCTTGAGCCCCATGCAATATGTGAACGCTCCGGAGCTGGATGCCCAGTATCGGGACGAACAGGGTTGGGTGAAAACGGGCGATCTGGGCTATATCAATGCCCAAGGGCAGTTGGTGCTGGCAGGTCGCAAGAAAGACATCATTATTCGTGGTGGCGCGAACATCAGCCCGGTGCAAATTGAAGGCCTGGTCATGGCTCACCCGGATGTAGTCACTGTGGCTTGCGTGCCGGTTCCCGACGCGGATCTGGGCCAGCGTATTTGCTTGTGCGTGACGGTGCGTGAAGGCGTGCCACGTTTCTCCCTGAAAGAGATTACCGACTTCTTGCGTGAGCAGGGTCTGGAAGTGAACAAGCTGCCGGAGTATCTGCGCTTTTACCGCAGCCTGCCGCTGACGCCTGCAGGCAAGATCGACAAGCGCGCCTTGGCCGCTGATGCTGCTGCATTGGGCTCTGGGGCCAAGACTGCAGCGGGGATAGCAGCATGAACCACCTTGCCATTTCCAGCGCAGCCTTGAGCCGCAAGCTGCGGCAGTTTGTGGATACCGAGATCATCCCCAACGAGGGCATTCTGGCCCAGGGGGATAATCTGGCCCGCGAGCTGACTCTGGACCTGACACGTCGTGCTCAACAGGCGGGTTTGTTCGGCAGCTTCTACCCCATGCATCGTGGTGGTCGGATCGCCAGTTTGGTTGAGTACCTGCCTGTGGCCGAACAGGAAGGACGCTCCGAATATGGCCCTGGCATTTTCGGGGCAGATGCCACGCTGGATGCGTATATGTTGAGCCATCATGGCTCGGCCAGCGTCAAACAGCGCTTTCTGACGCCCTTGCTCAAGGGGGATGCAGTGTCCAGCTATGCCATGTCCGAGCCGGACAGCATTGGTTCGATTCCGGCCACCATGCAATGTCAGGCTCGCCTGAAAGACGGGCAATGGCATGTGAATGGCCGCAAGTGGTTTATTTGTCGGGCGCAACAGGCCAGTTTCGCGACCGTGGTGGCGCGCAGCGCGGACGGCCCCGTGAATGAGTCCTTGTCCATGGTGATCGTGCCCACGGATGCGGCGGGATTTAAAGTCGTGCGTCCCTTGCCTTTGCTGGGGCGTTATCAAGGGCAGAACGAGCTGCTGTTCAACAATGTGACCGTGCCGGAGGACCATGTTCTGGGTAGCGCCGGACAGGGCATTGCCCTGATGCAAAAGCGTCTGGCCTTGGGGCGTATTGTGCGATCCGTGCAATGGCTGGGCTTGGCGCAACGCAGCTTTGAAATCATGTGCGAACGCATTCATTCGGAGCGCGGAGAACTGGCCCGTCTGGCGGACAAGCAACTGGTTCGGGCGCGGGTCTATCAGGTGTACCGGGCCATTACCTCGGCCCGTTGCTTGCTGCGTGAAGCGGCTGTCAAGTTCGACGCGGGTTTGCCCAATGCGGTGGAGGTGAATGTGGCCAAGCTGGCGTCGTCGGATGCGGTCAGCGCGGCAGCAGATTCCGCCATCCAGATTATGGGGGCCGAAGGCCTGGCCGATTGGAGCCCCTTGTCCGGCATCTATCGGGCAGCGCGTACCACGCATATTCTGGATGGGGCGGACGACGCCTTGATCAGTACCGTTGGCAAGCACTTGCTGCAAGCCCACTACGCCACACAAGAGATGGCAGATATGAACAAGGCAGTCGCATGATGCTATCGACACGGGCAAGTCGTTCATCCTGGGTGCTGGCCAGTTTGATGACTCTGGCGATGGGCATGCCCATGATGGTGTTTTACGCCATCGGCGTGCTGGGTCCGCAAATCATTCAGGACTTGGGCATTTCGCGCGAGCAACTGGGGTGGTTGACCACCAGCACCTTTGGGCTGGCGGCCTTGCTCTCGCCGTGGGCGGGGGCCTTGGTGCAGCGCATGGGCAATCGGCACGGTTTGTTTTTGCTGTTCCTGCTGGTGGCCATGTCCTTTAGCCTGATTGCGGTGTTGCCGGGTTTCTGGGGTGTGCTGACGGCCTTGCTCTTGTGCGGCCTGGCGCAGTCCTTGGCCAACCCGGTGACCAATCAGGCCATTGCCCAGTTGGTACCGGCAGAGCGCAAGGCGGGGCTGGTTGGTATCAAGCAGTCCGGCGTGCAGGCTTCGGCCTTGCTGGCCGGTCTGGTCCTGCCCACCCTGGCCTACAAATTGGGGTGGCGGGGGGCGTTTGTGGTGTGGGTACCAGCCATGCTGTGCCTGTCCTACTTTGCCCTGCAGCTTTTGCCAGCCAGAGCCAGCACCGCAGCCGGCAGCATGTCCTGGCGCTTGCCCTGGCCCAGCCAACAACTTTGGCTGTTAATGGCCATTCAGCTGTGCGCGGGTCTGGTGCTGTCGTCCTTCATCACTTTTCTGGGCGTATTTGCGCAGCAACTGGGCGTGTCGCCGTACTGGATAGGGATGCTGGTCAGTGGCTTTGGGGTAATGGGGATTGTGTCCCGAGTGCTCTTGACGCCTATCGCTGCCCGCTTTGGGGATGAAACCTTGTTGCTGGGCATCCTGTTTGTCATCCCGATTGTGGCCTTGTTGCTGATGATGATGGCCGCGCCGGACAGACTCTGGCCCCTGGGAGCCGGGGTGTTGGCCATTGGCTTGACCCTGGTTGCCACCAATGCCATTGCCATGAGCATGTTGCTGCGGGATGCCCGTTTTGGGTCGCCGGCTCGTACCGCAGGGCTGTTGTCCGTCGGGTTTTTTGGTGGCTTTGCCTTTGGTCCGCCACTGTTTGGTGTGCTGCTGCGCTCGCCCGAAGGCTTTGCTGCTGCCTGGCCTTTCCTGATGGGCATTCTGGTGTGCGCTAGCTTGTTGTGCCTGATTTTGTACCAGGTTCGTCGCATGGCGAAAGGGGAATGATGGAATGTCTGTAGAGGTATTGGGATCAGCCAGCATCGAGTCCATTTTTGCGAATATGGACCAGGTTGCAGAGCAATGTGGGGAGCAGTTTCCCTTGTTCAGACAGTCCTCGTCCGAGCAATGGACCTTGTCGCGACGTGGCTCCTGGTTAGGGGGCTTCTGGGCGGGCTTGTGGTGGCGACGCGCCTTGATCAGCGGTCAGGAGCAGGATAAGGAGCAGGCGCTGAACTGGAGTCAGAAGCTGCAAGTCTGGCTGGAAGAGCCCAGCATCAATCGAAGCTTTGTGTTCTGGTATGGCTCCGGCCTGGGCAGCATCTGGCATGGGGATAGAGAGGCCGAAGCCCATGTCGATCAGGCTGCACAAGCTCTGCTGAACAGCTTTGATGCCTCCAGTGGCTTCTGGCCCTTGGGTTCCGGGATGGGGGGCGGGGAGGCGGGTAATCACATGTTGAATGTGGATGCTCTGGCTCCTACGCTTTTAGTGCTGGATGCGCAGGGTGGGCCGGTGGCGCGTCAGTTTGGGCAGTGGCATGTGGATGCCTGCCTGCGTTATCTGCAAAAACGCAGCGGAGCCTGGCGCGATACGGTCTTGCTACGCGGGAACGATGTGTTGGCCGAGCAGGGCGCTGAAACCTGGCAACGAGGGCAGGCCTGGGCCATGTTGGGAATGGCAACCGCAACGCGCTTGTATGACAGAAAGTCCTATGCTCAAGCAGCCCTGAATGCCTGCCGATATTGGCACGAGCGTTGGGGGAAGTTTGCGCATGGCTTTTTGACGCAGGAGTCCCCACTAAGTCCGGTCGACCGTTCAGCCTGGGCGATTGCTTCTTTGGCTATGTATGAGCTGTGGCAGATTCTGCCGGAACAACAATGGCTGCACGAGCAATCGCGCTTGTATCTGGATGCCTTGCTGACCCCTGAGTTAAGTGAAACAGGGCGTTTTGTGGGACATCTTTACAAAGTTGCGCCGGGGCAGTCTGAACTGGTGGAATCGGCCTGCGCCAGCTTCTTTTTGCTGGAGGCTTTGTTGGCGCATTCGGCTTGAAGATAGGCCATAGACAGCTTGCTTGCTCCCCTTGAATGCTCAAGGGGGCGGCTCTATCGGTATGATGTGCGCTTGAGTGTTCTTGATGGCCTTTCAATGCAGGAAAGCATCAAACACAAGGAGCGGGTTTTCATCCTATGGCAGCCGTAAAAGAACAAACTTCTATACAGATCCGATCCGCCATTCAGGCAGATTATGAAGGCTTGCTGGCCCTTGACACGGTAGCGTCGCAGGAGCCTGAGCGTGCCTTGCAGATTCAGGGCTGCATTCAGAAATCGCAGTGTTATGTGGCTGAGCGAGAAGGCATCTTGTTGGGCTATGGCGTCTTGAATTACCACTTCTTTGGCCACGGCTTTGTCGAGATGCTGATGGTGGGGGAGTCTGGTCGGGGGCAGGGCATTGGCTCGGCTTTGCTGCGATATTTCCGGCAGATTAGTCAGACAGAAAAGCTGTTTTCTTCTACCAACCAATCCAATCAGGCCATGCATGGCATGTTTCAGAAATTGGGCTTTCGACGTAGCGGCGTGATTGAAAATCTGGATGAAGGCGACCCGGAGATTGTGTACGTTTCTCTGGCTAATACAGAGCCAGAAGCAGAGGGGCCAAGGCAGACTTGCTGAATTGAATGCCAGTATTTTGTATTGAAAAAGCAGGCCAAAACACAAAAATGGTTTGGCCTGTTTTGCATCTGAGGAAGCAGCGTATCAGGAAATCTGCAAAGAGCCTGTTGCGCCCATCAGCAGGTCGATCACATCCGGCGCGGAAATGATTTCAAAGCGTGGGTCCATCTGCTCGGCGCTCAGGCCGTTATGCAGCATGCAGGACTTGCACACGGCCACGCGTCCACCTTGCTCCAGATATTTCTTCAACAGCTCTGCTGCCGGTTCAAAGGGGGCGCCAATACTGATGGGGTCGGCGGCACCGGGTACACCCAGCGCGACTCCTTCAGCCATCAGAATCAGGCAGGCGCTATGTCCCTTCTGAACCGCATTGACAGCCATGGTCAGGGCCACGGTTACTTTGTCGGGATTGCCCTGGGCATGGAACAGCGTCGATACAAAAGCAGCGGGTTTAGGCATCACAATTCTCCTTGTTTCGGTTCAAGACTTGAATTCATTGAATGCGGCAACGGCATTGGCCGCGTACATCACGGATGGACCACCGCCCATATAGATCGCAACCCCCAAGGCTTCATGTACTTCTTCCAGACTGGCTCCCATCTGCGCCAAGGCCTTGCTATGAAAGCCTATGCAGCCCTCGCAATGGGTGGCTACGCCAATTGCCAAGGCTATCAATTCTTTGGTTTTGGCATCGAGGGCGCCGCCTGTCATGGCGGCCTTGCCCAGATCTCCAAACCCTTTCATCACGTCGGCTTGGGTCTGACGTAGCTGCGCCAGATTGCTGGAAATGCCTTGGGTCAGTTGCTTGTAGCTAGTTTCACTCATGCATGACTCCTGTCGTATTAACAAAAGCAAAGGAATACTGAAATTGTTGACTGCATTAATTCAGTATATGCTAAATTAAGATTTATCTAAATTAATGCGCAAGAAAAGCTGGATAAACCATGATCCAAAGCAAATCCGACATCGAGCTGTTGCAAGAGAGCGCTGATCAAGCGGCCGCTTTGTTGCAGGCGGTGGGCAATCCCAAACGCCTGGTGATTCTGTGTCTCTTGATTCAGCAAGGCGAGATGAGTGTGGGAGCACTGAACGAGATGGTGGCGCTAAGCCCCTCGGCCCTGTCGCAGCATTTGGCGCGCATGCGCCAGGAAGGTTTGGTCAGCTACCGGCGCGAGGCGCAAACCCTGTATTACCGCATTGAGGACCCGAATGTCGCCACCTTGATTGGCACCTTGAAAGATATTTTCTGTCCCTGAGCCTGATGGCATCAGGGGCGGGGCGCATCGCCTGCAGGCCATCGCCCGACCCGTTTTCCCTTGCTTCTTTGTTAAAAGGATTCGCCATGAAAAGCAATGTAGGTGGTTTGGATCGTATTGCTCGTATCGTTGCGGGTGTGGTGCTGATTGCGCTGGCAGTCACGAACGTCATCGGCTGGTGGGGCTGGCTGGGCCTGATTCCTCTGATCACGGGGCTGGTCGGTTTTTGCCCGCTGTACCCCATGCTGGGCCTGAGCACCTGCCCGCTGAAAAAGCGTCAATAGATCACTCGCTATGGCCTGGTAACGGGTCATTCCCGCCTGCTCCTTGAAAAGGTTCCTTGTGCTCAAGGAGCCTTTTTATCGCCTGAAAACTCGCCTTGGCCAACGGATGCGTGGCGGCCAAAGCAAGGTGCTTGGCTGGCCTTTTCGCCAATGTATGATACAAATCTGTTCAATGTGGACATTGTTTAGGTGTATTTATGTCTGGCAACAACGCTGACACGGGCAAGAGCAAAAAGATTCTGATCATTGCTGGCCCGAACGGGGCAGGCAAGACGACGTTTGCGCGCTCTTTCCTCCCGGCCGAAGCGGAGGTGCTGCGCTTTATCAATGCAGATCTGATTGCTGCAGGTTTGTCGCCTTTTGCGCCAGAGAGCGCGGCCATCAAAGCGGGGCGTTTGATGCTGGACGAATTGAAAGAAGCAGTTCGCCTGGGCGAGAGCTTCGCGCTGGAAACGACCTTGTCTGGCCAAGGCTATGTGCGCCATATTGAAAAATGGCAGGCGCAGGGCTATCGCGTCAGCTTGTATTTTTTAAGTCTGCCCGATGCGGATATGGCGATCGCGCGAGTGGCAGAACGGGTACGTCAGGGTGGCCATAACATCCCTGAGCCCGTCATTCGTCGCCGCTTTGCGGCTGGCATGAAGAACTTCCTGCATCATTATCGGGATACCGTGGATGATTGGGTTTTGTACGATAACGCAGGCAGTGTGCCAGTCCTGTTGGAGTGGGGAGAGAAAGATGAATAAAGAAGATATTTCCAAAGCAAAAAACCCGGACTTGCGGGCTTCGCTGGCCGCCTTGGAGCGTGCAGCGCAGTCGGCACGTTTTGTGGCCATGCAAACCAATACCTCGGTGGTCTTGGTAGAGAACGGCAAGATGATCAAGCTCTCGGCAGAGCAACTGCGGCAGGAAGTCTGCAAGAGTTGATGACGCTGGGCTGCGATCGCGGTCCTGGCCTGCTCGCGTCGTACTTTTGTTGCTGCTGAATAGCTGGTGTTGTGAGGAACTCAAGAGGGCGATGGGTCTTGTAGACAGGCCTGAGATGGCCGCATGAATATCCGTATAGCGCATGGAATCAGCCAGAAAGCAGGCTGGCAGACTAAGTAGTTACTCCAATCTGCCAGACATCCTTGTCGTCGAGATTGGCTTCAGACCATGCCCGCATCATGCTCCCTATCAGGGTACTGGCTCAAAGTCGCCAAAAACTCCGAAGGCGGATAAGCAAAGGTCTTTTTAAAGGCTACTGAATAAGCGCTCAAACTTTCATAGCCACTTTCCAGCGCCGCCTGCGTGATGGACCTGCCTTGCAGCAGAAACTGGATCGAGGCCATCAAGCGCATCTGTTGCCGCCATTTCCCCAGATTCATCCCCGTGCTTTTCAGAAAGCGCCGATGCAAGGTTTTCGGCGTCAAGGCGTATTGCTGCGCCACCTCATCCATCGTTTTTTGCTGGGCTGGCGAGCGCACCAGGTCTTCGCAAATCCGTCGCATCAATTCCTCTTGCGGCCAGGGCAAATGAAAAGGCAGGGGATGCAGCACGCGCAAATCTTCTATCAATAGCTGTCCCAGTAAGGCGTCTCGTAACGGTGGGTTCTCTTGCGGAATCACCCGCACCAGTGCTGCAATCAATTCACGCACCAGTGGTGTGACATGGATCACGCAATCGTGGTCCGGTAATTGTGCGGCCAGAATTTCATCAATAAATAAACCATGCACATTCACGGCGGTGGTGGCATTGAGCTGATGCGGCACGCCGGGTCGCAACCAGACGGCGGTGGTCGGGGGCACCAGCCACTGGCCGGTGTCGGCCTGTACCAGCAGCACCCCTTCCGTGGCATACAAAAGATGCCCCCGGTGGTGGCGATGGCGGGGCACTTCATGGCCGGCAGGGTAATGCTCGATTACCCCGCTGACCAGCAAGGGCGAGGTATCGGAGTGAGACAAGTCCAGTGCTCGCCCACCGCGTTCAGGGGATGCGTAGCCCATATTCAGAAATGTCCAAAAAAATAAAACAAATGACTATTTTTTGATAGAAGGCCAAGTGTCTTGCAGTCTAAAGTGCTTTTATCGTCTTCATCAAGCACTTTGGGATTGAACCTGTCGTGACTCATTTGCACTTGCTATCGCTAGGCCTACTAGCCCTGACATCCGGTCGGGGTCCGTACGCCTGTGTGTGCGAATGGTCCTATCCTGGTTTCCCCAGACCCCGACTGTAGCCAGCTCCTTGGAGTAGGGAAGCCAGGCATGTCATTCCCTATATTCGAGGTTCCCATGCTGACTGATCCTTCCCACAAATACCGTCCCTTTCCTGTCGTCAATTTGCCCGATCGCCAGTGGCCGCAGCGCACCCTGAGCCAAGCGCCCGTGTGGCTGTCTACCGATTTGCGCGACGGCAACCAGGCCCTGTTTGAACCCATGAATCGCGACCGTAAATTGCGTCTGTTTCAGGAGCTAGTCCGTATTGGCTTCAAGGAAATCGAGGTGGGTTTTCCGTCTGCCTCGCAAACCGATTTTGATATCGTCCGGCAACTGATTGACGAGGGCATGATCCCGAACGACGTCACGCCTATGGTCATCACCCAACTGCGTGAGGATTTGATCGAAACCACGGTACGCAGCGTGGCGGGTGCGCGTCGTGTGATTGTGCATTTCTACAATGCGATTGCTCCTGCTTTCCGGGAAATCGTCTTCAAGATGGAGGTGCCGCAAATCATCGAGATGGTGCGTCACCATGTGGAGGTGTTCAAGCGCCTGACGGCCAAGCACCCGGAAACGGAGTGGGTGCTGCAATACTCACCTGAAACGTTCTGCATGGCAGAGCTGGAGGTGTCGCTGGCTGTCTGCAATGCGGCTATTGATGCCTGGGACGCGGGTCCAGCGCGGCCCATGATTATCAATCTGCCCACCACGGTGGAAGTGACGACAGCGAACGTCTTTGCTGATCAGATTGAATGGATGGATCGCCATTTGAATAGGCGCGAACATATCGTTCTGTCGGTACACCCGCATAATGATCGCGGAACGGGCGTTGCTTGCGCTGAACAAGCCATGCTGGCCGGCGCACAGCGTGTCGAGGGGTGTCTGTTTGGCAATGGCGAGCGCAGTGGCAATCTGGATGTGGTGACCTTGGCCCTGAATCTGTATACCCAGGGTATCTCTCCGAATCTGGATTTCTCTGACATCTCGGCAGTAGCGCGTATCGCGGAAGTGGCCACGTCCTTGCCCATTCACCCACGTCACCCGTATGTGGGCGATCTGGTCTTTACCGCCTTTTCCGGTTCCCATCAGGATGCGATTGCCAAGGGCTTTGCGGTGCAGAAAGAAGATGCCCCCTGGCGTGTACCTTATCTGCCAGTCGACCCCAAGGATTTGGGCCGCACCTACGACAGCATCGTGCGTGTCAACAGCCAGTCCGGCAAAGGAGGCATCGCTTTTCTGCTGCAACGCGACTACGGCATTGTGATGCCGCGCCGCATGCAGGTGGAGTTCAGTGCCATTGTTCAGCAGATTGCCGATTCCAGCGAAACGGAGCTGAACAGCCAGCAGATTTGGGAACTGTTTGAGACCACCTATCTGCAAGCCAATCAGCGCCAGGGGAACAACAGCTACCGAGCACATCGCCTGTTCGATGAGGCACAAGGGCAGCAGGGCATAGAGCTGCAATGCGTCAATGCCAATGGCGAGACTGAAACCTATACCGGAACGGGCAATGGGCCGATTGCGGCGACGGTGGCGGCCTTGAACCTGCCTTTGCGCATCGATAGTTACGAGGAACGCAGCCTGGGTTCAGGAGCGGACGCTTGCGCGATGGCGATTGTGGAAGCGGTCATGCCCGGTGTGCCTGGCTCGAAATTTGGTGTGGGCAAGCACGCGAATATCATTACGGCCAGCGTGATGGCGGTGATGAATGCGGCGGCACGTTTTGAGGAGTTCGAGGCTTAAGCAGCCATCAAGCTGCGGTGGGCCGCGCTAGCTCCTGTGTGTAACACAACAGCGCGGGCCACTTTTGACGGCTAAGTGGCTCTGAGTCAGGGGGCGACTCTGCTTGAAGACTGCTTCACATAGCGAGCGGATAAAACCGCATTCACGTCCCTGGCTTACGAAAAACGGACACTCTTTACATTCAAGTAAATGCGATCAAGCAGGCAGTTCGTCTTTTTGATCAACATTCTTGTCTGTGGGCAGGTCTAGATTCACCACCTGGCTTAACCAGCGTGCCACCACCTTCAGTTCATCCTCCGTAAAGCCGTCGGATAGTTGCTGATTCAAGTCCTGCAAGGTTGATTTGGCCTTGATGCTGGCTTCCTCACCAGTCGGAGTCAGCGTCAGGCAAATCTTGCGCGTATCTACATCGTCCGTCAGGCGTTGAATCAGGCCTGCTGCCTGCATGCGTTTGGACAGTCCGGTAATCGCAGCCGGAGCCACTTGCAAGGCGCTGGCCGCTTCTCCTACCGTGACCGAGCCTTGAGAGCGAATCAGGAACAGCATGCCAACTTGGGCCGCGCTGATATCTGTCCATGCCGAGGGCTGCTTCTGAATCCAGCGCTGCAAAGCCTTGTGGGCATGGTTCAACAAAAAGACAAAACGTGGCTGTGATTTCTGGCTCATTGTGGCGATGGCTGGATAGATATCGGTTAGACGTCAGGAATTCGATGCTGGGCCGGATTCGCTTTGTGCGATCAGCCAGTCGACCACTATAGGCCAAAGTGCCTCGGCGTTGCGTTTACGAAAGAAGCCCATGTGACCAATATGCGCCAAACCCAGCTGCTTGTGCTCCAGTTGATGCCTTTCTATACGGGCCTTGCCTAGTGGTTCCAACAGCCTGGAAATAGCTCGCGGATTGGCCCAGGGGTCATCATCAAAACCCAGAACCAGCAAGGGAATATCGACCTGGCTAGCGCGTTGTTTGGCATCCAGCTGTGGATCGTCATAAAAATAATGGGGCTTTTGCGTCCAGCGGCTCCATTGCTGCATGACGCCACGTGGAAGGTCCTCGCCAAAGCCCAAACGCCGGGTCGGCATATAGCCGTAAAGGCCGCACAGTACGGGAGTAAGTACCCGCATGATCAGCCCCACCCGAAAGCGCTCCATGGGCTTTTCAATTAAAGCGGTAACCCCCGCATGTGACGCAATCATCACGGCAGCTTTCACGGAGCGAGTCGCGGGGGAGATAGCAATCGCATGGCCGCCAACGCTATGACCAACAGCCAACATGGGCAAGCCGTTAAAACGATGGGCGACCCAGTCTGTGACGTAAACCGCATCCTCCAGCATCCACTCGGACATGGAAACATCGCATTGGCGTATATCCTTCTGACGAGATCGGCCTATACCCCGGTAGTCGTAGCTCAGAACAATGAATCCCAGGCTGTTCAGATGTTCTGCAAAAGGACGATAGAAATCCTGTGGGACGCCGGTGGCGGGGTGAATGATGATGGACGCTTTGGCATCAGGAGCTGGCCATAAGGTCGCGCTGATCGGGTCTTTTCCAGCCTGCTGAATCGTCACCTGTTGCATGCTTGTCTCTAATTTTAGTTAACGTGTTAATGATATTAGAGTGGCTTCAGAAGTGAGTCAATCCGGGCCCAAAAGGGAAGGGGGTTGTTAGTGACGACAGTCAGACCTTACATTTCAGCGACCAACCCCTTGATCGCCTCGATATACCAAGCCTGATCGTTCATCCTGTGCGTCAAGATAATCGGTGAAGTCGCCTGCGGTTCTTCGATCAAGCGGTAGTGCAGATCGTTGCGCAGACGAGCCGAGGTTGGGATCAAGCACAAGCCAGAATCGGCAGCCACCAATCCCAAGGCCGCTTGAATTTCCCCGGCCTCATAAACTTCGGCCGGGCGCACGCTGTGATCGTGCAGCAGGTGCAGAACGTGGTCTGCGAAGCTGGGTCTGGGTTCTTTGGGATACACAATCAGCTTTTGGCCTTGCACTTTTTTCAGGCTCAATGGCTTGTCTGAATTGGCCAGATCCGAGCTGGGGGGAATGGCCAGGGCCAGTTGTTCTTCCCGCAACACCGTTCTTTGCACCGACGCATCATTCAGTCGTATCCGTCCGAACCCCACATCAATCCGTCCCGATTTCAAGGCTTCCAGCTGCTGCATGGAGGTGAGCTCCACCGTTTGCATATCCACTTCCGGATATTGATGGCGCAGCTTTCGCATCAAAGCGGGCAGGCCGCCGTACAGGGTAGAAGCCACAAAGCCTATCGACAGGGTTTGTCGTTGGTGCAGTCCGATTTGCCGTGTCGTATGCACCAGTTGATCGACCCGGCTCAAGATCTGCAAGGCCTGCTCATAAAATACCCGTCCGGCTTCGGTCAGCCGCAAGGGGCGGTTATTGCGCAGCAGCAGTGTGACGCCCAGCTCCTCTTCCAGCAATTGGATCTGTCGGCTAAGCGGGGGCTGGGCCATGTGCAGGCGCTCCGAAGCCCGAGTGAAGTTGCGGGTTTCGGCAACGGCCACAAAATATTTGAGCTGACGTAGATCCATAAGGGAAAACCATACCTAGGCTGAATTGATGGTGTTTAGTTTCTTGATTTTTAATATTTATATCAGAAACTATACTCTAAAGGTATAGAACTAGACCTATTTAGTCTTGGAAATAACGGGCCTGCTTCGTGTTCAATCAAGGCATGGAACACACGCGATCTTCTCAACTATTAGCAGCTCCAGCCCTGATCGAAAGGGTGGAGACTTTGCTGCTGGATCTGCCTACGATCCGTCCTCATCAATTGGCGATGACGACCATGCAAGGCCAGACTTTGATGCTGGTGCGCTTGTACTGTTCGGACGGTACGGTGGGTGTAGGCGAGGGCACGACCATTGGTGGTCTGGCCTACGGTGCCGAGTCGCCCGAAGGTATGAAGCTGGCCATCGACACCTACTTCACTCCCTTGCTGCTGGGCGCCAATGCCAGCGCCGTGCCGGCTTTGATGGCTCGCTTGAACACGGCGATTCAGGATAACCGTTTTGCCAAGAGTGCGGTAGAAACCGCGCTGTTTGATGCCCTGGGCAAGCGCACCGGTCTGCCGGTTTCGCACCTGCTGGGTGGCCGCATGCGCGACAGCCTGCCTGTTGCCTGGACACTGGCCTCGGGTGACACCGCCAAGGATATTGATGAAGCCGAGCGCATGCTGGCGCAGGCTCGTCACCGTATTTTCAAACTCAAGATTGGTCGCCGCCCGGTAAAGGACGATGTGGCGCATGTAGCGGCTATCAAGAAAGCGATGGGTGATCGCGCCGATGTTCGCGTAGATGTGAACATGGCCTGGAGCCCCTTGCAGGCTCAGTATGGTATGGCTGGCCTGGTCGATGCCGGGTGCTCGCTGGTGGAGCAGCCAGTGCGTCGTGCTGATGCTCTGGCCGATCTGAAAGGTCGCTTCCCGATTGCCTTGATGGCCGATGAATCCCTGACCGGCCCGGCCTCCGCCTTTGCACTGGCTCGTGATGGTGCCGCCGACGTGTTCGCGATCAAGATTGAACAGTCCGGGGGGTTGCGTGCAGGTTTGCAAGTAGCAGCGATTGCCGAAGCCGCTGGTATTGAATTGTATGGTGGCACCATGCTGGAAGGCGCGATCGGCACGATTGCCGCAGCCCATGTGTTTGCCACAGTGAACCAATTGCAGTGGGGCACGGAACTGTTCGGGCCCTTGCTCTTGACCGAGGAAATCCTGGCAGAGCCACTGAATTACAGCAATTTTGAATTACAGATACCTCAAGGGCCGGGTTTGGGTATCGTACTGGACGAGGATCGTGTCCAGTATTTCCGCCGCGACAGGACACAAGTCAGTGTTGGCTCGGCTGCCTAGGCGCAATAAGAAGCCAGTCGTAGCGGCTTTGCTTGGAACACTTTTTTCAGGATATTAGGAGACACAGAATGAGCGTTAAAATTTTTGACACCCCCGATGTACAAGACTTCCTGCGTTTGGCCTCAGGCCTGGATCAGCCCGGTGGCAATCCACGCGTCAAGCAGATCATGTACCGCATCATCAGCGATCTGTTCAAGACCATTGAAGATCTGGAAATCACCAACGACGAGTACTGGGCAGCCGTGGCTTACCTGAACCGTCTGGGTACGGCCAGCGAAGCCGGTTTGCTTTCTCCCGGTCTGGGCTTTGACCGTTTCCTGGACATGCGCATGGACGCCATGGACAAGGAACTGGGTCTGGACAACGGTACGCCACGCACCATTGAAGGTCCTTTGTACGTGTCGGGCGCTCCTGTGGCGCAAGGTTTTGTTCGCCTGGATGACGGTTCCGATACCGCTGGCGAAACCCTGATCATGCACGGCGTCGTGGCTGGTGCGGACGGCAAGCCTATTGCGGGTGCTCAGGTTGAAGTCTGGCATGCCAATACTAAAGGCTTTTACTCGCACTTTGACCCCACCGGCGAGCAACAGCCCTTCAATATGCGCCGCACCATCATTACCGATGAAAACGGTCGCTACAAGTTCCAGAGCATTGTGCCCAAGGGCTACGGCTGTCCTCCGGATGGTCCTACCCAAGGCCTGCTGAACGAGCTGGGCCGCCACGGTAACCGTCCTGCGCACATTCACTTCTTTGTGACGGCTCCTGGCCACCGCAAGCTGACCACGCAGATCAATATCGACGGCGACCCGCTGGTGTATGACGACTTCGCCTACGCCACTCGCGATGGTCTGGTGCCACCGCTGACCGAGCACACGGATCCTGCCCGCATCGCTGCCGAAAACCTGGATGGTCCTTTTGCAGAGATCGTGTTTGATATTTCCTTGACCCCCTTGGTCGATGGCAAGGACAACCAGATCGTGAATCGTCCACGTCTGGCTGCCTAAGTCTTGCTTCAGTCCAGGGCCTGTGTTTGCCAAGTCAAACCAGGTCCTGGGCTGACTTGTTTTTGCTGTGCCTGACGTAAGGGCGAAGCCCATCCGTAGCGTCAGTGCTTTATACGGAGAACGGAGTGATCGATAAACAGGTAAGCAGTGTTGCACAGGCTTTGCATGATGTGCAGGACGGCGCCACGATTCTGGTCGGTGGTTTTGGAACGGCTGGCATACCCACAGAGTTGATCGACGGTCTGATCGAGCAAGGTGCTCGCGACCTGACTATCGTCAACAACAATGCGGGTAATGGCGATGTGGGGCTGGCGGCTTTGCTTAAAACAGGCCGGGTACGCAAAATTATTTGCAGCTTCCCCCGTCAGGCTGATTCCTGGGTATTTGATGACTTGTATCGCAGCGGCAAGATCGAGCTGGAGTTGGTGCCTCAAGGCAATCTGGCCGAACGATTGCGCGCCGCCGGTGCGGGTATCGGTGGCTTTTTCTGCCCGACAGGCTATGGCACAGAACTGGCCAAGGGCAAGGAAACACGTTTGATCAATGGTCGCTGGCATGTCTATGAAGAGCCCATTCATGGAGATGTCGCCCTGATCAAGGCCGAGCGGGGGGACCGTTGGGGGAATTTGACCTACCGCATGGCGGCGCGCAACTTTGGTCCGGTCATGGCGACCGCAGCTCGTACCACCATTGCCAGCGTGTTTGAGCTGGCGGAACTGGGTCAACTGGACCCCGAAACCATTGTGACGCCCGGCATTCATGTGCGTCGCGTCGTGGTGGTGCCACGCAGTCGCACAGAAGCAGGTGGGTTCAAGGCATGAACGGACAGAGCATGAAGGGGGACAGCATGACGCTCAATTATCAGCGCCGCAGTAAAGACGAATTGGCGCAGCGCGTCGCCCAGGACATCCATGACGGCGCCTATGTGAATCTGGGTATTGGCATGCCAACTCTGGTAGCCAACCATTTGCCCGCTGGTGTGGAAGTGGTACTGCACAGCGAGAACGGTATCCTGGGCATGGGCCCGGCACCGGCCGCCGGGCAGGAAGATTACGATTTGATCAATGCGGGCAAGCAAGCGGTGACGCTGCTGCCCGGTGGCGCGTTTTTCCATCATGCCGACAGCTTTGGCATGATGCGTGGCGGCCATCTGGATATTTGTGTGCTGGGTGCTTTCCAAGTGTCGGCAACCGGCGATCTGGCCAACTGGAGCACGGGTGAGTCCGGCGCGATTCCCGCCGTAGGCGGTGCCATGGATCTGGCCATTGGTGCCAAGCAAACCTGGGTCATGATGGATGTGCTGACCAAGCAAGGCGTCAGCAAGCTGGTTGAACAATGCAGCTACCCCTTGACCGGCCTGGCTTGCGTGAAGCGCGTATATACCGATTTGGCCACCCTGGCTTGCACGCCAGAAGGTTTGCAGCTGATTGATCTGGTGCCTGGTTTGACGCATGAAGCGCTGGAGGAAATGATTGGTTTGCCCATTGCCGCGGCAAAGCAGGGAGAGGGCCAATGACGGTCAGCCCCAGCGCCTTGAATACCGAGCGGGGCATGTTCCGCGTCAGCGTGGAAGGTGATCCGCTGGCCCCGGCCCTGATTCTGAGCAACTCCCTGGGCACCACGCAAGAGATGTGGGACCCGCAGGTGGCAGGTTTCGCCCAGTCCTATCGTCTGATCCGTTATGACACCCGTGGTCATGGCGGCAGTCCGGTCACGCCTGGCCCATACCGCTTCAAGGACTTGGGGCGTGATGTGCTGGCGATTCTGGATGCGCTGGATATTGAGCGGGCTGCGTTTTGTGGTCTGTCCATGGGCGGTCATACCGGCTTGTGGTTGGGGGTGAATGCCCCGGAGCGTTTGAATGCACTGATCGTGTGTAATAGCGCTGCCAAGATTGGTACCGCTCAAGCCTGGCAGGAACGTGCCGAAGCCTTGCGTCAAGGCGGCGCCGCCCAGATGCGTACTTTGGCGGATTCGGCGCCTTCGCGCTGGTTTGGCGAAGCCTTCATCCGGCAATCGCCGGAGCTGGTAAAAGCGATGCAGGATAGTCTGGCCAAGCTGGACCCGCTGGGTTACGCCGCTTGCTGCGATGCCTTGGCCGAGTCGGATCTGCGTGATCAGATCAGCCGTATTTCGGCACCGACCCTGCTGGTCGCTGGCCAATGGGACCCGGTCACCACGGTGGCCGATGCCCAGGCCATGCAAGCCAATATTCCTGGCTCCAAAGTGGCGGTCGTACCGGCCTCGCATCTGTCCAATCTGGAAGCGCCCGAAGCCTTCGAGCGCGCCGTATTGAATTTTTTAGCCCAGGCCTGAGTGCTCGAGCGCTTGTTTTTAGAAAGGAACACCATGCTTTATCTGGTACACATGATTGTTGATATCCCTGACTCCCTGCCAGCCGAAGAGGCTGCCCGTATCAAGGCTGAAGAAAAAGCCTACTCGCAGGATCTGCAACGCTCGGGCAAGTGGCCGCATATCTGGCGCGTGGTAGGTCAGTACGCCAACTACAGCGTGTTCGATGTAGAGAGCAATGAAGAGCTGCACAATCTGCTCAGCGCCTTGCCCTTGTTCCCTTACATGCAGATTTCCGTGACTCCCTTGGCGACGCACCCGTCGGCTATTTAAGTTACGCAGCAGTAAAAAACTCAGGCTGCGATCCCAGCGCAGCCTGAGCACCGAGTAAAGTTGAGAATTCAAACAAAAAGACTGGGGAGACAAAACGATGGGATTAAAAAGTGGATCGGCGTCGGTCTGGGTGGCCGGATTTTTGTCGGTGTTGATCGCCTATGCCGGTCCTTTGCTGATCTTTATTCAGGCCGCACAAGTGGGCCGAATTGCTGACGCGGAGTTGATCTCCTGGATTTGGGCGATTTCCATAGGCGCTGGTTTGAGCGGTTTGCTCCTGAGCGCGTATTTGAAGCTGCCCATCATTACAGCCTGGTCCGCACCGGGAACGGCTTTGCTGCTGACTCTGTTTCCAGGCATCACCATGCCTGAAGTGGTGGGGGCGTATCTTAGCGCTGCCTTGATTATCGTCGTCATTGGTCTGACAGGCGGTTTTGAAAAGATTCTTTCCTTCATCCCCAAGGGCATTGCTGCGGGCATGATGGCCGGTATTTTGCTCCAGTTCGGTATGGCGGCGTTCAAGTCCAGCAGCGACATGCCCGCCATCGTATTGGTGATGTTGGCGGTGTACTTGCTGGGCAAGCGTTTTTTGCCGCGTTACGCGATTGTGCTGGTGGCCTTGTCCGGATTTGTGATGGCCATGGCCAGCGGGCAAGTACATATGGAAGCGTTCCAGCTGGAGCTGGCCAGTCCGGTGTGGGTCAGCCCCGAATTCAATATTGCGACCTTGTTGAGCCTGACCTTGCCCTTGGTGCTGGTCAGTTTGACGGGGCAGTATCTGCCCGGCATGGCGGTCTTGCAGTTGGCGGGTTACCCCACGCCATCGCGCCCCGTGTTGGCTGGCACCGGTTTGGCCTCGATGTTGGTGGCCTGTTTTGGGGGCATCACTATTGTGCTGTCGTCCATTACCGCCGCTTTGTGTACGGGCAAGGATGCCCATCCTGATCCCGACAAGCGCTATGTGGCTGGTATTGCCAATGGCGTGTTTTATCTCTTGGGCGGCACCTTTGCCGGCTCGATTGTGTATTTGTTTACGGCTTTGCCCGCCTCCTTGATTGCAGCCCTGGCGGGTCTGGCGTTGATAGGGGCCATTGTGGCCAATGTGCGGGTGATGGTCAGTGAAAGCGGCTATATCGAGCCGTCTGTCATCACATTTTTAACCACCGCATCAGGTATGAGCTTGTTTGGACTGGGCGCTGCATTTTGGGGCGTGGTGTTTGGCTTGGTGGCTTATCGCCTGCTTGGGTCCAAACATAAGTGAAACAAAAGGAAGAGACTATGAATCAGTTGGCACTATCCCTTGATCAAGTATTGGAGCCTGTGTTGGCCGTGTTGCCACAGCGCCGCTGGGATCTGGATCGTTTGCGCGTTCTCTTGCAATTGAACGTGCCGCCAACGGTGACCGTAGTCGGTAAATACAATCACGGCAAAAGTCGTCTGCTCAATGAGTTGATGGGCAGTGATGTTTTCAATGTGGCTGATCGACGTGAAACTGTCGCATTGGCCGAGCATGTGCATGAAGGGGTGCGCTGGCTGGATGCGCCCGGTCTGTACGCAGACGTGGCCTTGCAGGACGATGCTCTGGCGCGTGAAGCCATGGGTTTGCAGGCGGATATTCGTCTATTCGTCCACGCGGCCAAAGAGGGCGAGCTGGACGCGCTGGAAAACAATTTGCTACAAGAGCTGGCCGCAGACCATCAACGCTCCCAGCGTCAGAACCTGATGGTCATCAGTCAGATTGACCAGTTGGCCGATGACGAGCAGCAAGAGAAAGTCCTGGGCGCCATTGCGCAACAGTGTGCCGGCGTGACACTGCACCCCGTGTCCAGCACCCGCTATCGCCAGGGCCGTGATGGTGGCAAGCAGCGCATGCTGGAGAAAAGCGGAATTCCCGCTTTGCAGGCTTCTTTGGAAGCGGCCTTGAAACGTGTGCCGCAAGCCCGCGAGTTCGAGCGTGAAGCCTTGCTGACCGAACTGACGCAAGAACTGAACGCCTTGCAGCAAACGCAAGAGCAAAGTCTGCATAGCCTGCAGCAGACGCAAAAGCAGCAGCACATTGATTTTGTGGACGGTCTGCGCAAGATTCTGGAAGGCATCGAGAAGGATCTGGAGCCGGTGGTCAATGCCCCCGGCGTGGATCATTCCCTGGTGCCGGATACCTTCGAGTTTGGTTTCAAGATGACGGCAGGCAAGCAAGAGCGTGCCCGTTTGCAGATTGCCTATTCGCGTGCGTGTATTGCGATCAATGGGCATCTGGTGGAATACGGTGCCGTAGGCTTGCCAGCGGCCCAACGTACCTCGGTGCGCAGCATGGATACCGTCATGATTGCGGTGATGGGTGTGTCGGTGAAGTACCGAGATGATCTGCGTCGTATTTTCTGCGAGCAGGCGGGTCGCGACAAGCTGGTTCAGGATTTCACCCATTATTTTGAAGTCTCGGATGGCCGTGTTGCTTTGGAGAAGCAGATCGAGGCGACTGAAAATCAGCTTGAGCAAACGCGTCAGGCTTTGGAGGGTCTGTCCACCTTGGAGCATGCGTAATGTCGGTGGAAAGCACGTTTATCAAGGCGGTTGCGCAGCTCAATCCTGCCAGTCAGGATATGCAGCCCGCTATTGCCAAGATGGAGCAGTGGCTGGCGGATTTGGGCCAGACGACCGTGGCGCAAGCCTTGTCCTGCACGGCTTTGGCCGAGCAGGGGACATTGGCGCACAGTGCTCGACAACTGAATCAGCAGTTGCAAGAACAAAAAGAGGCCTGGGCGGCTTCCTGGTCTGCATTGGCACCAGCGCAGGAGTTGGCGGATCGTTTCCGCGATCGCATCATGTTGCTGGTGTTTGGCTCCTTTAATGCCGGTAAAAGCTCCTTGTGTAATTTCCTGGCGGACCGCTTTCGTCGTCAGGGTCATAGCGTGGATTTCTTCCGTCTGGCCGATGGGCAGATGCAGCCCATGCCTGAAGGTTTCCAGGAAGGGGCAACAGAAACCACGGTTGCCTTGCAAGGGGTGTGTCTGGGCGAGAAGCTGGTGTTGCTGGATACCCCCGGCTTGCACTCGGCCAATGCGCATAACGCTGCTTTGACGCAGCAGTTTCTGGAAAGCACGGATGCGCTCTTGTGGTTGAGCAGTTCCAGCGCACCGGGGCAAGTACAGGAGTTGGGCGATTTGCTGGTGGAATTGCGCCGCAACAAGCCCTTGCTGCCGGTGATTACCCGCAGCGATCGCATCGAGGAAGATGAGATCGACGACGAGATTGTCAAAGTGCTTTGCAACAAGACGGCCGATAACCGCCAGTTGCAGGAAGAGGACGTCATGACGCGGGCAGCGCAGGCCCTGAACCATTGGGGCTTGAGCAGTGACTTGCTCAAACCGGCCTTGTCCCTGTCTGTGCATATGGCGCGCAGTCAGCAGGATGAAGAGCAGGGCTTGGAGCAGGCGGGCTTCGAGCGCTTGTATCTGGCAGTGCAGAACCTGCTGAAGCCTGCCTTGGCATACAAGCAGCGTAAACCTGCCGAGCTGCAATTGCACCATATAGAAGAAGTGATTCTGAGTCCCTTGACGCAAACGCTGGAGCAGGCCGCTACCCAATTGCGTCAGCGTATTGAAGAGCAAACGCTGGTACTGCAAGGAGCCGTGCAAGCTCTGACAGAAGGCACCTGGCGGCGAGTGGTGCCCCAATTGCCCGAAGTACTGGAAAAACATGCCGCCCAGCAAGATGTTGCCGCTGTGCGTACCGAACTTGGCCAGAACTTGAGCGAGGCGTTTGCGGAGTTAAGCCAGACTATCCTGGCGAATTTCCAGTTGATGCAGCCAGACGTGCCGACACTGAATCTGCCTGCGCATATTGGCTATGAAGTGTTCCAGGAGCAGGGGGAAGGGCAAGCGCCGTTGATCGACTACAACCGTCTGTACATGAGCTTGAGTGATGGGGTGATGAATAGTGCCCAGGAGCTGGCGGAACAGGTCGTGGAGCAGGCTGAGCAAAGTCTGGAACAGCTCCAGCAAGAGCTGATTCAATTGGAAAATGCTGTGGCTGAACAGGCCCAGGCTTTGGAGGCAATCAAGCATCAATTGCATACTGCCTGAGCTAGTATTCATTCGGTTTTGCATCGCCATGCAAAGCGCAGATAACAGGCTGGATGGCTGTCAAACCCCAAGCTGATTTCATGGATTGTGGCTTATTTGTTGAAATGCTAATGAGAATTGTTAGCATTTCGATATTTATGTTTTAAATCGAAGATGAAGTCGCTATGATGGTTTGTACAGCATCCATGCCTTTGCAAGAGCCGTTTTACGGCTCTTTGCGTCTGTATCAGGCAAACCTGGATTGCGTAATTTTCTGGGGGCGCACGGCTATGAAACCGAAAACAAGCCACTACTTTTCACCCAATAAGGGAAGCTCGCCTCACTGGCGCCAACACCTGCGCCTGTGGGTTGGACTCATCATCTCCATGGGGGGCGTCTGGGCGCTCTGTCATCAGTTCTGGCTGTACGCACAAGATCACCCGGTGGTCTTGCAGGCCCTGGTGGGCGGCTCCATCGCGGCACTGGCCACAGCACTGGGCACCGTGCCCGTCATGTTTTCTCAAACCATGTCGCAGCGTACGCAAGATACGCTGTATGGCTTTGGGGCGGGGGTGATGCTGGCCGCTTGTGCTTTCTCGCTGGTTCTGCCGGGCCTGGAAGCGGCACAGAACCAGCAAGTGTTTGGCGGTGGTGCCTGGGGCGCGGGCTCCGCCGTGGGCCTGTCCATCTTGTTGGGGGCTGCAGCCTTGATGCTGCTTGATCGCATCCTGCCGCACGAACACTTCATCAAAGGGCGTGAAGGTCCTGGCAGTACGACGTCCACCAAGCTGCGCCGTACCTGGCTGTTTGTGATCGCCATTACGCTGCACAACTTCCCGGAAGGTCTGGCCATTGGCGTGGGCTATGTGGGCAATGAAGGGGTGCGTGCCAATGCGTTGGCTACGGGTATTGCCATTCAGGACGTGCCTGAAGGTTTGGTGGTGGCACTGGCCTTGTTGGCTGCTGGTTATAGCCGTACCTTCTCGGTAGTTTTGGGTATGGCCAGTGGTCTGGTTGAGCCGGTTGGGGCCGTGCTGGGTGCGGTGGCCGTCAGCAGCTCGCTGGTGCTTCTGCCTTTTGGTCTGGGCTTTGCAGCGGGTGCCATGCTGTTTGTGATCAGCCACGAGATCATTCCCGAATCGCACCGGCAAGGACATGAAACCTTTGCAACCGGCGGTTTGATGATCGGTTTTGTCTTGATGATGTTGCTGGATACGGCCTTGGGATAAGCAAGTCCACGCGGAGAAATAGCCTGAACAAGCTTGTCTTGTTTCAGGCTATTTTTTTGGCTTTGGCTTTGGCTTTGGCTGTAGATCCGCGCATGAATGCCTGGCAAGATTGTTCCCGACAAGGTTTTTGCTTTATTTCTGCTGAACCCTGCATGGTCACGGCGCAGCAAGCAGCCCAAACATCAGTTAATAAAGACCTATACTAAGGCGCCTGTTTGGGGCAGCCCCGAACTTATTTTTTTATCTCGCCTCGGCAAAGCATCTTGTATCTGTCCAGGCGCTTCTTTGGCAGTGATTTCCAGCATGCTACGCATAGACAATCTCAGTAAAAACTATGGCGACTACCCCGTTTTCAAGGGGCTGACTCATACATTTAAGCCTGGCTGTGTGGCGCTCTGTGAAGAAGACAGTACCGGCAAATCTACCTTGCTGAACATCATTGCAGGCTTGCTCGAGCCGGACACGGGGGAAGTGTGGATAGATGGGCAGTCGCTAATGAAAACACCCCGACAAGCCCGCGCTCGTATGGCTTATGTACCCGACAACTGCATGCTGTTTCCGTCCCAGACGGGCCGTGAACTGCTGGCGCAAATCGCCGCAGAAAAGAACACCCGCGTGGATGATAATGCGCTGGATTTCGCCTACCGATTAGGGTTGGAGCCACACTTGGATAAGCGCTTCGAGCAGATGTCGACAGGCACGCGCCGCAAGGTTTTTCTGACGGCGGCGGCTTTGGGTGACCCGGCTGTGATTCTTGCCGATGGCCCTAGCAATGGCCTGGATACGCAAGCTCGTGCTGCTTTGGCTGAACAATTCGAGATCTGGTCACAAGACCGTGTTGTGCTGTTCGCTAGCTACGATGCCGAATTGGTTGAGGCTTGTGGAGCAGAAGTAATCAATGTTGCCGAGTTAGTTTAGGTCTTGGGTGTGGCCGCCATCTATAAGTAAATCAGCTTTAAGAAAGAGGCAGAGAACGCTTTGGAAAAAGAGCGTCCTCTGCCTCTTTTGCCGTGAGTGTTCCCTGATCAGCCCATAAATTCGGCAATCCTACGGATTCTTTCCGCCGTTCAGATCCCTACTATGGTTCTGCCAGACAAACCAAAAGAAAGGAGACGACATGGCAACAGGATATATTTGGAACACTCTTTACGGCTGGGTAGATACGGGGACGGGCAGTCTTGCCTCGGCCAATCTGGGGGCCCGTTTACAACCGATCAGCCACCACTTGGCCCATCCCGATACGAAGCGCCGCTTTCACGAGCTGGTTTGCGCCTCCGGGCAAATTGATCATCTGACTAGCATCCAGGCCAAGCCTGCACGCGACAAGGATATTTTGCGTGTGCATACGGCAGAGCATCTGGAAAACATGAAGCGTGTCAGTGCCTTGCCAACCGGCGGCGACACCGGCGACGGCATCACCACCATGGGTAATGGCGGCCTTGAAATTGCCATGCTTTCTGCCGGTGGCGCCATTGAGATGGTCAAGAAAGTGGTCAGTCGTGAAGTCAGTAATGGCTACGCACTGGTAAACCCACCCGGCCACCACGCACCCCGTGCTGGTGCGATGGGTTTTTGCATTTTTAATAACACCTCGGTGGCCGCGGCGTACGCTCGCGAAGAACTGGGCCTGGATCGTGTCGCGATTCTGGATTGGGACGTGCATCACGGTAATGGTACGCAGGATATCTGGTGGAATGACCCTTCGGTTCTGACCATTTCCCTTCACCAGCATCTATGCTTCCCGGCCAATAGCGGTTTTACGACTGAGCGCGGCGAGGGCGAAGGCTTGGGCTACAACCTGAATATCCCATTGCCTCCTGGCGGTGGGAATGCCGCCTACCTCTATGCCATGGAAAAAGTGGTACTGCCTGCGCTGCGCGCCTATAAACCGCAGCTGATTATCGTGGGCTCGGGCTTTGATGCCAGCATGATGGACCCGCTGGCACGCATGATGGTGACGGCTTCCGGTTTCCGTCAGATGGCACGTCAAATTATCGACTGCGCCGAGGAAGTGTGTGAAGGTCGTATCGCTTTTGTGCAGGAAGGGGGGTACAGCCCGCATTACTTGCCATTCTGCGGTCAGGCTGTCATCGAGGAGCTGACCGGTGTACGTACGCTGGCTGATCCTTACGCGGACTTTCTGGGCGGGATGGGCGGCGATACGCTACTGGATGCGGAACGTGCTTGCGTGGACGAAGCCGCAGGCTTGTTGAGCGGTCTACGCTAATACGCTGTGATGTTCATGGTTTGAACGCTACTCCGGACCTTGTCGTTTAATGGCAGAGTCCGGGCACGGCAGCCAGGATAGCACCATGCGCATCCGGCACATACCAGTGATTCAGAGCCGCTTTAACAGCGGCTTCTGTGCGTCTGGTAATGCCCAGCTTGCGCAGCAAGGACGTGACATGCGAATGCACAGTGCGTTCGCTTAAAAACAGACTGGCCGCAATTTCCCGGTCGGTATAGCCCGTTACCAGCCAGCCCAGTACTTGCATTTCCTTGGCACTGAGCGCGGCGGGCAAGGGAGCGGGGACCAGTCGAACCAGAACATCCCCCTTGGGAAAACGCTGTGCTTGCAGTCGATAGCTTCGTTTGCCTTCCAACCAGAACGCTTGCAAGGTTGAGGTCTCCTGGCCCATGAAGGACAAGGCTTTAGCCAGTGCGGGGCTGAATTGGGAGGCATTGGAGAGCATGTCTTCACGCATGATCAGGCTGCCTGCCTGTGGCACCAAATGCAAGACGATGCCGTTTTGCGCGACCATGTTTTGCATGGCCTCTTCCAGCAGGATTTTTGCGCCCAGCGCCAGCGTGCGGACGTGGCGATTGAAGCTGCCGGCCTGTTGGGAAGAAAAGTGAATCATCCCCAGATAGGAATCCCCTCGCTGCAGTTCTACCGTCATGCCATCCTGAAATCCACCACGCAGCAGAGCATCGGTATAGATAGCAGTGCTGCGAAAAGGAGGATCCATGGTGTCCGAGCACTCGGAAATGGAGGGGGGTAGCAAATCGTGGGGAGAGGCTTGCGCCGTAAATCCGGGTGGATAGATTTGCGGAAAGCCTGTCCCCAAGGCAGAGGCACAGTTCAGGTTATAGCCTTCACAATGCAATTCCAGATGCGTACGGCTTTGTGGTGCACAGCCCAGAAGCTGCACCGCATCGAAGTGAAACAGGGAACGTAGGGATTGGATACGATCGCAGAGACTCAACATGTGGGGGCCTGGGAATGTGTGTGGTAAGGGCGCTAACAATCAACATAGCGTTTGGTGATGCACAGCGCAATTGGGCCAAACCCAGGCGTGGATACTGGACTGTGTAGAGATGTGCCCCTAAAGCCAAAACCCTCCGAAACTGGAGGGTTGCTTGGAAAGGCGACAAGCTAAAGTGCTTGTTGCTACCTGTCTCCGAGTAAGGCGACAGGGTTTGACGGGGCGTAAAACCGCTTTATTTAACGGCTTCCAGGTATCTTCTCAGCACTTCGGGCCAATTAATCACATTGAAAAATGCCGCAATGTATTCAGGCCGACGATTCTGATACTTCAGGTAGTAGGCGTGTTCCCACACGTCCAGGCCCAGTATGGGCGTGTTGCCGTGCATCAGCGGGCTGTCCTGATTGCCGGTGCTCTCTACCACCAGCTTCTTTTCCGGGGTGACACTGAGCCAAGCCCAGCCACTACCAAAACGTGAGATCGCCGCTTTGGTAAAGGCATCCTTGAATGACTCGAAACCGCCCAGATCCCGGTCTATGGCATAAGCCAGATCGTTGGGAAGGGTGCTATCGGCATCGGGCGTCATGACGGTCCAAAACAAGCTGTGGTTGGCATGACCGCCACCATTGTTGCGCACGACATTGCGCAGGGATTCAGGCAAGGTGTCCAGCCCGGCTACCAGCTCATCAATAGGCGGGTAGGGCAAGTTGGCCGCTTCCAGTGCCGCATTCAGATTATTGATATAGGTCTGATGATGTTTGCTGTAGTGAATCTCCATGGTCTGGGTGTCGATATGCGGCTCCAGAGCATGGTAGGCATAAGGCAGGGCAGGTAAGGTGTAAGACAAAACGCACTCCTCGATAAACCCCAGGCCGGTGGCGCCTGGGGGACAGAATGAAACTAATGAGAAAAAGAGCGTTCCTGCGGGCTGACCGCCCCTAAGAACAGGGCAGAGCAGGTAGGGACATGATGGGGGTAGCGTCGCGCATAGCGGGCCAGTTCGGCATAAGTGCGGCGGCTGTGTTGCCAGGCAGCCATGCGCCAGTCGTCCGCCAGACGGGTATTGGCAGCGGCGCAGCACAAGGTTTCATGAGCTGTGCACAGGTGCAGACCCTGTTCGTCACTTTGACCCAGTTGCTCGCAGGCATCGGCCAGATTCAAATGGGCAATGACCCAGGCGGCAATGGTGGCGTCGGCCCCTTCGCAAGAGCCAAACAGCAGCGGTTTCACATACGCACGAGCTTGCTGATAGTGCGTGATGGCATCGGTGTAATTGTGGGATTGAAAGGCCTGGTTGCCCTGTGTGATCAAATTGCGCCAGGAGGCCAGTTCGTCGCGTTGGGTAAGAGCGTGTTGGGACTGTTGGGCGAGTGTCTGCATGCATTGCTCCTGATAAAAGGTAGCGCATCAATAATGAAATTAATGATAATGATTTGCATTTATATTATCAAGGTAATCCCAAAAGCAAATCGTAAGCAGATCAAACGTCAGGCAAAAAAGGAGGGGGAGCACTTCTTAAAGCCAATATCAGTGCGGCTTTGTGGGCAGGGTGAGCGTGCTTAGGTGTATACCCTGTAGCGTCAATATTCTTGTTTCAGATCAAGCCCCAGTTGGCTGCAGGACAAGAAAAAAGGCTGAAAGCCCGGGAGCTTTCAGCCTTGATTTCCGCTTGTCTGAACCGTCTTAACGACGTTTTACCGACAGCTCATATTCCATATCCTGGTCGTAACTACCCAAGGACATGGCTTTGACTTCGTATTCGCCCGCTTCCAGCTGGACTTCCAGACGTGCGTTCATGTCGCCGCCGCTATCATCGTCTTCAGCAACGGTTTGACCGTCTTTACGCAGCACCAGGTAGGTATCGAAGATAGGCGAGGTCATGTCAATGACGTAGCTGCCAGGTTGACGTACGGTCAACTGGTAGCTGTCGCTGGTGATGCCTTGCAGCATCAGAGCCTGGCGAGGCTCACCCACACGGATGGTTCCGCCGCCGGCATTGGCAGGGACTTCATCAGCCGAGGCGGACAGGGCAAACAGACCAGCCTGGTTGGAGCCAGAAATCTTCACCTGGTGTTCGCCTGCAGCCAGTACGCCGCGGACGCGTTGTTGGCCGGCTTCATCACCGTATTGGTTGGCACTGGTGGAGTCTACTTCCATCGTGGCCTGGAAGCCTTGGGCGTCCATTTGCACGGTGACCAGTTTGGGTTCGGACAAGGTGAAGCTGTAGGTTTGGGTTTCACCCGTGAACAGACCGGTTTTGCCATCGCCGTCCAGAGTCAGACTGTCGCCGTTTTTCAGCTCGATCTCGCCGGTCATTTCTTCGGGCTTGATCTCCAGCGAGAAGCCGCCCTGGAAGTTTTGTGCGCCCATGGCCGAGCTGGCCTGAACAATGTACTCACCGGCTTTCAGGTACACCTGCAAGCGTGCATCGGTACCGCCACCGCTGTCATCGTCCGAGGCCAATTCCATGCCGCGACGATCCATCAGCTTCAGATAGGCGTCCATGCTGTTTTGCTCGGCCTTCATGGCCAGGCTGTACAAGCCGTCCTTGTCGATATTCAAGCGGTAACGCTTCTGGCCGCCCAGTGCCCAGTCATGAATGGTCTGGTCTTGAGTCAAAGGCTCGCCGGTGTAGGCTTTCAGGGTATCGACGACGACCTGGAACGGACCGTAGGAACTGGTGTTGAAGCCGCTGACAACCACTTGGTAGGTGTCGTTGAAATCCGCCTTGAAGCCCAGTGTGGTGGCCTGGCCTTTGGTTTCGCTATCGGGGCAGTCTTCGCAGCGCTGGGTACGGGTGACCAGTTCGCCGTTGCGCAGCACGCTGATTTGCGGGCGCAGGGGACCGCTCACGCTGATCTTGATGATCTGGCCGGCTTCAGCCTTCACATCAAACAGGCTGCTGCGTACGCCATCGCTCAGGTTCAAGAAGCTCTTGCTGGTCAATTCGCCGGAGACGGATTGGCCCAATACCAGGGTTTGAGCAGCACCTATGCTGCTGGGGGCGCTGCTGACCGGGCCGCTGGCCGGTACGGGTACGTTTTTGGCGTAATAAATCGCGCCACCGGCGCCGATGACGACGCCCAACAGGGCTGCAAATAAGGTAGTTGGCTTCATGATCTCTGAAGAGTAGCTAAAAGAGTAAGGCACCGATAAGCCGGCAGCCGTTAGCGGGCGATTGTACTGGAGCTGAGAGAGCCAGCGCACACTGTTGCAACAAGATACTACGATATGGCCCTGGATTCCGGGTTTATGGTTGGGGCTTGGATCAATAACTGGATTCGTTTCCTGGCCCGGCTTTGTCTTGAAAGCCCGGCGCATGCCTGCGTACTTTGTTACGTTTTAAGCGGATGCTTCGCTCCTCAAGGCTGCACATAGTCTTGGCTGATGAAGGCAGGGGCCTCGCTAAAGGATTGTCCACCTCCTGGTGGTGGAGCCTGGGTCAATGCTACTTGCACCCATTTGCCGTGACGGCGTTCCAATAATCGATAGCGCTGCTCGGGACCAATCGGACGACTGGCCAGGTAAAGGATGCCGTTTTGTTTGTACAGAACGGGCTGGGACGCGGATTGCTTGTCCACTTCCTGTTCCTGCCCTTGATCAAGTAGCACAATGGCACCACCCGGACTCTTTTGAATCGCCACAACAACCTGTTCTTTTTCGCCCAGGCTAAGAGCGGGCGTGCCTACGTAGTTCAAACCCAGATCTTGCGGATGAGACCAGCGCTGCTGGCTGTCTTGGCTCAGGCGCTGCAAGTGCTGGCTCTGGCGATCGCGCATATACAGCTCAATCTGACCTTGCGCATTCAGGATAGAAGCCAGTCCGCCGCTGATGGGAGGGACCGGAATCGCTTGCCAGGCCTGCCATTTCGAATCATTTTGCTGAGAGGTCTGAAAAAGCTGGCCTTGCAGATTGCTGGCAAAGACATGGGTGCGTCCCTGTTTATCCAGGCTTAGAGTGGCGGGGTAGGCGGGCTGTTCCAGTACAGGGAGGGCTTTCCAGGCACTCCAGCCGTAATCAGGCTGACGGGCGGCGCTCCAGTAAAAGCGGCCATCGGTGCCCATGGCCAAAGCCTGGCTGTCACGGCGGCTGACCATCGGTGTGTGCAGTACGCGTGGGCCGGGTATTTTTTGCCAGGCGAGCCAGTCGTCCTCATCGGGGGCACGGCTGAACCAGACTTGCCCGCTTGCATCGCGTGCAAACAGGCCGGGGCTGCCGTCTGCATACTGGAAGGCGTTCAAGGCATCCGCTGTGCGTCCGCCCAGGGTGGTCCAGCGCTGTTCTTGCACATCCCATTGATTGATGGCGTCGTTTTGTTCACCCGAGACGAAAAAGCTGAGCCTGCCTTCCTTGTCACTTAACAGGCTGGCCGGATAGTCGGCACGGCTGGTGTAGTAACTACGTTGTACCCAGGCGGCGGCAGGACCAGCGGGTTCCTGGCACACAGCGGGGCCTTTGCAGGCGTGTTGATCATGCCAGGCGTAGCGCCGGAAAATCTCGGTTTTGCTGTGGATTTCATTCAAGGTCAGATTGCGGGCCTGTTCTTGAATCGGGTAGTCCACATAGCCAATTTGCGCGTAATTGCCGGGGGCGGCCAGCATGGCTTCCCGAACCAGTCGGGCGCTGGCGATATGGTCCGGGTGCCCGTGTCCGCTACAACGCCAGCACAGCTGGGTGTAAGGCACGGGATTGGTGTCATCCAGATAGCGAACGCTGGTAGGCCGATACAGTCGTATCAAGGCCGCCAGCGTTTGAACCAGTTGCTCGCGGTTCAATGTTTGTTGAGGACTATCCAGTGTTTGTACGGTTTGGCCGGGTACGGATTCTGCACGGCTCAAGGGAGTCAGGCTTCCCCAGCCGGGGCCCAGCCAAGGGTCTTGCAGACGTAAATGACTAAGCTGAATGCCCGGCCTGGCTCGCAAGGTAAATTGCGCGATCGAGGCACTGCCGACCATCAAGCGGGTTTGCTGCCATTCATTGACCAGCCCGGCCATATAGGCATAGGCGGCGCGCACACCTTGCTCGCGGCTGTACATATATTCCAGCCCGCCTTTGCGTTCACTGGCGGTCAGATACAGAACCTGCATGCAGCCACCTGCCTGGATATTGCTGGACAGGTCCGGGTTCATGAACAGCAGATCGTCATCCATATGGCCCACGACGACCAGATCCCGGCTGCCGTGACAAGCGTCGGCGGCCTGGGCAGAAAACGACAAGAGCAAAGCACACAGTCCGCCAAGCAGCCTGTGTTTCAGGGAAGGACCAGCCGAAAAGGCGAGATACATGAGGATGAGAGCGCGGAATAAACAAGGATCAGAACGATCCGTCCCGCGTTGCTTGCAGAGGGTGCAAACAACGTGCCTGCTTAGTATAAGCAGGCACGGTCAGGCAGAAAATAAAGATAAACGGTGCCAGGGACTTTGCTTTTTAAAGTGTGGCGCCGACGCTGCGATCAGTTCAATCTGGGGCGAATCAACATGGGGGCAAACTGATGCAGGTAATTGAGCATGGCCAGAATCCAGCATAGGCCAGCCGCATGCAGCAAGGGCAGGCTCCAACTGCTTGGGATCAGGGCCAGCAAGCGCAAGACGCAGGCGGCAATCAGGAAACCGTAACCCAGCACCACTTTGGGTGTGGCACGCAAGGGGCGGCCTAAATGACCCAGGGCAGTACGGGTCAGCATGCCAATAATCATCACGCTGAAACCTGCCAGACCCACAATATGTACCGGCCAGGCTGCGCGCAGAATCCAGCCTGCCTCATACGCCGCAGCACTTAATAGACCCAGTGCCAGACCGGCATAGCCCAGGTACAGAATCCACAGCAGCGGCGTGTTGCGGCTGGCCCAGGGTTTCCAGCGTACCCATTGAAAGCAGGCGATCAAGCCCAAAGTGGCCAGAACCAGGGCTAAAGGCAAACGCCAGGGGCTTAGCGACAAGGCAATGGCGATGGCACTCAAGCCCATTTGCCAATGGCCGCTACGAGTTTGAGCAGGCAGGCTCAGGCCCGGCAAGGCGCGCATGGCAAAGAAGGGGATGATGCGACGGGCAATCAGCAAGGTGATCAAGCCCATGGTCCAGAAGCCACTGTAGAAGTAGGGCATGGGGTCTTGCCCTTGCATCAGGCTGTACATGAACAGAGCATGGCTAAGACCCAAAGCCAGCATGGCGAGCGGAATACCGTAATTGCGCTTGTTGCGGGCGATCAGGATGACGCGCCCCAGTTCAGCTGCGGCAATGGCAAAAAAGAGGGCATCGAGCAGCAATGCCGCCATCATGCCATTGGGAAGTAGCAGGCTGAAGCGCGCCAGAATCCAGATCAGACACAAGGCCCCTAAAGAGGGGCCACGCAAGGTGGGTTGCCCCGTCCAGGTGGCGCTGGCAGTCAGCAAAAATCCCACGGCAATGGTGCCGATAAAGGCCCAGAGCATTTCATGGGCGTGCCAGTACAGGGAAGGGATGGCCGCATTGGCCAGCCATCCGGGCGTATAGAGCCAGAGCGCAATGCTGGCAGCGCCCCAAAGCGTGGCTAAAAGATAGAGGGGACGAAATCCCAGTTCCAGGAATGCGCGCCATTCTGGGCGGGTAGAGGCGGGGGAGGCAGTCAAAGGAGTCATGGCAGATCAGTTATAAGATGTATTTTAAATATATCTTAAAGGCCGAATAAAACATAGTCTCTTCAAGTGATGTTCAGCCTTATTCTTTGTCGCTCATATCCAGGGTGCTGTCTATCATCTTGCGCAGAAGATAGACGATGGCCACGCGTTCTGCGGGGTTCAGATTGCCCATGGTCAGTTCGCTGATGGTATGGGCGCGAGGGATGACACGATCGAGCAGGTTCAGCCCTTCCTGGGTCAGCTCCACAATGACCTTGCGTCTGTCGTCCTTGTCCGGTGCCAGTTCAATCAGGTTGCGTGATTTCAGGCGCTGAATAATCCCCCGTATGGTGGCCTGGTCGACCGCGGTCGCTTCGACCAGCTCGGTTTGCGAGCTGGGTCCATGGTCGCGCAGAGCGCAGAGCGTCACGAACTGAATCGCAGTTAGTTGGCTGTCGCCCACGTAATGCTGAAAGATGGCCGTATGCCGCTGGCCCGCCTTGCGCAGCAGGTGGCCGATTTGTTCGGTGACATCGTAGGACAAGGTTTGAGGCTCAGAAACGGGGGAGGTAGGCTGCATAGTCTTTCTGTCTTGTTGTGGAATGGGCAGGCCAGTTAAAGAACAACTGAGCAAGTATACCTTCCCGAGGACCGGTTCACGTCTGATCCAGATCAGTTATTTCGCGTTTAAAGCATCTGTTATTTCAGGGTGTGCACCGCAATAAATGAGTCTACACACTGTTAAATTGGAAAATTAAATAAATTTGAAGTATGGATATTCAAGGCTCGTTTTTGTTTTTGATTTTTTAATTAACTTGTTGATATTGTTGCTTTAATAGCTTGTTTAAAGCTTCTTTATAGGCTGTTTAAATCCCCTTTGGATAGGTATAAACCCTAGCTCAATCACCTGTTTTCATGCTTAAACTTAGTGTGTACACTACTAAAAAACATGTGGTGAGCACTTTTGATGAGTGCCGTGATTTGGAGCTAACGATGGAAAAAACAGTCAAGATTGCGATTGTAGGGGCCGGTCTTGGCGGAGCCGCTGCGGCGACTCTGTTGCAGCAAGCTGGCTTTGAGGTAGAAGTATTTGAGCAGGCGCCAGAATTCTCGCGCTTGGGTGCCGGTATCCACGTGGGCCCCAACGTGATGAAGATCTTCCGCCGCATGGGTCTGGAAAAAGCGCTGGACGATATGGGTTCGCACCCGGATTTCTGGTTCAGCCGCGATGGCGAAACGGGTGACTACCTGTCCCGTATCCCTTTGGGTGAATTTGCCAAGAAAGAATACGGTGCGTCGTACATCACCGTGCACCGTGGCGATATGCACGCCTTGCAAATTGACAGCATCAAGCCGGGCACCGTGCACTTTGGCAAGCGTTTGCAAAATCTGGTGGACCGTGGTGACGACGTTTTGCTGGAATTTGCCGATGGCACCAGCGTAACGGCTGACATTGTGATTGGTGCCGATGGCATCCACTCCAAGATCCGTGAAACCCTGCTGGGTGTAGAAGACCCGATTTACAGCGGCTGGGTGGCACACCGTGCCCTGATCCGTGGCGAAAACCTGGCCCGCTTTGCCGACGAGTTCGAGGACTGTGTGAAATGGTGGACAGACGACCGTCACATGATGGTGTACTACACCACTGGCAAACGTGATGAATACTATTTTGTGACTGGCGTGCCACATCCTGCCTGGGATTTCCAGGGTGCTTACGTAGACAGCTCGCAAGAAGAGATGCTGGCCGCATTTGAAGGCTATCATTCCACGGTTCAGAATCTGATCAAATCGACTGAAAGCATTACCAAGTGGCCATTGCGTAACCGTAATCCGTTGCCTTTGTGGAGCCGTGGTCGTTTGGTCATGTTGGGCGATGCATGTCACCCCATGAAGCCACACATGGCTCAAGGTGCTTGCATGGCGATTGAAGATGCCGCCATGTTGACGCGCTGCTTGCAAGAGACCGGCTTGTCGGATTTCCGTACGGCTTTCGATCTGTACGAGCTCAACCGCAAAGAGCGTGCGACTCGTGTTCAGTCTGTCTCCAACGCCAATACCTTCTTGCGCACGCAAGAAGATCCGGCCTGGGTTTACGGCTACGACCTGTACGGTCAGGACCTGAAGTCCAGCTAAGCAGTGCACGGTGCTGAGTCCGGGAGCGATCCGGGCTCAGCGCATCAATCTGATCGGGTCCCGCTGTGTCTGGCCTGCCTTTATAGATAAAGCAGGCATGTCCAGTCGGGAGTCACCGTTGATACATCATTCTTCATCTGTAAACGGTCTGCAGCCCAATGGGGGGAATGCGGACGCGTTCAGGGCCCTGCTGTGTTCTGTCAGGCGCTGTTCTTAGGCAGTTTTCTGGTTCACCAGGCATACCAATAATTATCTGGAGATATACAAGGTGCATTCATCCATCCAAAGTCCCACGGCTGTGCCTGCAGGTCGGGACGGAAACGGAGATCTCTATAAGAAGATCGTCTGGCGTCTGATCCCCTTTCTGTGCTTTTGTTATTTGGCTGCTTATCTGGACCGCATCAACGTGGGTTTTGCCAAGCTGCAGATGCTCGATCATTTGCAATGGAGTGAAACGGCCTACGGTCTGGGTGCTGGCCTGTTCTTTCTGGGCTACATCCTGTTTGAGGTACCCAGCAACCTGATTCTGGAACGTGTGGGCGCCAAGCTGTGGATTGCCCGCATCATGATCACCTGGGGTCTGCTCTCTGGCCTGACCATGTTTGTCACCTCGCCGACGCAGTTCTACATTCTGCGTTTTGTGCTGGGTGCGGCAGAAGCCGGTTTCCTGCCAGGTGTGTTGTATTACCTGACCCTTTGGTTTCCTACGTACCGACGCGGCAAGATCATTGCCTTGTTCATGATTGGCCTGCCTTTGTCCAGCGTGATTGGTGGTCCTTTGTCCGGCTGGATTATTGGTCACTTTGATCACATGAACGGTTGGCGTGGTTGGCAGTGGCTGTTCCTTTTGGAGGCGATTCCTAGCGTGCTGCTCGGTTTCCTGACTTTCTGGGCCTTGCCAAACAACTATCAGTCTGCGAAATGGCTGAGTAATGATGAAAAATCTCGTCTGGCCGCTGACCTGGCTGCCGACGATGCCGAAGGCAAGGGTGTCAAGCACAGCTTTAAAGATGGTTTCTTCAACCTGAAAGTGTGGATGCTGGGCGGGATCGACTTCTCCATTCTATTGGGTACCTACTCCATCAGCTTCTGGATGCCGTCCTTTATTCGTGCGGCAGGTGTGCAGGATCCTTTCCAGATTGGCTTGATGACGGCGATTCCATCGCTGGCCGGTGTGGTGGGCATGCTGATGATTGGTGCCAGCTCGGATCGTTGCCGTGAACGCCGTTGGCACTTGATCGTGCCGCTGACTATCGGTGCGGTCGCGCTGGTTGCCAGTACCTTTGTGGCTCATCATGCCTGGTTGACCGTTCTGGCCTTCACCGTGGCTTCGGCTGTGATTATGGGTGCTGTGCCTGTGTTCTTCAGCTTGCCAGCGACGTTTCTGAAAGGCACTGCCGCAGCGACCGGTTTTGCTCTGGCATGTTCCTTGGCTAATATCGCCGGTCTGGTCAGCAACTCCCTGATTGGTTGGGTGACCGACCTGACAGGCTCGGGCAGCGCCGCTTTGTGGCTGTTTGCCGGTAGCTTGATGGTGAGCTGCTTGTTGGCATTCGCCTTGCCAGCCAAACAGGTGAACCGCTAAGTCTCCGTTCACTCCTGTTGTCTGAAACACAAAAAACATACCCGGCGAATAGCCGGGTATGTTTTTTATGGTTGCGGCGTCTTGGGTACGCCGCTTTGCCGAATCAGGGTAGCAGGCTTATGGCCGGGTACCGATCAGATTCAGGCAGTAACTTTGCTGCCTTGCTGTAACCAGGCTTGCAAATCAACGGTTTCGTACAGAACCTGTGCGCTTAGCACGCGCAAGCCATGCGGTCCGCTATCCAGAATGCGGTGTTCGCCTTTGGCTTGTTGCAGTTCCAGTTCGCTGTCAGGCAGCGTCATCAGGTGGCGAGCCACGGTAATCAACTGCTCGGGCGGGCAGCAGGGGCTGGACTCAAAGTGTCCGATTTCTTTACCGTTTTGGCGGATGATCAGGCGTAGTGGATTCATGATGTTGTTGCCGTATCGGAGACGGGCCAGTAAAAGTTATTGGGCGTGGCGCGAGCACCAAAAATGGCTTGTCCAACGCGCACAATCGTGGAGCCTTCGGAAATAGCGACTTCATAGTCACCCGACATACCCATGGACAGCTCACGGATGTTTTCCGCGTGGGCAATGTCATTGCGCAATTGATCGCGCAAATTGCGCAGCAGGGCAAAACAAGGCCGTACCCGTTCCGGGTCAGCGTCCATCAAGGCCAAGGTCATCAGGCCTTTGACTTTCAAAGCAGAAAACTGTGGTAATTCGCGCACAAAAGCATGGACTTCTTCCGGGGGTAAACCGAACTTGCTGTCCTCGTTGGAGGTGTTTACCTGCACGAAAACGTCCAGACTGCGGCCTTCAATTTGCAAGCGGCGGTCCAGGGCTTCTGCGGTCTTGAGCTTGTCCAGTGCATGAAATTCAGAAGCAAAGCGTGCAACGGACTTGGCTTTATTGCTTTGCAGGTGTCCAATAACAGCCCATTCCAAATCCGGTAGTTCTTCGCGCAGGGCTTCGTACTTGCCTTCGGCCTCTTGCACCTTGTTCTCGCCCAGCAGGCGACAACCGGCCTGGTAAGCCAGGCGGATGCGGTCAATTCCGAAGGTTTTGCTGACGGTGAGCAAACGTACATCGCCAGCGGCACGCCCGTAGCGCACGCAGGCGGCATCAATTCTTTGTTGTACCAGGGCAATGCGTTCCCGAAATGCCTCTACACTGGTGGAGGTGGGATAATGCTCGGTGTGAAGTAGATCAGGGGCGGATTCGGACATGGCGCACCAGTAAGGAAGAAAAAAAAGATAAACTCGACCCTGCGGGTCGCGCATAAACTATTATGTCATAGGTCAAAATGAATATCCAGGGAAGCAATGCGAAGGAACTTTTCGATGATATCCGACAGCAAGTGGCACTGGGGCGAATCGCTCCGGGCCAGATTTTGCCGCCGGTACGCGAACTGGCTCAAACACTGGGCTTGAACCGCAATACGGTTGCCCTGGCATACAAGCGCCTGGTCTCGGCCGGGGTGGCCGATGCACAAGGCCGTCGCGGTACACGGATTCGTGAGGCGATCCGGGAGCTGGCGCGGGAAGGGCATGGGGCCAGCTCGGCCTTGCAGGATCTGGCCAGTGGCAATCCGGCGCCAGGCTATTTGCCTGCACCTACCCAATTGATAGCTGGGGTGCGTGGTCAAACCCAGGCTTTGTACGGCGCCGACCCGTTGGTGCCCGAATTGCGCGCCGTATGTCAGCAGGTGTTCCATAAAGACACCCCCCCCGATACCGATTACCACGTCAGTTACGGCGCAGTCGACGCGATCGAGCGCTTGCTGCAAGCCTTTTTGCTGGCGGGCGATAAGGTCGGGATTGAAGATCCCGGCTACCTGAACAGTATCAACTCCGTGCATACGCTGGGCTACAAGCCAGTGGGTATTGCTGTTGATAGCGAAGGGATTGTGCCGGCCTCGCTGGAGGCGGCTTTGGAAGATGGTCTGCGCGCCTTGATTCTGACCCCGCGTGCGCACAACCCTACGGGATGTTCGCTAAGCCGTGCCCGTGCCAAGCAGATTGAGCAAATTCTGAAGCAGTATCCCGAATTGTTGCTGATGATTGATGACCACTTCTGGATGCTGGCCAGCAGCCCTTATCGAAATGTGATTCCTGCCGATCATTTGCGCTGGGCCTTGATCCGTTCCGTGTCCAAGGGCCTGGGCCCGGATTTGCGCGTGGCTCTGGTCGCGTCAGACCTGCAAACCAGCGAGCGCTTGTCGCAACGTCTGGCTTCGGGGGCTCAGTGGGTCAGCCATCTGTTGCAGCAAATGGTGGTTCATGGGCTGACCGATGCCGACATCAAGGCGCAGACTCGTGTTGCACAAGCCGCTTACATACAGGCTCGCGCCGATCTGATGCAAGCCTTGAAAAAGCAGGGCATTCCTTTTTGGGATAGCGAGGAAGGCTTCAATCTGTGGATTCCGCTGGATCGGGAAGCCGAGCCGGTACTGGCAGGCTTGGCCGCACGTGGCTGGCTGGTTCGATCCGGCCAAGTCTTTGGGGTGAGCAACCCCGCTCAAGGCTTGCGTGTCAGTTTTGCGAATCTGAATGCCAAAGACGCTCAACGCTTTGCAACCGATTTGGCTCAAGTTCTGCAAGAACGCTATTAGTCACTATCTTGCTGCTTCTAGCGGAGTAGCAAGATAGTGAACTCTCTTACGCGCCCATCCAGATAGTTAATAGGGGCGCTATTTTTATGGGCGCGAGATGCTTATTTGGCGGGCCGATTGCTGATCCACTGCACCGCCAGCACACTGCCCATCACCAGAATAATGCCCAGCAGGCTGGAGCCTGTCATGGCCTGACCCAAAATCAGCCACCCCAGAATTACAGCGGTCAAAGGGCTAAGCAGACCCAGCGAAGACACGGCCACAGAGGGTAAAACGGCAATCCCGCGGAACCACAGGGTATAGGCCAGGAGTGCACCGACCAGACACAGGTAGAGATAGCCACCGATTTGCACGCCGCTCAAGGAACTGTCCAGCGGTGGGTCCAGCCACAAGGCCAGAGGGGCCAGCATCAGTCCACCCAGCATCAATTGCCAGGCCGTGAAGGCCAGAATGGGCATGCCACTACGCCAGCGATGCGACAGGTACGTGCCCAAGGCCATGCACAGGGCCCCGACAATGGCCGCGACCATGCCCCAGGTATCCCATTGGCTCTCTGGCGATAGCAGCAAAATACCCATGCCGATAATACCGATCACGCAGGCGACCAGGGCCATGGTCACCGGACGTTTGCCTTCCAAAGCCCAGGCCAGGCCAATCACCACCAAGGGTTGAGCCGCACCCACAACGGCAGCCAATCCACCCGGCAGGCGGTAGGCCGCAACGAATAGCAAGGCTTGAAATGCCCCGATGTTCAGGGCTGCCAGAATCAGTGTCTTGCCCCAGTCGCCTGGGGCGGGCATGCGTCGGCTCCACAAGAGCAGCATCACGCCAGCGGGAAAGCAGCGCAAAAAGGCCGCGATAAAAGGGCGGTCGGGGGGCAGAATTTCTGTGGTCACAATGTAAGTGGAACCCCAGATGGCGGGGCCTAGTGCGGTCAAGGCCGTCACCAGCCAAAGAGAAAGTCGGTTCATGATGAAAGTATCTTGATATCGAGATAAATGCCAGTGTAGGGATGATTTATCTTAATATCAAGATAAATATCGAAATCGAGAAATCATGAGTGAAGAACACGACGCGGTAGACCTGATCATTAATCAATGGCGCGAGCAGCGGCCAGACTTGCAGAACCTGGACGCTATGGCCTTGCTGGGCCGCATGACACGCTGTTTTCAACTGGTCCAAAAACAAATGAGTGAAAACTTCAGGCGTCACGGCCTGCAGTTGGGCGAGTTTGATGTACTGGCCAGTCTGCGCCGCTCCGGCCCGCCGTATACCTTGGCGCCTACCGCTTTGTTTTCCACCTTGATGGTTAGCTCCGGCACCATGACGCATCGCTTGCAGGGCCTGGAAAAGCAGGGCTTGATCGAACGCATTGCTGACCCGGAAGACGCCCGCCGTATTCTGGTGCGTTTGAGCCCTGCGGGTCTGGCCTGTGTGGATGCGGTCGTGGTGGATCATTTGGCCAATGAAGAAAATTTGTTGGAAGGGCTGGATGCCACGCAGCGCCACAACCTCAATACCTTGTTACGGGACTGGATGCGCTTGTTGGAGTCGCGCCCGGCTTGAAGGAGTGCTAAAGTAGCTGGATATATACACAGCCTGCTTATGATTCCGCCCGAGCTTCCTCCTTTTTATTATCTGCACAATTTCCACCAGGTTTTGCAGTGGGTACAGCACGCCAGTTCCGACCTGCTGGAGCCTGAACACGTCCAATGTGGCCATCGTTTTGGACATGCTTCCCAGCCTGCGCAAGCCTTGCTGGTACGCTTGCTGATGCGTAAAGGCCCGGTGTTCCGTATCGACAAGCTGCGTTATGCCGAGATCGAAAATCTGGAAGAGGCCGTGCAAGAGCTGGCGGCCTGCGAGCTGATAGAAACCGATCCTGAGCTTGATCTGGAAACGTTGTTTGCTGTCCATACCGTTCCCGAGCTGCGCCGCTTGTTCAGTGAGCTGCCAGCCACCGGGCGCAAGTCAGACTATCTGAAATGGATTGGCCAGACGCAGGGTGAACAGGCCCGGCCTTTTACGCAGTGGTGTGCAGATCCCGGCCTGCAAGCTCCGACGCTTCGTCTCTCACCACAAGTCATGCATTGGGCGCAGCGTTTGCAGCTGCTGTTTTTTGGCAATCATTACCAGGACTGGTCCGAGTTCGTGCTCAGCGATCTTGGCTTGTATAGATACGAAACTGTGATTCTGGATCAGTCTAGTCGGGCGTTTCGACATAATGAGGACGTGCGCCTGTATGAAACCCTGTCCGAGCTGCGTGATGCGCAAGATGAGGCCGATCCAGATCTGTGGGCCCAACGCTTTGCCGCTGTTCAGGCTGTTGAGACCGACAGTGATTGGCTTCAACGACGCAAGGCAAAAACCCTGTTTCAGCTAGGCCAGCAAGCCGAGCGCCAACATTGGTGGCCTTTGGCCGAGCAGGCCTATGGGCAGACTAACTGGCCGGGCGCCCGTTACCGTCAATTGCGGGTGCTGGAGCGTCAGGACAAGCATCAAGGGGCCTGGCCCTTGTTTTGTCAGGCGTGGGAGCAGCCCGAAAATGAGAGTGAAACCCAGAAGCTGCTGCGTATGCTGCCCCGGCTGCGTCGCAAACTGGCGGTAGAAGCTCCGCCCAGCTCGCCATCCACTAAGCCCACAAGCCGTACGCAGCGTAGTGATCTGGTTTTGTTTGATGACGGCAATCGGGTCGAGTCCCAGGTGCTGGCCCATTGGGATAGTCCCTTGGCTCCGGTTTTTTACGTAGAAAACGCCTTGTTTCCGGCCTTATTGGGATTGTTGAGCTGGGATGCCATTTTCGCTCCCTTGCCCGGTGCATTTTTTCACCCTTATCAAGCCTGTCCGGCCGATTGGGGTAACCCGGACTTTGTGTCGCGCAGGCAAAACTTGTTTGATCAATCTTTAAGTGTGCTGGATGGCGCAGACTATAAAACCGTGATCTGGCAACGCTGGCAGGAAAAGCGCGGCGTGCAGTGCCCCTTGCTGATCTGGCCTGCCCTGAACGAATCCTTGATCGAACAGGCCTTGCATTGCATCCCCGCCCAGCATTTGCAGCTGGTGTTCAAGCGTATCTTGCAGGATTGGCGGGACAACCGTTCCGGTTTGCCGGATTTGGTGCGCTTCATGCCCGCCCAGCAAAGCTATGAATTGATTGAGGTAAAAGGCCCCGGAGACCGCTTGCAAGACAACCAGCGGCGTTGGTTAAGTTATTTCGAGCAACATGCCATCCCTGCGCGTGTCTGCTATGTGACCCGGCCTGAATCGCCATGAAAGCCTGGACGATAGGTGTACGAGCCTTATGCGAATTTACTGCACGTAGCGGGGATCTGGACCTGCGCTTTACGCCTGCGGCCACAGCACAGGAAGGTATCCTTGGCCACCAGCAGCTAAAGCTGCGTCGCCCCGAGCACTATGAAGCCGAAGTGCCCCTGTCGTACGAGATGGAAGGACTGCTGGTGCGTGGTCGAGCCGATGGGTTTGATCCTGTCAGCAACTGCCTGGAGGAACTGAAAACCTATCGTGGGGCCTTTGATGCTATCCCCGAGCACCATAGACGTCTGCATCAGGCACAAGCCAAGGTCTATGCCGCCATCTTGTGCCAGGAGCGTGATTTGCCGGGGATGACGGTTAGCGTGGTGTATTACCACGTGGACAAGCATAAAGAGACCAGCATCTCCGAGTATCTGGAGCGCGCAGCGCTGTGGGCCTTTTTCGAGGAGCAATGCCGCGCTTATGTAGAGTGGGGGCGGCAGGAGCAAAAACACAGGCTGGCGCGCGATCAAGCTTGTACAGCGTTGCAGTTTCCCTATGAACAATTTCGTGCCGGTCAGCGACAGCTAGCCGTGGCCGCGTTCCGGGCCCAACGTGACGCACAGTGCCTCTTAGCCCAAGCGCCCACCGGTATTGGCAAAACCTTGGCCGTCGTATTTCCAGGCCTGAAGGCCATGCCCGAGGCGGGTTTGGATAAGCTGTTTTATCTGACGGCCAAGAACTCCGGTCGGCAAATGGCGCTGGACGCCTTGCAGCGCTTAAGCCCGGAAGGCGAGGGTGCGTGGCGGGTGCTGGAAATGGTGGCTCGCGACAAGCAGTGTCCCAATCCGGATAAAGCCTGTCATGGCCAATCCTGTCCCCTGGCCGAAGGATTTTATGATCGCCTTCCGGCTGCTCGTCAGCAAGCTCTGGAACAACCCATGCTGACTAGCCAGCGCTTGCAGCAAGTGGCTAGCGAGCATCAGGTCTGCCCCTATTATTTGAGCCAGGAAATGCTGCGTTGGGCAGACGCTATTGTGGGCGACTACAACTACTTTTTCGACACGCATGCGGTGCTGTATAGCCAGACCCTGGCCCAGCAATGGCGCAGCGCGGTTCTGGTGGACGAGGCTCACAATCTGGTTGAACGTGCCCGTTCCATGTATTCCGCGTCTTTCTCGCAAGTGCAGTTGCGCATGGCGCGTAAAGCCTCGCCTTCGGCCTTGAAGCGTCATTTCGCCCCCTTGACTCGCTTGATGGAGGACTTGATACCCGAGGAAGGCGGCGACCAATGGGGGCTGGAAAAGATCCCGGAGGATCTGCTAGAGCAGTGCGACTATCTGGCGGCCCGTTTAGGGGCTTATGTGGCCGAGAATCCCATGCCGCAAGACAGCCCCTTGCTGCAGTTCTATTTCGAGCTGCTGTACTTTGTGGACCTGGCCGGACAGTTCGGCTCGCATTCCTTATTCGATATTTTGGCGCAGCGCGATGGCGTGCTCCTGAACTTGCGCAATATCGTGCCTGCTCCGTTTCTGGCCGAACGCTATGGCGACGCGCACGGGGTAGTGCTGTTCTCTGGCACCATGAACCCCTCGCAGTTTTATCGTGATGTTTTGGGTCTGCCGCCCAGCACAGCAGAGTTGAACGTGGCATCTCCTTATCGGGCTGAGCAGTTGCGGGTACGTCAATATGCCGGTCTGTCCACGCGCTATGCCGACCGGGCCCAGAGCCTGAGCGGCGTTTGCGATATTGTCGGGCAGGCGTATCAGGAGCAGCCGGGCAACTATCTCTTGTTTTTGAGCAGCTTTGATTATCTGCAGCAGGTCAGTCAGGCCTTGCAGGAGCGCTGGCCGGATATGCCGCTTTGGCATCAGCAACCGGGCATGAGCGATCTGCAAAGAACGCAGTTTCTGGACCGCTTCACGCTGGATGGGAAGGGAGTGGGTTTAGCGGTGCTGGGTGGGGCGTTTTCAGAAGGGGTGGATTTACCCGGTAAACGCTTGATCGGTGCTTTTATTGCCACCTTGGGTTTGCCGCAGTTCAATCCGGCTAATGAGTCCGTCAAACAAGTCATGGCCCGGCTCTTTGGGGAGCGGCGGGCCTATGACTATACCTATCTGTATCCGGGACTACGCAAGATTACACAGGCCGCGGGTCGTGTGATTCGCGATGAACAGGATCAAGGCTTTGTGTATCTGCTGGACGAGCGCTATGGGCAGCGGCGGGTGCAGCAGTTGCTGCCGGACTGGTGGCAAATTGAGCAGGTGCGGACTGACGCTCGTTCTGGGCAATCACTTCGGTAATGATTTGGGCGGTGGCGGCTGACAGTGTCCAGCCCAGGTGACCGTGGCCGGTGTTGTAGTAGACGCCAGGGCGGCTGCCTGCTTTTACGCGCGGCATCATGTCCGGCATCATGGGGCGCAAGCCAGCCCACGGTACAACACGGTCGGTAGCCGCGTCGTGGAAGTTGCGACGGGTCCAGTTGGTCAGCGGGGCGATACGGTCGGCGCGAATGTCCTTGTTGGCGCCGTTGTATTCCGCCGTACCGGCCACACGCAGGCGGTCCTTGCCCAGGCGGCTGGTCACAATCTTGGCTTCTTCGTCCAGCAAACTGACCCAAGGGGCGGCATGTTGGGCTTCCGGCGTATCCAGGTACACCGAGATCGAATAGCCTTTGACGGGGTAGATGTTGATGTAGTCGCCCAGCATATGGGCCAAGTGACGGCTACCCACGCCAGCGCAAACTACCAAGGAATCCACAGACAGTGTATGGGTGTGGGCTTCAGCGCCTTCACCGGTACGCAACTGGATGCGGTGTGGTGGGCCGCAATCAATACCCAGGACTTCTGTATCTTGCAGAAATTTCACGCCGCGCTTGGCGCAGGCATCGGCCAGACCGCGTGTGTATTTGTGAATATCCCCTGTGGCGTCCGAAGGCGTAAAGAAACCGCCGTAGTAGGTGCCTTGCAGAGCAGGTTCGATCTGGTGGATTTCTTCGTTGGTAACCGTGCGGCGTTCCAAGCCGCCTTTGTGCAACAGCTGGCTGACTTTTTTGCCGGACTCAAAGCCGCCGGGGGTGTGGTAGATGTGCAGAATGCCGCGCTGTTCCAGGTCGAAATCAATGTTTTCGTCCTTGGCCCACTGGTACAGATTCTCGCGGGCGCTGATGGCCAGCTTGACGGTGTCCACGGTGTTGCGCTCGTAACCGGAAATCGCGCCCACAAATTGCGCCATCCAGCTGTATTTATGCCAGCTTGGTTTGGGGTTGAACAGCAGTGGGGCGTCTTTGCGCATCATCCACTTCAAGCCCTTGAGAATGGTGCTGCGGCTGTTCCAGACTTCGGCGTTGCACGCAGACAGCTGTCCGCCGTTGGCGAAGGAGGTTTCCATCGCGGGGTAGCGCAGGCGGTCGATAACGGTAACTTGATAGCCTTTCAGGCTGAGGGCGTAGGCGGTGGTGATTCCGGAAATACCGGCGCCAATGACGGCAATATGCGACATAACAGGCTCCTGACAGGTGAATTACCACCGAGTAGTGGCAATACCCCATCTGTCCTGTGACCTGAGAGTTTATCCAACCTGTGTGTCTGGCTGGGCTCCTTCGGTGGGCGTCAAACGCCGCTCTCCAGAGTGTCGGGCTGGTACGATCCTTTTGCCTGAGAGATTCCGGGGTGGTTGCTCCGTCGGCGCCTGACTGAACAGGTCTCTTTCATACCGCCTGTAGTGACGCGACTACAGTAGCTGTGCTTACAAAAGTTTGCAATCAGGGTAAACCGGGAGCCGCTGGGGGCAACTCCCGGTTTGGGCTGGGGATCAGGAGGGGTAAATCCACAGTTTGGAGGGTGGCAATTGCAGGTGATGCACACCACTGGGCAGGGGCTCGGGCCCGAAAGCACGCAAGGTGCCGGCAGACGGGTCGGCCATGCGGAAAACGTGCTCCCACTTGTCGCCCAGGTACATGCTGGTGGACAGTTGTAGTTGCAGCGTATCGGGGCCGGGTTGTGCATTCAACTGCACTTGTTCGACACGAATCACGGCGGTGGCTTGCTGGCCAGCGTTCAGGGGAGCGGCGGCATGGCCCCACAGTTCCCAGCCGGGCCCACTTAGGCGGATTTGCTGGTCACGTTGTTCCGTCACCTTGCCTTGCAGACGGTTGTTCGAGCCCATGAACTCGGCGGTGTACAGCGTCTTTGGATTGCTGTAGACCTCTTGCGGGCTACCTTGCTGCTCGATTTCACCACCGTTCAGCAGCAAGATTCGGTCCGAAATCGCCATGGCTTCTGCCTGGTCATGGGTCACCATCAAAGCCGACAAACCCATCTGCACAATCAGCTCGCGCAGGAAGACGCGGGCTTCTTCGCGCAGCTTGGCATCCAGGTTGGACAGCGGCTCGTCCAGCAAGATCACAGGCGGGTTATAGACCAGAGCACGCGCAATGGCGACACGTTGTTGTTGCCCGCCAGACAGCTGGCTGGGGTAGCGTTCGCCCAGACCTTTCAAGCCCAGCTGATCCAGAATGGCGTCCACTTTCTGGCGGCTTTCCGCTTTGGGTGTCTTGCGCAGCGTCAAGGGGTAAGCGACGTTCTCCTGCACCGTCATGTGTGGCCACAAGGCGTAGGACTGGAACACCAGGCCCAGATTGCGGGCTTCGGCGGGCAGGTCGATACGGGCCTGCGAGTCGTACAGCACGTCATTATTGATGGCGATGCGGCCCTGGGATGGTTGTTCCAGTCCGGCAACGGCGCGCAGCAAGGTGGTTTTGCCGCTGCCCGAGGCACCCAGCAGGGAAACCACTTCGCCTTTGTTCAGGCTCATGGAGACCCCTTTCAAAACGGGGTTGCGGTCGTAGGCCAGGTGGATATTGTCTACAGTCAGCTCGGTCATCGTAGTTTCACTCCGAAGCGCAATGCGATGGTCAGGCCAATGACCACCAGAACGATATTAATAAAAGACAGGGCAGCCACAATGTCGATGGCACCGGTGGCCCACAGGGAAACCAGCATGGAGCCAATGGTTTCCGTACCAGGCGTCAGCAAGTACACGCCGGTGGAGTACTCCCGCTCGAAAATCAGGAACATCAGTAACCAGGAGCCAATCAGGCCGAATTTCGCCAAAGGCAGGGTGATCTGTCGTGTGACCTGACCGGGGCGGGCACCCGTACTGCGGGCCGCCTCTTCCAGCTCAGGACCCACTTGCAGCAGGGTGGAGGAGATCAGGCGCAAGCCATAAGCCATCCAAACCACGCTATAGGCCAGCCACACACTGAAGATGGTGCTACGCAGGGCACGCATGGGACCGACGACCGAGCCTCGCAGCCATTCCGCCATGGGCAATACCGACAACCAGCCGTTTTCCAGGGACTGGTCCAGCCACATGGGCACGAACAGGAACATCCACAAGAAGGCCAGACCGGCCAGCAGACCGGGCACCGCACGTGGCACCAGTACGCTGTAGTCCAGGAAGCGGGTGATGCCGTCTGGCTTGCGGTGCATGGCCAAACCGATAAAGGTGTAGCAGATCACTGCCAAGGCACCCCCAAACACACCAATCGCGATCGAGTTCAGAATGGCGCGCAGCAGGTTGGCTTGCCCAAAGACTTGTCTGAATGCATCCAGAGAAAGCACGTCCATCAGCGACACCCCAATGCCCCAGTTGGACACAAAGGCACGCAGCACCACGCCGACAACCGGCACGATCACGGTAAAGAACAGCCACAGTGCAACCAGTGTGGCGGCAGCCCAGCGCCAGCGGCCCAGTGGCAGCGAGCGAGCTTGGGAAGCCTTGCCCTTGACGGTTACAAAGCGGTTGGCGGTACGCATCAGACGGCGTTGCAGCATCACCAGAGGAATGGTCATGGCGATCAGAATTACGGCAACCGCGGCCATCAGGTGATAGGACGGGATGCCCAGCTTGTTGGTCAGCTTGTACAAGTAGGTGGCCAGGACCAGGTGGCCCTCGGGATCACCCAGCACCAGAACCAGACCAAACACTTCCAGGCCCAGGAAAAACAGCAGTACGCAGGCATAGAGAATGGCCGGGCGAACCATGGGCAGGCTGACCGAGCGCATTACTTGCCAAGGGCTGGCACCGGCACTACGGGCGGCTTCTTCCACGTCCGAACCCATGCTGCGCAGGGCGGAGGAAATGTACAGGTAGGCGTGTGGAACGTGGGTCAGACCGGCAATGATGACAATGCTGGTGAAGGAATAAATGTTCCAGGGCACAAAACCGATCAGGTCCAGCGTCCAGGTGGAGAAAAATCCGACAGGCCCGGCGGCAACAATGTAGCCAAAGCCCAGCACCATGGGAGAGACAAAAATGGGGACCAGAATCAGCGGTTCAATCCAGGTACGACCCGGCAAATCGGTACGCACCATCAGGAAAGCAAGAATGCCACCTAAAGGAATCGAGATACCGGCCAGGCCAAAGGCCATGATGAAACCGCTACCCAGGGCTTTGTAAAAGTCCGGGTCGTCGAAAATAAAACGGAAGGCATCCAGCCCCAGAGACTTGTCAGCCGCGAAGAAAGGGGCGGATAGCAGGCTTTGGATGATGATCAGGCTAAGCGGCACATAAATGGCCAATGCCGTTATCAGAACAACGACATGGCGCGGCCAGGCCTGCCACCGAAGGCGTAAGGCTTGCATGATAAGGATTCCAGGCGGAAAAGAGGCGGGGTGGCGGCAGGGGCCACCACCCGATTCAAAGACGAAGCGTCTTACTTATTGGCGGCAGCGCGCCATTGCTTGATGAAGTCCAGACGTTCCTTTTGTTTCAGGAAGTCCAGCAGGGACGAATCCACCGGGATGGGGGTCAGTTCCACACCCGCCAGTTTCTTGGTCAGGCCGTCCACGTCGTTATCGCCTTCCACGTCAGAGCGAATCGAAGCCAGTTCCGATTTGTTGGCCAGGATGTCCTGACCGTCTTTGGACAGCATGTAGTCCAGGAAGACACGGGCAGCGTTGGGGTTTTGCGCCTTATTGCTGATGAACGCCACACGCGACAGGACCAGGGTGTAGTCAGAGGGGTACACAATCCCGATGGCCTTGTCCTTGGCGGCGCGGGTTTCCGCATACGAACCGAGCAAGTTGTAGCCAATCAGGTTTTCACCCGAGCTGACGCGCTCCATCATGGTGCCGGTGGACGATTGCAGAACCAGATTGGCCGAGCCTACGCCCTTGATGAAATCCCAGTAGCTGTCGCCTTTCTTGCTGTCCTGAGCGGCCAGCATATAGCCCACAGCGGATTTCTCGATATCGTAGGTGGTGACCTTGTTTCGGAAACGGTCCTTGTCGCTTTCGACCAATTTAGCCAGTTCGGCGTGGGTCTTGGGCACTTCCTCGGGCTTGATCAAACGGTTGTTGTAGATGAACACCGTAGGCTCGTAGGTGGTGCCAAACGCCTTGTTTTCCCAAACGGCCCAACTGGGCAGGGAGGGAATTTCAGGGGAGGCGTAGCTGGCGGCGTAGTCCGTGGCCAGGCGCATGGCCGAATCCATGGACGAACTCCAGACCACGTCACCACTATTGCTGCCCGAGGCTTGTTCGCTGATGTAGCGGTTGTACAGCTCGGTGCTGTTCATGTCGTGGTATTCGACTTTGATCTTGGGGTTGGCCGCTTCAAAGGCGGAAATCAGCGGAGCGGCTGCCTTGGTATCGGTCGTTGAGTAGACGATGACCTTGCCTTCTTTTTCGGCGGCTTGCGCTTGATCGCCTTGTGCCCAGGCCGCTTGACCGGCAAGCATGCTGGCACTGAGTGACAGGGCTAGCAGGCTAAGGCGGCTAGGGATGGTGAATGCTGACATTCGAGTCTCCTTGGTTTGGAGTCCCGTCATGATGCGGGACTTTTTTAGGATCAATGTCATTCCATTGTGTTGACACTAGCTGTCAGCATCCTGTCACTGCTGATAGGGAACATCCCCTAGTCCGGTGGGCGTGTCCGTAACCAGACGCCGCCAGTTTTGTAGAAAGCGCTGGCGTCGAGTGGGGTCCAGACCCACCAGCAAGGAAGGGTTCAGGATAAGTGGTTGAACGATTCCAATTGATTGATTTGAAACGGGTTTTGTAAACCAGCTGCCGGTTTCAATGGCATTGAGCGGGCCTAATCCAGCCGGACCCGCAATGGTTTGCTGTCCGCGGGGCGAGAGTAAATAATCGATAAAAGTGGCGGCCAAATCCGGTCGACGAGCCTGTTTGTGAATCAGGGCGCTGCGGGTAAACACCGAGACGTAATCGCTGGGAACGACGATGGCAATGTCCGAACCGGCTTTTTGACGGGCTCGGGCATAAGAGCCCAGCACGTTGTAGGCCACATCCAGAGTGCCATTGTCCAGATCGTCCAGAATGGCGCCGGTATTGGCATACAAGCGGGTGCCGACACGCCCCAGGGCATTGGCCATCCCCCAGAAGGTGGAGGAGGTGCGTTCGTCGTAGAGCGCAAACAGATAGCCCACGCCACTGATCTGGATGTCGTAGGTGCCGACGCGTCCCATCAAGCTGCCGCTATTGCGCTCCAGCAGTCGGAGCAGGGCCTCGCGGGAGGCGGGTAAATCGGGCGGTAAACGGGACGGGGCGTAGGCGATGACAGCCGGTTCCAGTGTGAAGCCGAACACCTCATTGCGCCAGCGTGCCCAGTTGGGCATGGCATTGGTCAGGCTGGACGAGTAGGGGCGAGCGTAGCCATCGTTAGCCAGCTTCACCTGCAAGTCCGAGGCCGAGCTGATCAGCAAATCCGTGTCAGGCAGGCTGCCTTCAGTGGTATGCCGATACAGGGCCGTGGAGTCCATTTCGTGGTAGAGAATGCTGACCTGAGGCTGGATTTGCTGGAAGTCGTGGACCAGCACTTCAAACAGCTCCGTATCGGTAGGACCCGCGATCACCAGCAAAGGCTGATCGTCTGTTTTTTGCTTGGGAGCAAGCGCCGGGTACTCATGACTGCGTATACCCATATCAGGCCGTGCGATTTTGTCCTGGGCATGAGTGGTATCGGGGTTTGCAAGCAGGCCCGTCAATACCAAGGCCAGAATCGCCAGCGTCTGTGGCAGGGTGTTTGCAGGTTTGGGACCTTGGATCAGCGCCGGGATTTCGATGCGGACCGTCAGCCCTTGCGGCGAGTGATCACGCAAGAGCAAGGTTCCCTGATGCGCTTGCACTACTGTGCGCACGATCGACAGCCCCAAGCCCGAGCCTGGTCTGCCTTGACTGCTGGGGCCGCGCTGAAAGCGCTCCAGCAAGCGGGTTTTGTCCTCGTCGCTGATGCCGGGGCCCAGGTCAGAAACATCAAATACCACCAAGCCACTGGGCCGGGTATAGATGCGTACCGAAATGTGCTCCTCGCTGTAGAGCATGGCGTTGTCGATCACGTTGCGCAGCATTTCTCGCAGTGAAACGTGGTCGCCCAAGACCTGGGCACGTCGCGCCGAAGGGGTAATGTGGACTTGCAGCCGATGCGCACGGTCCGGGTCTACACGCCCTTGGATTTCCTGAATCAGTGGGGGCACGTCCAAGGGGCGCATGGTGCTGCGATCCAGACGATGGCTGACCGTGGCATCCATCAGCAATTGGTTCAGCAAATGGGTAGCATGGGTGGTGTTGTTCAGAATCCGTTGCAGACGCGGGCGTACGGCCTCCGAGCCGGGCTGATCCATGGCTAGCTGGGTTTGCAGGTGCACGGCCGCCAAAGGCGTGCGAATCTGATGGGCCGCATCGGCGACCAGATTGTTCAGGGTGCCTACCGCGGTTTGCAGACGCTGCATGAAGGCATTCAGAGTGTCGACCAGGCGGCGAATTTCCTTGGGTACTGGCGTATCTATGGGCTGCAGGTTGTCGTGAGAGCGCTCCCTAAGCGCGGTCTCCAATTCTGCCAAGGGGGCGAAGGCACGGCGTATTCCCAGACTGGTAATCATCAGTGCCAGCAAAATCAGGCCCGTTAGCGACAAGGTACTGCGGCCCAGCAGCTCGTCGGCCAGCGCCTGCCGGGTTCCCAAGGTCTCGGCCACGCGTATGGTGATCCAGCCCCGGCCCAATGAGTGCTCACCTGTCAGCAAGCGCCCGATCGTGGCGACCCGCACGGGCGTGTCGTGATAGCTGATCGTGTCATAACGGGGTTCAGAACTGTTGGCGGGTGGGAGGGCGTCTCCCAAGTCCGGGTAGCCGGAAATCAGCCCACTGGTGGAGCGCACACTGTAAAAAATGTGTTCCTGTTCGGGCAGCATGGCCATGGCCGAGTATGGCAGTTCCAGGGAGAGCTCGCCTTCATCAATTTGAATAGCGTTGGCAATGGTCAGGGCGGCGGCTTTAAGAAGCCGGTCATAAGCGGAATCGGCAGCGCGCTGGGCGTATTGGCGTGACGCCAGACCCAGGGCCAAAAGGGCGGCGGCCAATAGACACACCGCCAGCGCCAGCACACGCTGCTGGATGGACAGGGCGCGGCGCATTAGCTGACATCGCCCAGGCTAGCCATGTAGCCGGTGCCACGCACCGTGTCGATGCGAATGGCAATATCGCTAAGCTTGCGCCGCAGACGGGAGACATGTAGCTCTACGGCATTGGGGCTGGAGTCTTCATCAAAGTTGAACAGTTGCATCATCAGCCGTTCCTTGGTGACGACTTGCCCGGCACGACTCAGGAGCAATTCCAGCAGGCAGAATTCGCGCTGGCCGAACTCCACGGTTTGATCCCGGCTATTGATGCGCCGGGCTGCGATATCAATACTGACGTGTCCCAACTGCCAGATTTCTGCTTGCGTGGTAGCGGGGCGACGCATCAGGGCGCGCAGCCGTGCTTCCAGCTCGCGCAGATCAAACGGTTTGACCAGATAATCGTCCGCCCCCAGGTCCAGCATGGAAACACGGTCCTCGATTTCTGATCGAGCCGTCATCACTAGTACGGGCAAGCTGGGCGTTTGCCGACGTAGATGCCGCAAAATACTGAAGCCGTCCTGATCGGGCAGCATGATGTCCAAGAGCAGGACGTCCCAATTATCCATTTCCAGATAGCGCAGGGCCTGCTCGCCATTCATGACCCACTCCACGCTATGACCGCCCGCGCTGAGCCGGCTGGCGATGGCCTCTCCCAAATCCTCATTGTCCTCGACCATGAGTAAACGCATATTGCCTCCATCGGATGGGCTCCTGCATGTTGAGGTGCCTCTTGATTTGATTTTTTTATTCTATCCCATGGAGGGTAGGCACTTAATCGACCCTGAAATGCGCCCCCAGGCTGTGTGGACGAGCCAAGGCAGCCTGGGTCAGCAGCCAGGCTGCGTCCAGTTGCAGGCTTAGACTGGCTTGTTCTTGGGTGCAGAGGAGTTGGCGGATCTGTTCGCGCCAATCATCAAGGGTGCGCAGGGCGAAGGTCAGGCCCTGGCGATTGCGCAACAGGCCGACATGCTCTTGCATCAAGCTGCGCAAGGCGGGCAGGGAGGGTGGATTGTTTGTGGATGGGCTGCGGTTTTTACTGTTGCCGTTGCCGTTGCCGTTGCCGTTGCTATAGCTATTGTTTTTGCCATAGTGACGTCCTTTGTCGTTGATTATGTTTTCCACTGTATTGGCTGCCACCGCAGTCATAAGGGGAGGTCTTGGGTTTGGGGTCGAGCGCGAACTAGCGTTCAAATTCAAACCCCAATTCGGGCCGACACTAGCCTGGGAACTGGAACTGGAACTGGAACTGGAACTGGAACTGGAGTTTGGATTGGAGTTCTTGTATGAACATGAACGTGACATCGAACTTGTATTTGCAATGTCTGTCTCAGGGACCAAAGCTGAACGCTGGATTCTCTTGCTTCCAGCAATCGCTTGGGCAGTAGCGCGCCCCATGACGACACACTCCAGCAAGGAGTTGCTGGCCAATCGATTTGCCCCATGCAAACCTGTGCAGGCCACTTCACCCACGGCGTACAAACCAGCTACCGTCGTGCGGCCTGACAAGTCTGTTTCAATCCCTCCGCAGCTGTAGTGCGCGGCAGGCGCTACCGGCACCCAATCCTGACGTAAATCCAGTCCTCGCCGCAAACCTTCTTCCAATGCTTTCGGGAAATGCTGCTGCAAAGTGTCCGCACCAAGATGGCGTACATCCAGCCAGACATGGCTGCTACCTTCTTGCCGCATCTGTGCGGCAATAGCACGCGACACAATATCGCGTGGAGCCAGCTCCGCTCTGACGTCGTAATCCGGCATGAAGCGGCGACCTTGCTTGTCCAGCAGATGTCCACCCTCACCACGCAAGGCTTCAGTTAGCAAGAAGGTGGGACCCTCCGCATGCAAGCAGGTCGGATGAAACTGCACAAACTCCAGATCGCGTATCGCCGCACCAGCGCGCCAGGCCAGGGCAATGCCTTCTCCCAAGGCGCTATCGGGATTGGTGCTGTGCGCGTACAGGCTACCTAGCCCACCAGTTGCCAACACGACATGATCCGCCAACATAGTTTCGTAGCGACGAGTGTGCTTGTCGTAGATATCCACGCCAGCCACCGCGCCTTGTTCATTGCGGCGCAGGGCTAATGCCAGGCAGTCTGTACGCTGCTGGATATGAGAGGCTCGAGTCAATTGGGGCAGGAGAGCCTGCATGATGGCGTAACCACTGGCATCGGCCGCGTGTACGATGCGTCGCTGGCTGTGCCCACCCTCGCGAGTCAGGTGCAATTGGCCATCTTCCGTTCTGTCCAGAGGAACCTGCTTTTTCAGTAGCCAATGCACCGCTTCTGGCGCGGCTTGCAAAATCCCGCGCACCGCTTCTTTATCCGAGTGCCGAGCACCCGCTTCCAGCGTGTCTTCAATGTGTTGTTCCAGACTGTCCTGGGCACTGAGTACGGCGGCCAGACCTCCCAAGGCCATCGGGCTGGCCCCACAGGGAGCGGGGGCGCTGCTGAGCAGAGTCACTTTCATGGTGGAGGGCAAGGATAGAGCCAGACTGGTGCCAGCCAGCCCCGCACCGATGATTAACACCTCCGTCTGTGTCGAGCCTGATTGCATCAAGCAGCTCCTACATGCTGGAACTGCCGACTGTGCTCGGCCAGGTCAACACTAACGCGCAAATTGTTCTGCTGAGCGGCAGCAAAATCCATCATGCGTTGCAAAGAACGTCGGGCGCCTTCACGCAGGTCAGGATCTACTTGAATGCCAGGGCCTGGTTGACTTAAGCGTTGATGCAGTGCTTCCAGACTGTTCAAGGCCATCCAGGGGCAAAAGGCGCAGCTTTTGCAGGTAGCACTTTCGCCCGCGGTAGGGGCGGCCAAAAAGGTTTTGCCCGGCGCTTGCTGGCGCATGGCATGCAAGATTCCTTGATCGGTAGCGACGATAAAGGTGTCGGCAGAACGATTGATGGCAGCGCGCAGTAGCTGCGTTGTCGAGCCAACCACATCCGCCAGCGCAACAACAGAAGCGGGTGATTCAGGATGCACCAGCACCTGGGCATCGGGGTGCTCGCTCATCAAGGCTTTCAAGCCATCGGCCTTGAATTCGTCATGGACCAGACAGGAGCCTTGCCAAAGCAGCATGTCTGCGCCGGTTTGTTTTTGGATATAAGAGCCCAAATGACGATCCGGTGCCCACAGAATTTTTTTCCCCTGGGCATGTAAATGCCGCACGATGTCCAGGGCGATGGAGGACGTCACCACCCAATCCGCCTGGGCTTTGACAGCCGCGCTGGTATTGGCATACACCACCACTTCCCGATCCGGATGCGCAGCACAGAATTGCTTGAAATCTTCGGGGGCACAACCTAGATCCAGAGAACACGTCGCCTCGTCATGCACGGCCAGTACGCGCTTTTCAGGACTCAGAATTTTGGCGGATTCAGCCATAAAGCCCACGCCGGCTACCAAGACCGTGGTGGCCTCATGTTCCTGCCCAAAGCGCGCCATTTCTAAAGAGTCACCCACGCAGCCCCCAGTTTCCAAGGCCAGGTCTTGAATATCCGGGTCTGTGTAGTAGTGGGCCACCAGTACGGCGTCTTGCTCTTTCAACTGCTTGGCCAGAGCTTGCTTCAAAGCGGCCTTATCGCTTTGCAGATTGAGTTTGGAAGGAACTTCATGCCAGGTAATCTGACGGCTCAAAGTGTCCTTGGCGTCGGGCTGACAGACATCCACGGGGAAATGCTGAATCATGTTCATCCTTGATGCTCATTTTGAGCATAAATAGAATAAAAAAATGGGGAATATGAATTTCTGATTCGAAAGAAGCGCGTCTCTATTGTTATGCTTTTTTTGAGCATAAATAAAAAAACAGCACACTGCAAGCACAAGAGCAGGGTAGGGAAAGAAAAAAGAGGGGTGCCCCGCCTTGGACGCCTGGGCCCAAGGCGGGGTGAAAGCCAGTTAAGGCGCTGGGTTCGGAGTGTGGTGATGAATAGCGTTGATCTTGGCAACTAACTCATCACTTAATTGAACATCTGCACTGGCGATGTTCTCGCGCAGTTGTTCCAGCGTAGTCGCACCGATCAGGTTGCTGCTGGTAAAGGCTTGCTGGTTCACCCAGGCCAAGGCCAATTGGGTAGGCGTCAAACCGTATTCGCGAGCCAGTTCGTTGTAGGCCAACGCGGCCTCACGAGCGCGGGGAGCATCGTAGCGCGTGAAACGGTCGTACAGCGTCAACCGTCCTTTCTCGGGACGAGCTCCGTTGTCATATTTGCCCGTCAATACACCCATCGCCAAAGGTGAATAGGCCAGCAGACCCAGGCCTTCATAACGGCAGAATTCGGACAGCCCTTCTTCAAACACGCGGTTCAGCAGGTTGTAGGGGTTCTGGATCGTGGCAATCAAAGGCAGAGAGCGGGAGCGCGACAGCTCCAGAAATCGCGAAACACCCCAAGGCGTTTCATTGGAGACACCTATGTGACGTATCTTGCCTTGACGCACAAAGTCATCCAGTACCGACAAGGTTTCCTCGATGGGGATAGTGTCTTCTTCTTTCCACGGGTAGCTGCGCTGCCCAAATGTCACCGTGCTGCGATCCGGCCAGTGCAGCTGATACAGGTCCAGATAGTCCGTTTGCAGTCGACGCAGGCTGTCATGCAGGGCTTGTTCCAGATTCTTGCGATCCAGGCTGGTACCGCCATTGCGGATATGACCAGGGCGTTTGGGGTCACGTTGGGGGCCAGCAATTTTGCTGGCCAGAACAATGTCCTTGCGGCGGCCGGTTTTAGCCAGCCAGGTGCCGATATATTGCTCGGTCAAACCTTGCGTAGCCGCCATAGGGGGCACAGGGTACATCTCGGCGGTATCCACCAGATTCACACCCAGTTCCAAAGCAAGGTCCAGTTGAGCGTGCGCATCGGCCTCGCTGTTCTGTTCCCCGTATGTCATGGTGCCCAAGCCAATCAGGCTGACATCCAGGTCTGTATTGCCCAGCTTGCGGTATTTCATTTGCTTCGACTCCCGAAAGCGCAGGGCCGGGCGGCCCTACAAACCGTGCATGGTAGCGTATTTAGTCAGCCTGCCGGGCAGCTTATTTTGTAGCTGTGTACACCAGACGACCTTGGAAAATAGTCATCAACACCTTGGTGTCGCTAATTTCGCTAGGCTCAATCTTGAATAAGTCCCGATCCAGCACAATCAGATCAGCAGATTTCCCAGCTTCCAAGGACCCTGTTTCTGTTTCGCGGCCCAAAGCCTTGGCACCGTTTTGCGTAAAAATCTGCAGTATTTCGGTCAGATTCAAGGCTTGTTCAGCGCCCAGTTGTTCACCCTGCCGCTGCCCGAAGGGATTGGCGCGTGTCATCAGAGCTTCAATCGCGGGCCAAGGGTTGTTGTCCTTCACACCAGAGGGCCAGTCCGAGCCGGCAATAATGGTGGCGTCATGATCCAACAACATACGGGCCTGGAACATGTTCCTGCTGCGCTTACCCACTACCGAGCTGATGGCGTCAGTCAAACCGGAGGGATACCAGATATAGGGAGAAAAGTCGGCGGCTACATTCAGAGCCTTGAAGCGCGGTTTGTCCTGATCGTCCACAAACTCCGAGTGCGCGAGCTCGTGCATCAAACCTTGAGGACCATTAGCGTTGCGTGCTTTTTCAATAGCGTTCAACGCCACGCGAATAGCCCGATCACCTGCGGTATGCATCTTCAAACCATAACCGGCTGCATCCAGGTGAGAGACGACGCGATCCAGTTCATTTTCAGGAACGACCAAGGCCCCCAAGGACAAAGGATCATCCTGGTGAGTGTCCGCGTAGGGCTCCAGCATGGCGGCTGTATGTGCCGCGGTAGGAACCCCGTCGGTATAGATCTTGACGTAGTTGGTCTTCAGATCAGGGAGGGCATACTGCTTGCTGATGCGGTCAATTTCAGCAAAATCAAAAACATGCTTGCTGTCCTTGCCAGAGATACGGATAGCGGTGGCGATATGGGCATTCAAACCCTCTTGCTTGGCCAGGTTGTAATACGAGCGCACAACAGCCTCGCTGGCATCGGCATCCTTTAAACCCGTAATCCCGAATTGGTTGGACTCCTGGATGGCATACCGCGCTGCTTTCAGGTATTGATCCTCTGTCCAGTCCGGTACAAAAGAGCGGATATAGCTATTGGCCTCGACTAAAACCCCATTGGGTTCGCGGCTATCAAGCTCGTGCTTGACGGTCATGCCGCTAGGAGGCGTAAAGTTGGCATCAATCTGCAAGAGGCCCAACGCCTTGGAGTTGACCCAGGCGTTGTGACCCGTATCGTCGGTCAACACAATAGCCTTGTCGCCAGAGACGGCATCCAGCCATGCGCGCGGCGAAGCAATTTTGTGAGTCTTGAAGAAATCACTGTCCCATTGGCCTCCCTGAATCCACAGCGTTTCGCTACGCGCCACGCAGGCTTTCAAGGTGTTTGCCAATACATCCGGCGTTACCGTGAAAGGGAAGTTGCACTGGAACAGATGCTTCAAGCCACCCCATACAGGGTGGGAGTGTGCTTCATTGATACTTGGCATAGCCATTTTCCCGCCAAGATCAATCAGCTGAGTCTTGTCTCCACGTCTGGATTGCAGTTGCTCTGTACTGCCCACGGCTTCAATTTTTCCATCACGTATCGCAATGGCTTCAACCCAAGCCTGTTCCGGGTTCTGCGTATAAATACGCCCATTCACGATTAGCAGGTCGGCGGCAGGTGAGGCCGCCAATGTTACTGGGCTGAGGGTACTGATCCCAGCCAGGCATGCCAATGAGGCAACTGCTAAACGTGAACGACTAAAACGCATGTCTCTTTGCTCCAGTATTGTTATGACGATGTTTGAGGTGTTGGATAAAGCTTGCTTGTGTTTTTGAGAGTTCAAAAAAGCGATAGCCAACACCTCAAGGCTACAGCTCTGGAGCAGGGGGTTCTATAGGTAAAAACACAATGAGAGATCTACGAATATGCCCAAAGTTATTCAAGCAATAAAATATCTCTGAACGTGTGAAAGAAGCTTTATGTGTCAATTGGTAGCCAACAAAAAAGCCTTCACGCATCAGCAGTGAAGGCTTTCCGGGAGAGGCTCAGCTACGGGTATCAGGCCGCCTCATCATGCTCCGGCAGGGCGGGTGGAGCAGGCAGCGGGCGGTTAGGCAGTAAAGGCAAACCGTGTTTGCTACGCAAACGCTGGCAATCCACATTTGGGCTGCCATCCAGTTCCCAGATTTGGTAGTCACGACAGGGGGTAGGGCGATCCGGATAAATAGCGCAATGAATTCCAGGCTGGCCCAAGGTGCCACGCAAGGCAATACAACGACCTTCACCTTGCTCGGTTCCTTTCATACAGGCGCGCAACGGCCCAACCTTGGTGGTCAACTCGACCGGCACCGTACCGCCAGTCTCGCCACTTAACTCACCACTATAGAAAGACACCCGAAAGTGCGAACAGCACACGCCGCAGCTTAAACAAGGATTTTCATCAAAAATCTCGTCATTGGGCGGCGTATAAAGCACCGCTTCCAGCGTAGTTTCCTGAACGCCGGGTAAATCCAGTAGTTGAGTCGGGGTAGGCGGGAGAGAAGAGCAAGTCATGTGCGTAGGTGTCCCGTAGCAGCCGCAGATCTGTTTCGGACGAGATTGATGATCTGCAGGCGTAAAGCAATCATTTTATTTTTGCCCGAAGAACTTGAATAGAAAAATCGTGCGCCGGTAAGGTGGCTTGATGCTGGCTGGAGACAGATTGAGTGTATCTATATGTTTCTTGGCTCTCCCTTGCCAGGAAGCGCATAAATTTATGGAAATTCGTCAGTTTTTTGTTTAATTCTTATAAAACAATGGATTACAAGATTTTCCAGTCTTGGGGAGCTATTTTTCTAGCGTAGTCATATAAAAAAGATCATCTTTTTTATAGAAAAACGCAAAATAGTGTTGACAGCCCAATAGGGAAGATCTATTATTTCATTTCTTCACCGCAGGCGGTTAGCTCAGTTGGTTAGAGCGCTACGTTGACATCGTAGAGGTCGCTGGTTCGAATCCAGTACTGCCTACCAGAATACATGCACACAGCTCCAAGCTGTGCCAAGAAAAGCCCCAAAGATCAATGCTTTGGGGCTTTTTTGTTTTCTACGGCTATAGCCTGCACTATTAATGCCTATATTGAATTCAGCGCGCGTCTAAGCTCTCTAGGTTCAGGACTGACCCCAACGGCTCGTAAATGGCGATTACAGATAAACCAGATTTCGTCCCTGTCGTTAGCCAAAATAAAGAAGGCGTCCGATGTCTCTGACGGGTTGAACATCCCCAGGGCACGGTAAGCGGTCTGCATATTGAATCCGCTTTGAAGCGGGGAGGGCTTGGGCCCATCCTTCAGCTCTTGAACACGAAGATATAGTCCCGTCTCTAGTGTGATCATGCAAGCCTCGCTTCTAGTTGCGTTGCTTTATTCTAGGAGCAGGAAAAGATCTTCGCCACAGGTCCGTACCTTTGGATGTAATCAGATTTCATCAGACATAACAGAGCGTATGCCAGTCGAAAAAAAAGCCTCGGTAGAGGCTTTTTTGTGTGTTCGCGCCCGGGTGCTTTGTTTTACATGACAACATACTGGGAGATGGCCAGAAAATGCGCTGCGCTGCCAGCCAGCACAAACAAATGCCAGATACCGTGCCAATGCCGGAAGCGCTCGTCAAACACAAAGAACACGATCCCGGCGGTATAAATTGCTCCCCCTGCCGCCAGCCAGGAAAAGCCTTCCGAGCCCAGATTGTCTGCCAGCGGTCCCAGTGCCAGCAACACAATCCACCCCATCACGGCATAGATCACCAGCGATAGTATGCGTGCCGGCGAACGTGGGCGGATATCTTGGAGAATGCCAATCAGTGCCAAACCCCAGACCACACCGAACAGGCTCCATCCCCAAGGGCCTCGCAGCGTTACCAGGCAGAAGGGCGTGTAGCTGCCAGCAATCAACAGGTAGATGGAAAAGTGATCCAGCTTGCGGAAGACGTTTTTGGCCCGTCCCTTGAAGCAGTGGTACAAGGTGGAAATCAGGTACAGCAGGATAAGTGTGGCGCCGTAAATGGCCGTGCTGGTGATGCGCCAGGGGTCCCCGGTAAAGCTCGCCATGACAATTAGCCAGGATACGCCGCCTACAGCCAGAACTGCACCGATCAGATGTGACCAGGCATTGAAACGTTCACCGTAATACATGATGCTTTTTTCTCTCCGAACATTCGGCACGCCGATTGCAAGACCGTCGACGTGGTCGGAAAAGCTTAGCGCATAAATCAAGCTCTCGTATTGATCTCTGTTAGGTCAATGCGGGACATTCGTTCGCCGCTTTGGATGAGGAATGCCGGTCGAAGTGTCCACCACACAAAACCTGATGAGCTGCACTTGTTTCCTTTTTTGACTTGATGGCATATCTCTTGCGTTGTCAGTAAAAGAGGTGTGGTTTGATGGCAATTCAGTCACTTGTTGGCCTGCCACGTAAACCCCAATACCTGCTGATCAACTCCAGTTTTAGGATACGGTTTGCGCGACGTGCGCTCATACCTAAAGAGGGTCATCATGAAATTTGTGCTTTACAAGGACAAAAGTGGTGAATGGCGGTGGCGATTCAAGGCCGCGAATGGGAACATTATTTGCGTCAGCTCCGAAGGCTACAGCAGTAAGCAGAGCGCACAACACAGTATTGAGTCTGTAAAAAAAGGGATGGCTGATGCTCCGGTTGTCGAGGAGTAAGCAGAGGCTTTCTTTAAGTCTTTATGCACAGCTTGTAGAGTTATGAATCAAAAAAAGCTCCCCAGCGAAAAGGGAGCCTAAAGACCTCGTCAAGATCCGAGGTCTTTTTTTATGTCGACTCCGTACGGGAGGCGACTTAACAGCAGCGATCAATCCAGCATCGCTTCAGCCTCAATCTCGATCAGCCACTCAGGCTTGGCCAAGCCACTGATCAAGATCCAGGAAGAGGGTGGTGGATTGACGGGAAATCGCTTCAGTAGCGCAGCAGCTATGTCGTCCTGCTCTTGTGGTGAGCTTGCATCTTCCCGGATGAAAATCCGCAGCATGATTACCTGATCCACCTTGCCGCCAACCTCGGCCAGGACTAGTTCAATATTGTCCAAGGCGGCTTCTGTTTGCTCGCGCATTCCACCAGCTACGGTTTGTTCCTGAGCATCTACACCTACTTGGCCAGAGAGCATGACACGGCGGTTGCCTGTGACCACCAGGCCCTGGCTGAAACCGTATTGCAAGGAATTGAATACGGTGGAGGGATTAATAGCGCTTTTTGTCATCTTGATAAATACATGAAAAGTTGAGTGGGTGTATTTACACACCATGTTCCTACCTTGGGGCGTTACGTCGGAAAGCAAGAGCTTGTCTTTGAGGAGGCTTTTTGAGGGGGGCGGAGCCCAGTCCCCAACGGCAATAGGCAGGAAAAACTCCTCAAAATTAATTAAGTTTTATTTAAAGTGTCCATCGTCTGGCTTTATGCTTTTTTGTCCGGAATAGGCTGACCCTGCCTGCTATACCCGCCGCTTATTTTTTTTGGTAATAAAGGAAGCGGGAAATGAAGAAGATCGTATTTATAGCTGCCCTGTCAGTGGGCTTGGCGGGATGTGAAACGATGAACTCCATGACTAAAGGCATTGATGATGCGTTTGCCAGTGTCAATGAAGCGATGGGGGCGGGCCCGATTGCTGACACTCCGGCACAGATTTGTTTAGAGATGCGTTCCAATCATGCGCGTGCTGTGAACAAGTACAGTGGGAAAACGGTTGAGGTGACTGGCAAATTGGTGACCATGGAGCAAAATACACTGGCCGAGGCCATGAGTGGCATGAACTCAAAAGTATGGGGCAGTGCCAAGCAGTTTGACGTTCGAGTCAGCAGCGGGCCTATCGTCTTTTCTTCCTTGATCAACCGCCGCACTGAGCAACTGAATGTGTTCAATATGGGTGACACGGTGACAATTAAAGGCCGTATCAGGACGATTGGCAAAGGGAAGTCTTGCACCATTAGCCTTGAAGAAAACATGAGCATCAAGCAGCAGTAAATGTGTAAGGGTCCGTTATAGCGGACTGCACGAATAAGCCCGCTTTGTAGCGGGCGGTGTTGCTTCTGGGGCCCAGGTTTTGTTGCACCTGGCCTTGGGAAAGCCTCATATCGAATTTCCATTACGGGACGATTCAGCCGTTAGAATTGCTTATCCATCTATCTACAGAGGCTCTTATGGCAAACAATACATCCACGATTCACGGCAACTGTCTGTGCGGTGCCGTCTCGATCAGTTTTCAGCAGCAAAAGCCTTCAATCAGCGCTTGCCATTGCGGCATCTGCCGCAGCTGGTCAGGTGGCCCCTTCTTGTCGCTGGAGTCCCATGAAGCCCCAGTGATCGAAGGCGCGGAGCATGTGCGCTCCTATGCCTCTTCGGAGTGGGCTGAGCGCAGTTTTTGTGATGTATGCGGTACGCACTTGTTTTACAAGCTCAAGGCCGGTGGTTTCCATGCTGTTTCTGCTGGCTTGTTCAAGGATAGCGGGAGCTGGCCGTTCGAGCTGCAGGTCTTTATTGATGACAAGCCTGACAACTACGCATTCGCTAACAAAACGCGAGAGATGACAGGCGAAGAGGTGGTTAAGCTGTTTTCCTGATGCTATGACTGGCCAGATGCATAAGCAGGGCCAGGGCTGCGCTTGCTGCAAACTGGATCGGTCGATCTATCAAAGGACGATTCCAGACACTCGATCTTGGGTCACCTACAAGGAGAACTCCGTGATGAAAAGAATTCTTTTCCTGTCGCTGTCTGCGTTATTGGTCGCCTGCGCTTCTTCCAACGCCGATCTGGCGACCCAGGAAGATGTAGACCTGAGTAAGTACATGGGCACCTGGTACGAGCAGGCGCGTCTACCCAATAACTTTCAGCGTGAATGTGCCGGAGATGTGCAAGCTAATTACGTGATGGAAGCGGACAAGACGATTACTGTTACCAATCGTTGTCAGGGTACGGACGGTGAGGTGAAGCAAGCCATCGGGCAGGGGCGTTTGTCGACGAGTGTGGAGCCTGCTGATCCGGCGATACTGGAAGTGCGTTTTGCTCCGAAATGGCTGTCCTGGTTCCCTATGGTGTGGGGTGACTACTGGATCATGAAGCTGGAAGGGGATTACCAGTATTCTTTGGTCGGTACGCCGGATCGGAAATATCTCTGGGTCTTGTCCCGAGAAAAACAGGCTGATCCGCAGCTTGTCAGTGACTTGCTGGATTACGCGGCATCCCAGGGCTTTGCGGTCCAAAAGGTGATTTCCACCAAGCAGTAGCGTGCATTCGATGATCGATGCTTCTGCGCCTGCATAAAACAGCACATCCTCTTAGCGTTTTTAGTTATAAGCATGGGGAAATTTGATCGTTTTGAAGAGCTTGCGGCTGTGGTCGAATGGCACGACGGTATGTATCGGACGTGCCATTTTTTTATCGGAATGTTTTTACTATGAAGTCGTTTTTAAGCATTGCCGCGACCCTTACCCTGGCGTTGGTGGCTGGAGTGGCCCAGGCTGATCGTCTGGATGACATCAAGAAAACGGGTGTCTTGAAAGTAGCGTCTTTCGACAGCAATCCACCGTTTGGTTTTGTGGATCAGAAGTCCCGCCAGATCACCGGTCTGGATGTGGATTTTGCTCAGGCTCTGGCTGACAAGCTGGGCGTGAAGCTGGAAGTCTTGCCAACCAACCCGGCCAATCGTGTGCCGCTGTTGACGTCCAATAAAGTAGATCTGGTTTTGGCCAACTTCACCATCACGGAAGAGCGTGCCAAACAGGTAGATTTCAGCATTCCGTACTTTGCATCGGGCCAGCAGTTTCTGGCTAAAAAAGGCGTCTTGTCCTCGCCCGAGCAGTTGAACTCGCTGCGTATTGGTGTGGATAAAGGGACGGTCAATGAGATCGTTCTGCGTGAAAAATACCCCCAGGCCAAGCTGGTTGCCTATGACGATACCCCCTTTGCTTTTACCGCTTTGCGTAACGGCAATGTGCAGGCCATCACTCAGGATGGTCCCAAGCTGATTGGTTTGCTGGCCAATGTGCCGGACAAGGAAAACTATGAAATCCCGGCCTTCAGCATTTCCGAGGACTTGATCGGTATTGGTATCCCCAAAGGCGAGACAGCACTGAAATCCTTTGTGGATGAAACTTTGCTGGAGCTGGAAAGCCAGGGCAAGGCTCAAGCCATTTATGACGTCTGGTTTGGCCCTCAGTCCAAAACACCTCTGGAGCGCTTGTACCGCATCGGTCAGCAACAGTAAGTCATCACTTGCTTGCAGGCCAGCCTTGAGTGTTCAGGCTGGCCTTTTCCTGTTTGTGTTTTTAACAGCGGGATCACTTGATCCTGCTTTTTGGTGTTTGCTATGCCGTCTTCTGATTTCTGGCTGGCACCCCACTATGTGGGTTGGTTGCTGCAAGGGTTCTGGGTCACGATCCAGCTCTCTTTAGTTGTCTCTTTCGCTGCAACTGTTTTGGGTTTTCTGGTGTGTATTGCCAGGCTCTCGCCGTTTGCCTGGCTGGCCTGGCCGGTACGTGCTTGTCTGAGTCTGTTCCGTAATACGCCCTTGTTGGTGCAACTATTTTTCTGGTATTTCGGTGCCTCGGCATTGATGCCGCCGGAGCTGGTTCAATGGTTGAACTCCCAGCATGTCTTGCAACTGGTCTTGTTCGATGTGCATTGGCCCAGTTTCGAGATGCTGGCCGCCTTTGTAGGTTTGACGATCTACACCACGGCTTTTGTTGCAGAAGAATTTCGTTCTGGTGTGCGGGCAGTTCGCAAAGGGCAGTGGGCCGCAGCAGCCTCCTTGGGCATGTCTTCCATGCAGGTCTGGCGCTATGTGGTGATGCCGCAGGCCTTGCGCAATACCTTTCCCTCGCTGATCGGGCAGTACATGAATGTCATCAAGAACACCTCGTTGACCATGGCCATTGGCTTGGCAGAGCTGTCTTATGCGTCCCGTCAGGTGGAGACTGAAACTTTCAAGACCTTCCAGTCCTTTGGGATTGCAACGCTGTTGTATGTCTTGCTGGTCATGCTGGTTGAAGTGGGTGGGCAGTGGTTACAACGCCACCGTCTGCAAGTGCGAGGTGGGCTGTAATGAACTTCGATGTAATCCATGACAACCTGCTGTACTTCCTGGTGGGGGCGTATCCGCATGGCCCTTTAGGTGGGGCTGCGCTGACGCTCTTGCTTAGCGTGCTCTCGGCAAGCTTGTCGGCCGTTCTGGGGCTGGTTTTTGGTATAGCCCTGGTCTTGACGCGTGGCGTGGCGCATACCGCTTTGCTGCTGTTTCTGGGCTTTTTCCGCGCCATCCCTGTGATCATGCTGATTTTCTGGGTGTATTTTCTGCTGCCCATTCTGTTCAAGGTGGATGTGCCGGGTCTGTTTACCGTGGTCTGCGCCTTGTCCTTGATTGGTGGCGCCTATCTGGCGCACTCGGTATTTGCGGGTATCAGCAGCTTGCCCGCGGGGCAATGGCAAGCGGGCAAGGCCCTGGGCCTGAAAACTGCCCAAATCATGAAGTCCATCATCCTGCCGCAAGCTTTGCCGGTGATGCTGCCTTCTTTTATTAATCAGTGGGTTGCCTTGATCAAGGATACGTCGCTGGCCTACGTTATTGGCGTGGCGGAACTGTCTTTTGTGGCCACCCAGGTCAGCAACCGGGTTATGGTGCACCCCACTGAAATCTTCTTGTTTGTCGGGCTGATGTACTACGTGATCTGCGCAACGCTGGAGTTGATTGCGAATCGTGTGGCTCGACGTTATGACAAACATCTGCGACTGGATGGCAAATGATCCGTATCGATAGTGTTTCCAAGTGGTATGGCACGTTTCAGGTGCTCAAGAACTGCACGGCCCAGGTGGACCGTCAGGAAGTCGTGGTGGTGTGCGGGCCTTCGGGCTCGGGCAAGTCCACCTTGTTGAAAACCGTCAATGGTCTGGAACCGTTTCAGCAGGGCACGATTGTCGTGGATGGGATTTCTGTCGGTGATCCGGCAACGAATCTGCCCGACTTGCGCAGTCGGGTCGGGATGGTTTTTCAGAACTTCGAGCTGTTTCCGCATCTGAACGTCTTGGCCAATCTGACCTTGGCGCAGCGTAAAGTGCTGGGCAGGGAGCGGGACGAAGCGAATGATCGGGCCTTGCTGTACCTGGACAGGGTGGGCCTGAAAGCGCTGGCGGATCGTTATCCAGCCAGTTTGTCGGGCGGGCAGCAACAACGTGTCGCCATTGCGCGGGCCTTGTGCATGGATCCGGTCTGCATGTTGTTTGACGAGCCTACTTCGGCCCTGGATCCTGAAATGGTCAACGAGGTGCTGGACGTAATGGTTAGCTTGGCGGAAGAGGGGATGACCATGATGTGCGTGACCCATGAGATGGGCTTTGCCCGCAAGGTGGCGGATCGGATGGTTTTCATGGATCAGGGCCAGATTCTGGAAGACGTCTCCACGGATGTGTTTTTTGGTGATCTGGACGGTCGACCACAGCGAGTGCAAACCTTTTTGTCCAAGGAGCTGCGGCTGTAGCTTGTTTCTTTGTTTGGCAGCTAGGCTGATGATTGCCAAGCCATAGAGTCCGCATCTATAAAAAAAGCCCGCCTGTTGAAAAATTGGCGGGCTTTTTTACGGGCGAGTAAACCAAGCTTGATGAAACAGGGCGAATGACATGCTTGCCCGGCCTGGAGTGTGTCGCTATGTTGCTCAGGATTGCTGAGCAGGTGTGTCGAACGATTGCAGCAGAGATTCTGATGCCAGTACGGCACGGCGCGCCTGTTCGTGCTGATCATGCAGGGCCAAGTAACGTACTTCGGCCTCATCGCCTCGTGTTACATCCCCTTTGTATGACTGCGCTACGTAGTTTGCGTACCAGATGGACTCGGCTACGGTCATACCTACAAACACTTCATTGTCGTCCTGATCTTGAGACAGGGCGCGGATACCAGATAAATACGCCCGTTCACGGGGCTGAAATTCCAACATAAGACTCCTTAGATAAGCCCCCATTGTAGTAGGTGGGGAGAATCAAGCCAGAGTCACGCCGAACTGCCTGGAAAGAACACCCTGACTATGGCGCATCAAGCGGGCATGGCCACCTTCTTCAGCCGGTATGCCAAGGCAGGCCGTGTCAGTCCCAGCCTGCGCGCGGCTTCTGAAATATTCCCGTTCGTTTTCTTCAGTGTCAGCTGGATGATTTGTTCTTCCAGGTCGTCCAGGTTGAAGGGCGTTTCCAGCAGGTTCTCCAGATATTGCGTCTGGTTCGCGCTGAAACAGGACTCTTTCGCCATAAAGCCTTGCGTATTCAAACTGCTCAAATACTGCAAGGCACTTTTCTGTTGCGGGAACAGGTGGTGAGTTTCGATTTCGTGATTGTGCTCGGTCAGGATGACGCCACGTTCGATCATGTTTTCAAATTCGCGGATATTGCCTGGCCAGTCGTATTGCATCAGTAATTCACGGCTGCGGTCGCTCACTCCCAGCACGTGCTTTTTGTACATGCTGGAGTATTTGTTCAGAAAGTATTCGGTCAGCAGCGGAATGTCTTCTTTACGCTCGCGCAGCGGCGGAATGTGAATGGGAAAGACATTCAGGCGGTAGTACAGGTCGGCACGGAAGGTGCCTTTCTGTACGGCTTCGGCCAAATCCTCGTTAGTGGCCGCCACCACGCGCACGTCGATATGGCGAGTGTTCTCATCACCCACGCGTTCCAGTTCCTGTTCTTGCAATACACGCAGCAGGGCGGCTTGGGACCGTGGCGATAGCTCCACGATTTCATCCAGAAAGATGGTGCCGCTCTGGGCACGCTCAAAGCGTCCGGGGCGGGATTTATGTGCGCCGGTATAAGCGCCTTTCTCGACACCAAACAGCTCTGACTCAATCAGCTCCGGGGGAATGGATGCACAGTTCACTGCAACAAAGGGTTGATCAGCCCGGTCGCTGGCGGCGTGCAGGCCGCGTGCGAAAGCTTCTTTCCCTACGCCGGTTTCCCCCAGCAGCAGCACGGAGACTTTGCTTTGCGCCGCCTTTTCCAGCAGATGACAGGCGGCCTGGTAAGCGGCGGACTGACCAATGGAGTTGGGCAAGGTGAAGTTGGCGCTGGAGTGCTTGAACTCCTGTTCGCGCAACTTCACCAGCTCACATCGCAAGGCAAACAGTTCGTCCTGGACTGGATCGGGCAGCATGAAACGGTCAATCTCGGGGTCATCATCTTCCCATTCCTCGGCTGGCTTGCCCACGATCTTGCAGTGGCTATGGCCCATGGCGCCGCATTGGGTTTCTTTGTAAATGATGCTCTTACCCATATAGAAGCTGGTGTAGCCGCTGGCATAGCCCAGCAAGCTCCAACAGACCGGCTCGCTGGACTGGCCATGTTCTTTCTGGTGATTGCTGACTTCATAGGAGTCAAACCAGTCAAATTCGCCGTAGTACTGGCCTGCGTCGCGGTCAAAGGTCAGGGCGGTGGGCACGACTTTGACCATGCCGCGGATGGTGTGCATTTGCGGGCCGGCCAAAAAGGTCTCTTTCAGTGATAGGTCCGGGCGCACTTTTTGTGAGACCTCGGCATCTTTCATGCCCGCGTGGTAGCCAAAGCGCATCAGAAAGTATTTGGCGCGCTCGCTGCCTAAAGAGGCAATCAGTTCCTTGCGTAGCTGGCCAAAACCGCTGGCGTGCAGCAAGAGCATGCGCTGCTCGCCAAACCATATTTTGCCTTCCCGCGCATCAAAACGAATGGCGTCGATCAGGTCCTGACTTAATGGCAGTGTGAGTTCAGTAGCCCCCATGGCTGTCTCCATCCTGTGATTTCTTATTGTGGTTTTGAGTGTTCTAAAACCAGTATGCCGCCTGTCTTTCTAGTGACTCAAGGAAAACATAATAGTGTCCAGAGGACGGATAAAACGGATTTTGCTAAGGTTTTACCCTAACTCAGCATTTGATGAAAACGACGCTAAGCACTTGATCAAATGATCAATTTTCCTGCCGTCGCCCCTTCGCAGGCCGCATTCCTTCTAGTCCAGGTTTCACCTATCTCTTTAATCCTAAAGGGTTAAATCCTTCAAATTTAAAGTTGGCACGCGGTTTGCTATGAACAGGCTGTGGACACTCATGCAACAGCTTGATCAGGAGGAGAACAGATGTCAGACACGAGCTTGCCCACTTTGACAAAGTACGTACGCGTACGCAGTCCGGCCAACGCCCGTTTTGTGGAATTTGATTTTGCCATCGGCCAGCCGGACCTGTTTGTGGAACTGGTCATGCCCCCGGCGGCGTTCGAGCAGTTTTGCCTGCAGAACAATGTCCAGCCCATGAGCGATGAGCAAATGCGGGTCAATGACGAGAACGAAGAGAAATGGCGTTTTGGTTATGACACTTTGGTCGGCAACAGTCGTCAGGCTGAAGCCCAGTAGGTTTTATTCAGGAGAACAAGAGGATGACATTAGAAATTAAAACGGCCAGTTTGCAGCCCGTGCGGCAAACCTTTGCCAACGTGGCCCGCCGCTTTGGCGAAAAACCGGCCACGCGCTACCAGGAAGCCACATACGACGCCCAGGCGACGGCCAACTTCCATTACCGACCCCTGTGGATGCCGGACAAGACCCTGAACGACCCCACACACACCGCCATTCAAATGAAGGACTGGTATGTGTTCCGTGACCCTCGTCAGTTCTACTACGGTGCTTACGTGCAAAACCGTGCCCGCATGCAGGAATCGGCTGAAACCAATTACGGCTTTTTTGAAAAGCGGGAACTGGCCCAGTATCTGAGCGAGGACGTCAAAGCCAAGGTCACCCGCTTGCTGCTGCCTTTGCGTCACATCGAGCAAACCGCCAACCTGAATTTCATGTCCGGCTCGGCTTACGGGTATGGCACCACCATTACCCAAGCCTGTCTCTATGCCGGGATGGACTCGCTGGGTATGGCGCAATACGTCTCCCGTATTGGGCTGCTGATTGATGGCAATAGCGCCGATTCCCTGAGCCAAGCCAAAGAGGCCTGGATGCAGGATGCGGCCTGGCAAGGTCTGCGCGCCTTGTGCGAAAAAACGCTGGTCCAGAAAGACTGGTTTGAACTGCTGTTGGTGCAGTCCTTGCTGATCAATACCGTGGTGCATCAAGTGGTGTATCAGGGTCTGGTCGCGGATCTGGCCAAGGAAGGCGGCCGCGATCTGGATATGCTGCTGGAGTTCATGCTGGAGTGCCATAAAGACCTGTCCAACTGGAGCGATAGCGTCTTCAAGATCGCGGCGGCTGAAAGTGAGGAAAACAAGCAGCAACTGCAAAGCTGGCTGAATCAGTGGCTGCCACAAGTGCAAGCCGCCTTCATGCCGTACATCCAGGCTGCCTTTGCCGACCAGGCGGATCAGGTCTGGGAGCAAGCGCAGGAAACCATTGCCAAACGCGTCACGAAAGCAGGCTTGAGCCTGGGTGGAGAAGCCTGATGACATCCAAGGTTTATATCGGTCTGCAAGACAACGACATGTCGCGCTACATCGTCGAGGCCATCGAAGAAGACAACCCGGACGCCACGGTGATTTATCAGCCAGCCATGATTCGCATTGAGTGCGTGGGCCAGCTGACCGTCAAGCGCGAGACCGTGGAAGAAAAGTATGGGCAGCAGTGGGACATGCAGGAGCTGCATCTGAATCTGATCACCTTGGGTGGCAACGTGGATGAAGATGAAGACCGCTTGTTTTTGCACTGGAACAGCTAAATCAGAAAAGGGGGCAACATGGCCACGAAAAAACTAAATATCAAAGACAAATATCGCTATCTGACTCGTGATCTGGACTGGGAATTCAGCTACCAGGATCGTAAGGACGCCTTCCCCTACGAGGAGTTTGAGGGCATCAAGATTACCGATTGGTCCAAATGGGAAGATCCGTTCCGTCTGACAATGGACGCGTACTGGAAATACCAGGCCGAAAAAGAAAAGAAGCTGTACGCCATTTTTGATGCCTTCGCGCAGAACAATGGCCAGATGAATATTTCCGACCCGCGTTACTTGAACGCGATCAAGGTGTTTCTGACCGCGGTGACCCCGCTGGAATACCAGGCTTACCAGGGCTACTCCCATGTGGGCCGTCAATTCAGCGGCATCGGTGCACGTATTGCGTGCCAGATGCAGTCGATTGACGAGCTGCGTCACGTCCAGACGCAGGTTCACGCCATGAGCCACTACAACAAGTTTTTCAATGGCTTCCAGGACTGGAGCCATATGCACGACCGTGTCTGGTACCTGTCCGTGCCCAAGTCCTTCTTTGAAGATGCCCGCGCTGCTGGCCCCTTCGAATTCCTGCTGGCGATCAGCTTCTCCTTCGAGTACGTGCTGACCAACCTGCTGTTCGTGCCCTTCATGTCGGGTGCAGCCTACAACGGCGACATGGCCACGGTGACTTTCGGTTTCAGCTCGCAGTCTGACGAAGCACGCCACATGACGCTGGGCCTGGAAGTGATCAAGTTCCTGCTGGAGCAGCACGAGGACAACGTGCCTATCGTTCAGCAGTGGATCGACAAATGGTTCTGGCGCGGCACCCGCCTGCTGTCCGTGGTCGGCATGATGATGGACTACATGCTGCCCAACAAGGTCATGTCCTGGAAAGAAGCCTGGGAGGTCTATTTCGAACAGGCTGGTGGTGCACTGTTCAAGGATCTGGCCCGCTACGGCATCCGCATGCCCAAGTACAGCGAAGTGATCGAAAAAGAGAAAGAGCACATCTCGCACCAGGCCTGGTGGATCTTCTACAACTTCGGTCACGCTGCCGGTTTCCACACCTGGATCCCCAGCGACGAGGAACTGGATTGGTTGAGCGCCAAGTACCCCGATACCTTCGACAAGTACTACCGCCCACGCTGGGAAATGGCCAAGAAGATGGAAGCCGAAGGCAAGCGCTTTTACTCCAGCGGTCTGCCGCAGCTGTGCCAGGTATGTCAGGTGCCCATGACCTTTACCGACATGGAAAAACCCGACGAAATTACCTACCGTCAAAGCCAGTACAAGGGCGAGCGCTATCACACCTGCTCGGACGGCTGCCGCGACATTTTCGAGCACGAGCCCGAAAAGTACATCCAGGCCTGGCTGCCAGTGAACCAGATCCTGCAAGGTGGCTGCGGTGGCCCCGAGCTGGAGAAGATCCTGAGCGACTACTACCAGCTGAACGTGGGTGTCGACAATATGGACTTCAAGGGCTCGGTGGACGAGGCACGCTGGAACGAATGGAAAGGAGTGACGGCCTAGTCACACGAGAAAAAGGGCAGTGCCTCGGTGAGCACTGCCACTACCTATAAAAATTGGAGATCAATATGGCAGTTACTGCAATTACCCCGGACTACCAAGGCTATGCGCGCGACCAGCAGTCGCACTATGGCGACAGCATGTTGCTGTATATCGGCTGGGATGAGCACCTTTTGTTCTGCTCGGCCAAGGCCTTTCTGGTTCAGCCCGACATGACCGTGTCCCAGATGATCCAGCAACTGTTGCCTGCCGGCTTTGCCCAGCATCCTGACTTTGAGCAGATCGAATGGAGCAAGGTGCAATGGAATTTGAATGGCGAGGCGGTTGAACTGAATCCTGACGACACCCTGGGTTCCAAGGGCTTTGATCACAAATCCTTGTTGCGTTTCAAGACCCCGGGCCTGAATGGCTACAAGGGTACGGGCGTATAAGAGGCGGAGGCAGCAATGACGTATCAGGTAACCGTAGAACCCACAGGTGATGTGGTAGAGGTGGAAGATGGACAAACCTTGTTGGACGCTGCGTTGCGACAAGGGGTTTGGTTGCCTTTTGCCTGTGGACATGGCACGTGTGGCACCTGCAAGGTGCAGGTGCTGGAAGGCTATGCAGACGCAGGCGATGCGTCCAGCTTTGCCCTGATGGATTCGGAGCGGGACGAAGGCAAGCTGCTGGCTTGCTGCTGTCTGCCCGAATCCGATATGGTCATCGAGGCCGACGTGGATGTGGACCCGGATTTCCAGGGCCTGCCTGTCGAGGATTATCAGGGCAAGGTCGTCCTGATTGAAGACTTGTCGCCCACGATCAAGCACATCCGTCTGGAGCTGGATCGTCCGATGGCGTTTCAGGCCGGGCAGTACATCAACCTGCATGTGCCGTCAATCGACAGCACCCGTGCTTTCTCCATTGCGAATCCGCCGTCCATGAGCGGCATTATTGATTTGCATGTACGTAAGGTAGAAGGGGGCGCCGGCACGACCTGGCTTCATGATGAACTGCAAGTGGGGCAGTCTCTGGATGTGTCTGGCCCTTATGGTCAGTTCTTTGTGCGCAAGTCCGACCCGCAAGGCGCCATTTTTATCGCGGGTGGCTCGGGCCTGTCCAGCCCCGAATCCATGATTATGGACTTGCTGGAAGAGGGCGATACCCGTCCTATTTATCTGTTCCAGGGTGCGCGCAATAAAGCCGAGCTGTATCATGCGGATCATTTCTATCAACTGGCCGAAAAGCACGACAATTTCCACTACATTCCGGCCTTGAATGCGCCTTTGCCGGATGATGCCTGGGAAGGCTTTGTGGGCTTTGTGCATGAAGCCGTGGGGCAGTTCTTTGAGCAGCGTTGCTCGGGTAACAAGGCCTACTTGTGTGGCCCGCCCCCTATGATTGAAGCGGCCATTTCCACTTTGATGCAAAGTCGCCTCTTCGAGCGCGATATTCACATGGAACAGTTCCTGACAGCCGCAGATGGTGCTACTGGCAAGGTGCGTTCGGCGTTGTTCAAGCGCATCTAAGCGGTTTTAACTGACTGCCGAGCAGACCTTTTTTCAGTGAAAAGGTCTGCGGCTGGTGGTCGTGAACGCCGCATCTATCTGGCCTTGCAAGAAGCGTTAACGACGCTTTGCAGGGCCTTTTTGTATTAGTCGGTGACAGCTTTGCCGTCTGACCGTATCAGCGCAAGCAGGTGAGGCAGAAGGTTTCGCTGCAAGCCTGAGCAGGCCAGTTGCTCATAGGCTTGCAGCCATCAACAGGGTGGCGGCCCGTTACTCAAGGCGCTGTGTCCCGGAGTCAGCCAGGGCGGTTTCTCCGCATACATTTCCTCAATAAAGGCATGCATCTGGGCGATGTACCAGGAGTTGTCGTTTTTCCTGTGGCTGAAAATAATGGGCGAAGTCACTTTCTCGTCGTCAATCAGCCGGTAGACCAGATCACTGCGTATCTGTGCGGCTGAAGGAATCAGGCACAAGCCCACGCCGCCCGCGACCAGTCCCATGGCCGTCTGCAATTCCAGTACTTCATGCACTTCGGTGGGAAAGATGGCGTTGTCATGCAGGATATTTAGCACATGATCGGCAAAGCTGGGGCGTGGGGACTTGGGATACACAATAAAGGCGTGATCGGCGATGACCTGCAAGGACACCGGCCCCCGATCCTTGGCCAAGTCAATTTTCGGCGGAATTGCCAGCACCAGGCGCTCTTCACGCAAGACAGTACGGCACACTGCGCTGTCATGAATACGCACACGTCCAAAGGCAATATCAATGCGTCCGGCGCGCAAGGCGGCGATCTGCTGGCTGCTGGTGAGTTCCAGAAAGTGAAAGCGGATATCCGGGTAGGCGTGGCGGAACTTCTGGATCAGGATGGGCAGGCCACCGTACAAGGTGGAGGCCACAAAGCCAATCGACAATTGCGGGCGCTGGTTCAGGCCGACTTCGGTGGTCGCCGCTTTCATGACCTCCACACGATTAAGCAATTGCAGGGATTGCTCGAAAAAAATGCGGCCCGCTTCGGTTAGCTGCAGGGGGCGGCTCTCCCGTGACAGCAGCAAAACATTGAGCTCTTGTTCCAGCAACTGAATCTGTCTGCTGAGTGCAGGTTGGGCAATGTGCAACTGCTCGGCAGCGCGAGTGAAATTGCGCGCTTTGGCGACCGCAACAAAGTAGCGGATTTGTTTCAAGTCCATATGCTTTGCCCGTGGTCCAGGTCCAGAAAATCCGGACCAATATATCACCTATCTCGACCATCCAAGCTTCAAGCATATACCTGACAAGCTCTAGGGTTAACGATAGGTTTTGTTTTTCATGCCCTGCAAACTACTGATTTTATTGGGAAAAAAACAAACTATAGCATTTTGCTATAGAGCGGGACCGATATTGTATTGGAAGCCTGCTGGAGCAAAGACTGTAATGAACGTCATGCAGAACAGCCCCGAATTTCCTTGCGAAAGTGGGCTGGGCAATATCGGCCCGACGGTGTCCCTATCGGGTTTGATTCAGGCTCAAGGCTAAGCCAGCAATACGCTGCCACGAGTCAGTCCGGTCTCAATCCGGAGCGATTTTTCTTTTCTATCACGCGTACTTGCTATGCCTTCATGGGCATGGGCAGGGACGGCTGCAACTCTCATAAAGGCCACATTATGTCAGTCCTTATGGATAAAACCAACGATATCAGGCACTTGCTTGATACCGCCCTGGAAGAAAACCAAGAAACAGGCGTGTATCGCTGCCGTCGTGACATCTTCACGAATCCGGATCTGTTCGAGCTGGAGATGAAGCATATTTTTGAAGGCAATTGGGTCTACCTGGCGCATGAAAGCCAGCTGCCCAATGTGAATGATTACTTCACTACCTATATTGGTCGTCAACCCGTGTTTTTGACGCGTGGTAAAGACGGTGGCTTGAATGCCTTTATCAATGCCTGTGCTCACCGCGGCGCCATGTTGTGCCGCCGCAAGCATGGCAATAAGGGCAGCTTTACCTGTCCTTTCCATGGCTGGACCTTCAATAACGCGGGCAAGCTGCTCAAGGTCAAGGACGAGAAAAACACCCAGTATCCCGAGCAGTTCAATACCGAAGGCTCGCATGACTTGAAGCGTGTCGCGCGCTTTGAGAATTATCGCGGCTTCCTGTTTGGCAGCCTGAACCCGGATGTGGTGTCTCTGGACGAGTATCTGGGTGAAACCAAAGTCATCATCGATCAGATCGTGGATCAAGCCCCTGAAGGTCTGGAAGTGCTGCGTGGCAATTCTTCCTATATCTACGACGGCAACTGGAAGCTGCAGATGGAAAACGGGGCCGACGGCTACCACGTCAGCAGCGTGCACTGGAACTATTCTGCCACGATGGGTCGTCGCAAAGAGGGCGGCACGCAAGCGGTGGATGCGAACGGCTGGAGCAAGAGCCTGGGTGGCGTGTATGGCTTTGATTACGGTCATATCTTGCTGTGGACCAAAACCATGAATCCAACCGTGCGTCCGGTCTACGAGCATCGCGAGGAGCTGAAGCAGCGTTTGGGCGAGGACCGTGCCGAGTTCATCGTGAATCAGACTCGCAATCTGTGCCTGTACCCGAATGTGTATCTGATGGATCAGTTCTCTACCCAGATTCGGGTAACGCGTCCTATCAGTGTGGACAAGACTGAAGTCACGATCTACTGCTTTGGTCCCAAAGGGGAAAGCGCTGAGCAGCGTGCCATCCGTATCCGTCAATACGAAGACTTTTTCAATGTGTCCGGCATGGGAACGGCAGACGATCTGGAGGAGTTCCGCGCCTGTCAGGAAGGCTATGCGGGTATTGCGGCGCCCTGGAATGATTTGAGCCGAGGTGCGCCTTTGTGGGTGCACGGGCCGGACGAGAATGCCAAAGCCATGGGCATGAAGCCCTTGATCAGTGGCGGGCGTAGTGAAGATGAAGGCTTGTTTGTCTGCCAGCACGAGTACTGGGCCAAGACCATGAGCCAGGCGTTAAAAGTAGAAAACGGGGAGGCCTAAGCCATGAACGCAACGTATCACTCTATTTGCGCTTTCCTGTATCGCGAAGCCCGCTTGCTGGATGACCGTCAGTGGGATGAATGGCTGGAATGCTATAGCCCCAACGCCCAGTACTGGATGCCTTGCTGGGATGATGATGATCAGTTGACCGAAGATCCGCATAGTGAGATTTCCTTGATCTTCTATCCCAACCGTAACGGTCTGGAGGATCGGGTGTTCCGCATCAAGACTGAGCGCTCCGGTGCCTCCACACCCGAGCCACGTACCGCTCACATGCTCAGCAATATCGAGATTCTGGCCGAGCGCGATGGGCAGGTGGACGTCCGCTACAACTTTTTGACGCTTAACCATCGCTACCGGGTGACGGATCAGTTCTTCGGCACGATTTACCTGACCTTGTCGCCTCAGGAGCAGGGCTGGTTGATCGAGCAAAAAAAGGTAGTGCTCAAGAACGACTACATCCGTCAAGTGATTGATGTGTATCACATTTAAAGTCGGGGGCTAGCCGTGAACAGCTATCGTATTGCGCTGAATTTTGAGGACGGTGTCACCCGTTTCGTGGATTGTGGTGAACACGAGAAAGTGCTAGATGCCGCGTATCGCCATCAGATCAATCTGCCCATGGATTGCTCGGACGGGGTGTGCGGCACCTGTAAATGTCAGGCCGAAAGTGGTCAGTATGAGCAGGGCGACGATTATATCGAGGACGCCCTGACGCAAGAGGAGGCGGACAAGGGTTTGGTTTTGACCTGCCAGATGATTCCCAAGTCGGACTGCGTGATTGCCGTGCCGATTTCATCGGGTGTGTGCAAGACGGCCGTGGCCAAGTGGCAGGGGCAAGTGTCGGAATGCCGTCAGTATGAGGATGCGGCGTACGAGCTGAAGATTGATGCGGCCGATGAAGCTTTGCCTTTTCTGCCTGGGCAGTACGTGAACATTACGGTGCCCGGCGGGCAGGCGCATCGTTCCTATTCCTTCAGCTCTGCACCGGGCGAGTCGCGCTTGAGCTTCTTGATCAAGCAGGTTCCGGGCGGTCTGATGAGCTCCTGGCTGGCGGCGCAGCCGCTCGGTCAGCAGGTGGAAATGACAGGGCCTTTGGGCAGTTTTTATCTGCGGCAGGTGAGGCGCCCCTTATTGTTCCTGGCCGGCGGCACGGGTCTGGCTCCGTTCTTGTCCATGCTGGAAGTCCTGGTCAAGCAAGGCTGTACGCAGCCTGTGCATCTGGTCTATGGCGTCACCCGTGATCAGGATCTGGTGATGCTGGCAGAGTTGGAGTCCTTTACCCAGCGTTTGCCCGGCTTTAGCTACACCACCTGCGTGGTGGACCCGCAATCCAGCCACGAGCGCAAAGGCTACGTGACCCAGCATCTGGATCCGGCGCATTGGCATGAAGGGCAGGTGGATGTGTACCTGTGCGGGCCGCCACCCATGGTGGATGCCGTCAGCCAGTTCATTGATGCGCAAGCCCATGCTCCCGCGAATTTCTATTACGAAAAATTCATCACCAGCCAATAAATGTATTCAGACAGCGCCCCTTTGCGGGGCGCCCTGTGTTGGATGACTCCTACAAGGAAAGATCATGATTGCGCCTGTGCGTTTTCATCAAAAAGTGGCCATTGTGACGGGCGCGGCCCAAGGCATTGGCCGTCGTGTTGCCGAGCGCTTGCAGGCTGAAGGAGCCTGGGTACTGGCCGTAGACCGATCCGAGCTGGTGCGGGAACTGGCCAGCGAGGCGGTCCTGACACTGGAAGTGGATCTGGAAACCGTTGAAGGTGCTCAGGCTGCGGCCCAGGCGGCGCTGGATAAATGGGGACGTATTGATATTTTGATCAATAACGTCGGGGGAACGATCTGGACGCGCCCTTACGAGCACTACACACCGGCACAGATCGAGGCCGAGATACGCCGTTCCCTGTTTCCAACCCTGTGGTCCTGTCATGCCGTTTTACCCAGCATGCAGGAGCAGGGTAGTGGTGCCATTGTGAACGTGTCCTCGATTGCCACTCGCAGCATTAACCGCGTGCCGTATGCAGCGGCTAAAGGGGGCGTTAATGCCTTGACCGCCTCATTGGCTTTTGAGAATGCCCAGCGCGGCATTCGGGTTAATGCTGTCTCGCCTGGCGGGACCGAGGCTCCGCCACGGCGTATTCCCCGCAATACCCAGAACCAGGACGATCCCCAAGAAGCGATCTGGTATCAGCAGATTGTGGATCAGACCGTGGCCAGCAGTTTGATGAAGCGTTACGGGAGCCTGGATGAACAGGCCGCCAGCATTTTGTTTTTGGCCTCGGATGAGGCGTCGTATATCACCGGCACTGTCTTGCCAGTAGGAGGCGGCGACCAGGGCTGATCAAACGATGCAGGCGGCTTGTAGAGCGAAGGGCATCAAGACAAAAAAACTCCATTTGGGGGAGACAAATCATGAAAACACTAGACGTTAATGAAGTGATTGAGCAGGCGCGCTTCGGGCGCTTTCACTGGATGGTGATGAGCCTGTGCGCCTTGTTGTTGATATTCGATGGCTATGACTTGTTTATTTACGGTGTGGTTTTGCCGGTGCTGATGGACGAGTGGAATTTGACGCCGGTGCAAGCCGGGGCCTTGGGTAGTTACGCCTTGTTCGGCATGATGTTTGGCGCGTTTGTATTTGGGCCGCTGGCAGACAAGATTGGCCGTAAAAAGGGCGTGACGATCTGCTTTGCCTTGTTCAGTCTGGCTACCTTCCTGAATGGCTTTGCGAGCTCACCGACCGAGTTTGGTGTCTACCGCTTTCTGGCCGGCTTGGGTTGTGGCGGCTTGATGCCCAACGCTGTGGCTTTGATGAACGAGTATTCGCCCAAGCGCTCGCGTAGCACCTTGGTCGCCATCATGTTCAGCGGCTATTCATTGGGTGGCTTGTTGTCGGCAGCGATTGGCATCTACATGCTGCCTCGTTTTGGCTGGCAGTCCATGTTTTTCTGTGCAGCCATTCCGTTGTTGCTGCTGCCTTTTATTGTCTGGAAACTGCCGGAGTCGCTAGCGTTTCTGATGCGCCAAGGGCAAGAGGAAAAAGCACGCCGCATTGTGCAGACCTTGGCCCCTGAAATGGGTGTGTCACCAGAGACCGTCTTGACCTTGCATGAGCAGAAAAAGACGGGAGTGCCCATGCTGGATCTGGTCAAGGAAGGGCGCTTGCTAGGCACCTTGATGATTTGGGTGGCGTTTTTCTGCTGCCTCTTGATGGTTTATGCCCTGGGTTCCTGGTTGCCAAAATTGATGGCCAACGCGGGCTATAGCCTGGGTTCCAGCCTGTCCTTCCTGGTGGCCTTGAACCTGGGCGGCATGTTTGGTGCGATTCTGGGTGGTTGGCTGGGGGATCGTTTCAGCTTGCCTAAAGTGGTGGCCTGGTTCTTTCTGGTGTCGGCGGTGTCCATTACCTTGCTGGGTTTCAAGAGCCCGACTCTGGTGCTGTACGTGTTGATCGTGATTGCCGGTGCCACCACCATTGGCACGCAGATCCTGCTGTACGCCAATACGGCGCAGTTCTATCCCTTGTCCATGCGTTCCTCGGGCTTGGGCTGGGCGTCGGGAGTGGGGCGGATCGGTGCGATTGCCGGGCCTTTCCTGGGCGGCACGCTGATGGCGGCCAAGTTGCCCTTGCAGATGAACTTCATGGCCTTTGCCGTGCCGGGTGTCGTGGCAATGTTGGCTTTCCTGGTGTTTATGGTGTCCTTGCGTTCATCGCCCAAAGTGGCGCTGAATGCCGTGGCCGGTTGAGAGGGCTGAATTTTAAAGCTGACTGGAGTAAAGTTCATACACACTGTTTTCAATCGGCGAATGCCAGCCTTTCAAATTGAATGGCTGGCATTATCTATGGAGCCTGCCGGAATCATGACCGCTAGTAGTCTTTTGCTGTTTCTGCCCGCCTGTTTTGCCCTGAATATGGCCTTCGGACCCAATAATCTGCTGTCCATGACGGTAGGGGCCAAGCAAGGGGTGTCGACTGCCATGGTAGCGGCCATGGGGCGTCTGGTCGCCTTTGCCATCATGATTGTGGTGGCGGCCTTGGGAATGGGAACCTTGTTGATGGTTTCGGAGACGGCCTTTACCGTGGTCAAGCTTGCGGGAGCGGCGTATCTGATCTGGCTGGGTATCAAGGTGCTGCGTGCCAGTAGCAAAACATCAGCAGAGCAAACCGAGGTGAGCAAAAAAGATATCTGGGGCCTGGTGCGCCAGGAGTTCTTTGTGGCTATCGGCAATCCTAAAGCCATTCTGATCTTCACCGCCTTCTTCCCGCAGTTTGTAGATATGAACAACTATTGGGTTAGCTTCATGACACAGGGTGTGATTTTCCTGCTACTGGAAGTGATCGCGATTGCGGCGTATGCCTATGTAGGCACTCGTTTGTCCGGCGTGATGCAAAATGCGCGTGGTCTGCGTTGGGTGAACCGCATTAGCGGCAGCATGATGATAGGTTTTGGCGTGATCCTGGCCATGGCTCGACGCTCCTGATGTAAGCCCCGATCTGGGGGCACAAGTCGGAAAATAAAAGGCTCTCCTTGCGAGAGCCTTTTTGATGTTTCTATTTGTACAGGGTAAACACTGAATATGCTATTTAGTGCTTGAAGTTTGTAATTTTTTTGTTAGGATAAAAATTCGTTCTAGGCTTTCTCGATTAAATAAACAGCAGGAGGTTTGGATATGAATGACACGCCCATGAACTGGCCCAGTGATTTTCCGAGCAAACACGATTCAATATAAAACCTCAAAAAAAACGGAGACCGTTAACTAGCCAGGCCGCCCTATGGGCGGCTTTTTCATTGGCGCCTTACTGTTATGATTTTTATATCGATATGTCTTGAGATTGAGCTGCCTGTTTATTGATAAGATTCAAATTCTGAATTGCTCAGGATTGGAAAGTTTCACTGGGCTACCTTAAATTAGGTTTTATTGCATTTTAATGCATGGAGTGGTTTGAAAAAATACGGAGCAGGAAAAGAATGAATGACATCAAGGCCTTGTTTGCTTTGTGTTTTTCCCTGCTTCCTGCTGCTTGTTCCTGTATCGCCGTCACTTATCCTGGCGATCCCGAAGGAGCCACTGTCGTTTGCAATGGCAGTGCCTATGGCGAGACTCCACTGATAATTAACGGTCTGCTGGAGGGGGCGTCGAAATGTTAGTGTCCCCTTGAGTAGGTATTAACTTGTAATATGGCTCCTGAACGAGCTTGGCCAAACACTCTAGCTAAGATTCTTTGTTTTTAAATTTGGCTGATTCACTGCTTTGCTCTACGTAAACAAGCTCCCAGCGCTATGCTATTTTCCTCTCTCTCCCTTTTCTGATTGATCCAGCCTTGCCACGTTCCTCTGCTACCCCCCCTCGTCGTATCACCATCCGCGATGTCGCCAAGGCGGCAGGGGTGTCTTTGACTACGGTTTCACACGCCTTGAATGATAGGGGGGTGGTGGACCCGTTAACGCGTGCCAAGGTCAAACAGATCGCGGCTGATATGGGCTATAGGCCCAATGTACGAGCGCAGCGCTTGCGCTCGGGGGCGGCCAACAGCATTGCCCTGGTATCGTCCATGCCTTTTGCCGTGTCGGGTGGCGTTTCGCGTCTGGGTTTCATGATGGAAGTGGCGGGCATTGCGGCCGAGGCAGCTATGCGGCGTGGCCTGGCTCTGGTGTTCGTGCCGCCTTTGGAAAATGCCCAGGCCTTTCTGGAAGGTCTGGATATTGATGGGGCGATTCTGTTGGAGCCCATGACGGATGATCCCAATGTGCGCCTGTTGCAAGAGCGTGGCGTGGCCTTAGTGTCGATTGGGCGTCAAGGCGGTAGCGTAGACAGCATTCCCTTTATTGATCTGCAATCGACCGCAACCGCGCATTTGTTATTGAATCACTTGTGGGAGCAAGGACGGCGACGTATCGCCCTGGTGCAAAGCAGTGCCGCACGTGACTCTTACGCCAGCCATAAAAAAGCCTACGAGAATTTCGCTGCAGCGCACGCCATGCCAGTGCGCTATATGCAGGTAGAGGAAAGCTTGGGTGAAGCCGGTGGATTTGATGCCTGCGCCCGGCTTTTAACACAGTATCCTGATACGGATGCCTTATGTGTGCCTGTGGATGCCTTTGCAGTGGGCGCCTTGGCGGCTGTGCAGCAGGCCGGTTTGCGTGTCCCGCAGGATGTAATGATCGCCACCCGTTACGATGGCTTACGTGCCCGTACCGCAGAACCGGCGTTGACAGCTGTGGATCTTCATCTGGAACAAGTGGCCACCCTGGCGGTAGAACTGCTGTTCGAGCATCTGTCGGGTGATAAGAGCCGCCTGTCGGCTTTGGGCCCAAAGCCGGAACTTCGGGCCCGTGCCTCTACACAGCTGGACGATTAAGTCAGCATGACGGCCAGACCGGAGACGGTCGCAAACACCAGAACGCCAATGCGCAAACGGCGTTGATCCAGCTTGTGATGTACCAGGCTGCTCAAGCCCATCCCCAGCAGCAATGCGGGCAGGCACAACACGGCGTAGCTCAGGTGGGACCACTGTAGCGCGCCGGAGATACCCAGCACGGCCAGCGAAATCACTTCCCCCACCAGAAAGCACAAGGCGACTGTCGAGCGCAAGGTGGCGACAGGGGCGTGCTGGTACACCAGAGCCAAAGGCGGGCCACCAATGCCGGTGGCGGTTTCAGTGATGCCGGTGACCAGACCTGTGGCAATAAAGGCCTTCTTGCCGGGCGTGAAGCTTGGAGCCAGTACCGATGCCAGCACGGCCAGCAAGGTACTGATACCGACAAACTGGTTTAACCAGTAAGTCGACAGCACCAGCAAAATCCCCAAACCGGCAAAAGTCCCCGCAAAACGTCCGACGGTGATCCAGCCCGCGCCGCTGCGGTCGATCGCTCCGCGTTCACGCCAGGCAACATAGGCGTTCAGCGGCAGCATCAGAAACAGGAGCGCTCCTGGTATGGCCTCGGGATGAACCAAAGCCAGTACCGGGACTACGATCAGGGCAAAACCCATCCCGCTGGCACCCTGAATAAAGGCACCCGCCAGCACGGCGGCAAAAGCAATCAGCAAACCCACTGTCATGCCAAGGCCTTTTCCTGCTCGGCGTGACGCGCCAGGTGTTCGGTGGATGGGGCGTGCAGCTTGCGGATATCCGATTGCGCGACCGCATGGCGAGCCAGCTCACGGACCTCTTCCAGCAAGGGCAGGGGATCCCAATCCACAGGCTGGCCTTCCCACAGACGCAGCTTGCCTTGGACAACGACAGCCCGAATCTGATCGCGAGCAGCAATCCGAACCAGTTCCCAAGGCAGATCCCAGGAGGGTGTCATCTCGGGCACTTGCAGATCGACCACGAGGAAGTCGGCTTGGGCGCCCACCCGAATCTGCCCGGTTTGAGCTCCCAGGCCTATGACTTCGGCCCCCCCTCGGGTCGCCATATCCAGCCAGGTCCAACCCGCACCGCAAGAGGAGTCGCCCACCATCATGCCGAAGGCAAAGCGTTGCGCCGCCTCGCCATAATCCATCATACGAAAGGCATCGCTGCGAGTGCCGTCCGTCCCCATGCCCAAACGTATGCCTTGAACGCGCATGGCTTCGGCAGGAGCGACGGCATTGCCTTTCCAGGCGCTGGCAACCGGGTTGTAGGAAACGGCAGCGTTCAAATCAGCCATCAGCCGGATTTCGCTGGGGGTAACCAAGGTGGCATGGGCAAGCAAGGAAGCCGAACCCAGGGCACCAATATGGGCAAGATGCTCGATCGGGCGACGACCATGGGCATTCAAGGAACGCTCCACCGCGACCAAATGCTCGTTGGCATGGGTCTGGAACACACGGCCCGCTTCTTCGCTCATGGAATAGATACGATGCAACATCGCATCACTGGCGGCTTCGGGAATAGAGATAGCCAGTGAAGGGCTGATCAAGGCATGGTGCTCCCATTGCTGAAGGTGGGCCTGGGCGCGAGCCACAATAGGCTCGGCGTCCAATAGTACCGCGCCGTGCTTGTCGTTGCAGATCAGGCCCAGAACACAGCGTATACCTACGTCTGTGGTGGCTTGCACAATCGCGTCCAGATCTTCGGACGATCGCGTGCCAGCGTCGCAAACCGTCGTGAACCCGCCCCGCAAGGCTTCCAGTGCCGACAGCTTGCTGGAGGCATACAGATGGCGAGCGTTCAAGGTGCTTTCCAGTGGCACCCAGACCCGGCGGAAAATCTCCGAGGGCTCGCCATACACCAGCGACTTCCCATATGACTGGGTGACGTGATGGTGTGCATCCACAAAACCGGGCATCAACAAATGACCGGGCAAGCTCAGACGTGGCAGCCCAGGGTGACGGGCGGCAATCTCTTCTACCGTGCCAATATCGCTGAAGCGACCTTCTTCAATCAGTACAGCGTGTCCGCTGACAGGTCCTTGCGGCAGCAAGAGGTGTTCGGGTTCCAGAATGCGGGCCTGAGCCAGGTCGTGGGATTGGAATAAAGAAGCGTGATTCATGGCACAGCTCATCAAGAATGTTGAAGGGGAGCGGGTTTGGGCGAGCGCTGGCCGAGGTGAATGAACAGGTAGTTCAAAACAGCCGCCGTCAGAGCACCCATGGCAACGCCGTTGGACAAGAGCAATCGCACTTGGGAGGGAAGTTGGTCGTAAATGCCGGGAACGACGATGGGCAGCAAACCGACTGCCAGGGCCGTGGCAACCACATACATGGCGGCATGGCCGCGCAGGTCTACCTTGCGCAACATGTCTATGCCCATGGTGCCGACGATGGCAAAGACCACCAGCCCGGTTGCGCCAATGACAGAGGCAGGAATGACGCTGATCAGCGCGGAGAGCGGCGAGAACACACCAAACAGAATCAGGAACAGCCCACCGACGGCCGTGACATAGCGGGAGCGCACTTGGGTCGCGCGAATGATGCCGATGTTTTCACCACTGGTAATGATCAGCGAGGTCCCGAAAATACCGCCCAGCAAAGAAGCCAGCCCGTCGCCACGGATCGTATTGGGGACTTGTGCCTGTTGTTCGGCCTCGTTTTCCTTGCCCAGGACCTCATTCAAGGCAATGGTCTGGCCAGTGGCTTCCACCATGGAAATCAAGGTGAACAGCAGCAGCGGCAAAGCGGCGATCAGATCAAAGTTGGGCGGGCCAAAGGGGAAAGGCGATGGCAGGGCCAGCAGTGGGCCACTGCCCACGCCGCTCAAGCTGATGTCGCCCATCAAGGCAGCGGACAAGGCACCCACAATCAAGCCCAGCAAGATAGCCAACTGGCGGCACATGCCTTTGAGCAAACGGGCAAACAGCACCGTAGATGCAATGGTGATCAGGGCCAGCAGCAAATTGTCGGTATTACCGAAATTGGCCGAGCCGGGTGTGCCGGCAATTAATTTGCCGGATATCTGCGCCAGGTTGATGGCAACCAGCAAGAGCATGATGCCGATGACCAGCGAAGGGAAGTAACGCAAAAAGCGTTTGAAGATGGGGACGATCAGAAAGTACAGCAGGGCGGACAGAATCACCGCCCCGGAGGCGGTGGGCAGATCGGTTTGTTGCGCGATCAGAATGAACAGGATGATGGGCGCACCACCGGGCAGCATCACAAAAGGTAGTTTGGCGCCTATACCGGCTGGGCCGAAGGATTGGATCAAGGTGCCTATGCCACAGACCAGAAAGGTGGCGCTCAGCAGCTGAGTGGTCAGGGCAGCATCAAAGCCCAGGGCCTTGCTCATCAAGAACACGGCGGCGATAGGGGAGGCGGCCATGACCAGTACGTGTTGCAGTCCGAAGGCAATCATGCGCTGAGGGGAATACAGCTCATCCACTTGCGCAGTGGGGGTGTCTTTCATCAGTGTCTCCTGTGCTGCATTGTCAGGTGCTAAAGAGCCTGCTGCAGTCCTTTAGGTTTTTATCGAATTTATGAGTAAAACGATTTGGTTTTGATTTTATGCTCAACCAAAACGTTTTGGTAGTGTATTTATGCTTGGCTGAAAAGTCGATGCGCAAATCAAATAAGGATTATTTCTGCAGGCTGAACTAGCCTGTTGGAGGCAGAGGCAGAGGCAGAGGCAGAGGCAGAGGCAGAGGCAGAGGCAGAGGCAGAGGCAGAGGCAGATCGGGGCAACCGGCTGCCTGCCTGGCGATCTTACGCAAATGCAGGAAGCAGCATGGCGAGGGCCACCGTCACGGGGAGCAAGGCTGTCGCTGGTATAAAAGGCGGGAGGGGCAAATTATGCGGCGTAGACGACAAAAATGAACGTCAGCACAGAGGGATTGTTTACCCTTTAGATAGCCAGTTCCGACCATCTAAAGGGTGTTTTTACGTAACAGGCTTTAATCCACGATGTAGAGTTTGGCGCCCGTCTGGGTGGAGGAACGGTGCGGCTCGGCATTGTCAGCCACATGGTAAGACTGTCCCGGCTCCAGGGTGAAGCGGCGTCCGTCTTCCAGTTCGGTGTCCAGCCGGCCTTCCAGACACAGCAACATATGGCCTTTTACACACCAGTGGTCGGCTAGATAACCGGGGCTGTATTCCACCATGCGTACGCGAATGGGGCCAAATTGCTGGGTGCGCCACAGAGCCATGCCTGTTTCGCCTTTGTGTTCTGTAGGAGTAATGTCGGACCAGTTAACGGTGCAAAAGGGTAGGTTCTGAATATCCATGCTTGCGGCTCGTGAGAAGGAATGCTGTTTATAGTAGGCCTCTTTGTGAGCCTTGGTTTGTTGCCTTACTGATTTTTCCTGATACAGGCAATTTCAATTTAGAAATTTGCTGACGTCACAAACGCAGCGAGATCAGGAATACTCGCGCTCAACAGGGGCTTGTCATGGCACTTGTACTGACAAAAAGGGGAAGCGCATGAGTCTGTCTCAATCAACATTATTCGCACGGCACCGTGGGCGGTGGAGCGTGCTGGCCGCTGCCTTGTTGCTATCAGCTTGCAGCAGTGTGCCTCAACAATCGGCACAGCGTGAGGTGGTCTCAGCGGCAGCCCCACAAACGGCCTCGACTTTGGGTACGCAATGGGGAGAAGGGCGTGAGTCACGGGCCTATTCGGTTCAGGCTCAGCGCGTCGAGCCTCTGCGTGATGAGCTGCAATTAGCCTATTCCGATGAACGTAGTATTCGCCAGGCTTTGGGCCAAAATCTGGATGCCCAGCGCAGCATTTTGCTGGATCAAGGCAAGGTGGAATTGTCTGTGCATGATGGGCGCGACGCACCTTTGACAATTTTCAGCAGCATCGGGCAGAAAAACTATCAGCTGGCGGGTAAAGCAGGGGAACGTTACGTCCTGGTCTATACCAATCGCAGCGCTACGCCTTATGAAATCATCACCACGGTAGATGGTCTGGATGTCTTGTCGGGCAAGCCGGGCAGCCGCAGCTATAACGGCTATCTCTTGCAGGCCGGGGCCGTCTTGCGTATCGAGGGCTTTCGTAAAAGTGCTGATGAAGTGGCCGCTTTCCGTTTCTCGGGCAAGGACCGGGCTTACGCGGCGAACACTCTGGCGGGGGACAAACGCAATATCGGTGTGATCGGTACGGTGCTTTACGAAGTGCGCCCGGTGACTCCTACTCAAGCTACCGTGCCGTCGCCCAATCCTTTTCCTGCTGACAAAGGCAATGGGCAATACGCACCTGCGCCGCGTTATTAAGACTTGACCGTTTCCTTCGGCAAAAGATCAGTCGGATTTTGACGAAGGTACGAAAGATACTCACGCAAATATCAGGGCTCTTAGCGGGAAATTACGCGCTTGGAGCCCTGCAATGACTCTGTTAAGGTGTGCCAGGATTAGCCACTTTGCAAGGACAGCGCGTGCCGCCAGAGTTGATCCATCCAGAGCATTTTGTCCACGTACGCATCATCATTGGCATGGTGCTGGGTATCAGCATTTCCAGACTGATCGTAGGCGTCTCTGAATTCATCCAACACCCCAAAGCCAAGCGTGTCTATCCCATTCACTTGGGGTGGGTGCTGTATCTGTTCCTGACGATTATCCATTTTTGGTGGTATGAATTCAGTCTGGTGAAGGTTCAGGTCTGGTCCTTTCAGCTGTATTTTTTCCTGATTTTGTATACCTGTGTGTTTGCCATCATGGCGTCCTTGCTGTTTCCGTCCAATATGGAGGAATACCGCGGTTTCGAGGATTATTTCCAGACCCGGCGGCGCTCGCTTTACGGCATTTTTGTGCTGATTCAGCTTATGGACCTGGTCGATACAGCCATTAAAGGAAAAGAGTATTTCTTGTCGCTGGGTGTGGAATACCCCTTGCAGCAAGCCGTGTTCATTGTCATGGGCCTGATCGCCATGGTGGTGCCCAGCAAGCGCTATCAGGCGGCCTTGGTGGTGCTGACGATAGTCTATAAAGGGCTGTGGATTTTCCGTTTGTACGATATTTTGAATTGAGTCAGCCGCTCGTTTTTTCGGGTTCTATCTGTCCTTAAAGGCGCAACGGTTTTCTCTGGCTGCGTCCCTTTCGTCTAGCTTGTCCGCATTTCTCTTTAGCTCCTGCCCGGTCAAATGGGACATGGATAGGCTATGGGGCGGTCAAACATCCGCTTTAGCAGATCTGTCATTAAGGCTGGGCTAGAATCGCTTTTTTAGTTGTGTTCTTGGAGATGGTGACGACATGAGTGGCTCCTTTACTTTTGTGGTGATGTTGGCGTTCTTGGCTGTGGTCGTGGTGATGGCTGGGGTCAAAGTTGTGCCTCAGGGCCAGCAATGGACGGTCGAGCGCTTTGGTCGCTACACCCGCACCCTGACGCCGGGCTTGTCCTTGCTGGTCCCTTTTATGGACCGCGTGGGCCGCAAGCTCAAAATGATGGAATCCGTGCTGGATGTTCCCTCGCAAAATGTGATTTCCCGCGACAACGTGGCCGTGACGGCTGACGGTGTCGTGTTTTATCGCATCGACAATGCCGCCCAGGCTGCCTATGAAATTGATCACCTGGAAATGGCGATTGTGAACCTGACCACCACCAACCTGCGTTCGGTCCTGGGTTCGATGGAACTGGATCACATGCTGTCCAATCGCGAAGTGATTAACGATCGCCTGCTGGCAGCGGTGGATGCAGCGACGACACCTTGGGGGGTGAAAGTTACCCGTGTGGAAATCCGTGATTTGAATATGGCTCCTGAACTGCAGGAAGCCATGAACCTGCAGATGACGGCTGAGCGTCATCGTCGTGCTGCCGTGACCAAGGCCAGCGGCCAGAAAGAAGCCGAAGTGCTGCAAGCCGAAGGGGAGAAGCAAGCGGCTGTGTTGCGTGCGGAGGGTGAAAAGCAATCCGCTATCTTGCGTGCCGAAGCGCGTGAGCGTGAAGCCGAGGCTGAAGCCCGTGCAACCCGCGAAGTGTCCGAAGCCATCAAGAGCGGTGATGTACAAGCCCTGCAATACTTTGTGGGCCTGAAGTATGTGGAAGCCTTGCGTGATGTGGGCACGGGCCCCAATAGCAAGCTGGTGCTGATGCCTTTGGAGGCCAGCGGCATTACCGGTGCGGTGGCAGGTGTGACCGAGCTGCTCAAGACCACCGGCAGCAAGTTGGGACAAGGCTAAGCGGATAGCTGGAGGTGCTGATCTTGTCATTCATTTTTGATTCCTTTTGGTACTGGCTGGTGTCTGGCGTCGTGCTGATCGCTGCCGAGGTCGTCATCTCTGGCGTCTATCTGCTGTGGCTGGGTTTGGGGGCTTTGACGGTGGGTTTGTTTGCCGCCGCCTGGCCGGATGCTCCCTCCTGGTTGCAATGGCTGATTCTGGCCGTGGCCATGTTGGGGTGGGTGGTCGTTGGTGTACGTTGGCAACGACACAGCCGGGCCAATCAGCCTGATATTGTGAATACCGGCTTGAGCGCCTATGTGGGGGCTCGCGCGCAGGTCAGCGAAAGCTTTGTGAACGGCCGTGGACGTATTCGGCTCAACGATAGTTATTACAGTGCCACAGCGACCCAAAACCTGGAGCAGGGCGCTGCGGTTGTGGTCTTGGCGGTGGAAGGCGCCGAAATGCGTGTTCAGGCTGTTGAGTAAGACAAATAGCAGGATGTAGAACAATGATGAACAATCGCTACGGCAAGCTGGCTTCTTTGGTGTATCACCTGGACAAGCCGGTAGGACGCTCTTTCGGGGATGTGGAGTACTACCTGGAGCGCTTGCAAGGCACAAGCGGACCCATTCTGGAACCCGCAGTAGGCACAGGGCGCATTCTGATTCCCTTGTTGCAGGCGGGGCTGGATATCAGCGGCTTCGATCTGTCGCAGGAAATGCTGGATTATTGCCACCGTGAATTGGAACTGCGTTCTTTGACGACACAGCTTCAACTGGCCGGTTTTACGGATTTCACAGCAGACCGCTCCTTGGAGGCGATTGTGGTGCCGGCTGGCTCTTTTCAGCTTCTGGATTCGTTTGAGCAAGGCATGGCCGCGCTAAGCCGTTTTCATGCCAGCCTGAAGTCAGGTGGGCGACTGTTGCTGGATCTGGACCCGGTGGCGGCGATTTTGAGTGTGCATCCAGGCATGCGGACTTGGTCGGCCGCTCCGCATGGGCTTATTACTCTCAATGCCACCGCCTTGGACAAGGACTATTGCGCTCAGGTAAGCCGTGAAATGCATCGCTACGAGTTGTGGGAGCATGGTGTCTTGCTGGAAACCCAGCTGGAACAGTTCTCGCTGCGTTGGTGGGGTGTTCAGGAACTGCGCATGGCGCTGGAGCAAGTGGGTTTTGGCGAGATTGTTATCTCCGGCGGGTATCAGTACGGCAAGACACCGCAGGACACTGACGGAATTATTTCGTTTGAAGCGCGCAAGCTATAAGACTGGGACTGGGACTGGGACTGGGACTGGGACTGGGCTTGGTGCCAGTAATCGTATTAGTGTGGTGGCTAAGGTGGAAACTGTACGCGATATGAGCAATGGCATGGGTTCGTACATGGATACTGGTGCGGCAACAGCAACAGCAACAGCAACAGCAACAGCAAAAGCAACGGTAATTGCGGGGTTGCAAGCTGCTGGACTGGGATCCGGGCGTCGGGTTGTTTCAACCCTGTTCGCTTTGATGTTGGCGCTACTGCCTGTATTTGTCCCCGTCGCTCAAGGGCAAAGCCTGATACAGGATGAACAAGGCTGGGTTTATGTGAATGAAAGGGGCGAAGCAGTTCTGCGTCCCTTTATTTACGACAACGGCCCTGATTATTTTGAAGAGGGTCTGGCTCGTTTCGTCGCCAAAGGGAAAATGGGCTTTCACGATCAATCATTGAAAATCTGGATTCCGGCCCGTTACGATTTTGCCTTTCCTTTTGTGGATGGCAAAGCCAAGGTTGGTATGGATTGCAAGTTCATTCCACACGGTGAACACCGTTCAGTTCGCTGCCAGCACTGGGAAAATATTTCCAATCCTTTGACAGCACCAAAAAATCAACCTGAAAACTAGTCCGTGCACAGTACACTGCAGTACAGAGTTTATCCGGAGAACACGATGAAGAAATGGGGAATCCTGGGACTGGTCGGCGTCTTGTCTGCTTGCGCCAATCAAGCCTCGACACAGCCACCCGTAGGTATTGCCAATCCGGCCTCGGCTTATTGCGTGGAGAAGGGCGGGCGTTTGGATATCGTCAACACACCAACAGGGCAAGTGGGCATGTGCACCTTGCCGGATGGCACGGTGATCGAGGAGTGGGAGCTGATGCGCCGTGACCACCCTTCGGCAAAGTCCTGATGCCAGATCGTAAAAGCCAGCTATTTGCTGGCTTTTATATTAGCGTTCGATACGGACCTCAAAGTACGCTTCGGACTCGCCCAGATCACGAAAGCCATCACTCATGGCGCGTGTGGCGGCGGCAATCCATTTTTTGGCCAGGGCAATGTCTTCCCCGGACAATTCCGTCTCTGCCGTCTCTTCGGCCAGTTGCCACGCTCGATAGGCCTGGACCACGGCCTCCGGGCCTTGCATGACTTTTTCTAAGCTGCGGCGAAAACGCTCCTCAGCCTCGCGGCGGCCGCGTTCGGTGATATCGGAAGGAGCGTCGTGCAAAGTGATGGTATAGGACATGATGCTTCTTTTTGCTGTATGGATGAACAGTAATTTAGCATGTCTTTTTATCTTGAGCCAGATTTTTGTGATGTCTGTTGCATCAACCATTAGTCGGATTATTCTGCGCCCCCAAACAGGCTGAAAAGATGTGTGCGCTTGTTCGACTTTGCACGACTGGCCCAGCCCTGATTTTCCACCATAGACTATCTGCTTGCGCCCGTGGGTATACTGCTCCAAGCAGATTCATGCTCTCTTTTTTCATGGCCGAGGTTCAGGGTGCAGCTTGTAGCGATTGGCAGTATTACCGTTGATATTGTGGTCTCAGGCATGCCAGCCGAGCTGGCGCGTGGCGACAAGCAGGAAGTGGGCTCGATCGACTTGTATCCAGGTGGTGGGGCGCTTAATGCGACAGCCAGCTTCATGGAGCAAGGCGAGTCGGTTCGGCTACTGGGGGCGCTGGGTCGAGACGGCCTGGGTGAGCGTTTGCGTTCACATATCGAGCAGTTGGGAGTGGACGTCAGCAGTATGCAGATCTGTCCTGATCAGCCCACCGGTAAAGCCATCGTCCTGGTCGAGCCGTCCGGCAGTGCTTCGGTGCTGGCACGACGTGGGGCAAATGCCTGCCTGCGTGTCCAGGCTCAAGACTTGCAAGCAGACCTGATTTATGTGGCTCCCTTGGCCTTGCAGCCTATGGAAAGCGTGGCGCAGGCCTTGGCGGAAAGAAGGGAGACCTCGGCCTGCCTGGTGGTAAATCCCAGTGTGGCGTGTTTGCAGCATCAAGGCCAGGGATTCAAGCAGGTCTACGCACGCGCAGATGTGCTGGGCCTGAATGCGGTGGAGGCCCAAATGCTGGCAGGCGTTCAGGACGCCGATATTCAGCTGGAATTATCGATTCAGGAAGCGTGCGAGCTGGCTGCGCGTCTGCAGCATCACCCTCAACAAGCCTTGTTGATCACCTTGGGTGTGCAGGGGGCGGTGTTGGCTTTTAATGGTCAGCAGTATGTGGAGCCTGTGTGCAAGGTGGCGGTGTGCTCAACGGTGGGGGCAGGGGATGCCTTTCTATCCAGCTTTGCCCTGGCCTGGAAACGGGGTTTGGAACCGACAGAAGCCTTGAAGCTGGCCAGCCAGGCAGCGGCGGCACGATTAGGACAGTGGGCGGCCAATACCTTTCCACCCATGTTCGGACAAGACGCAGCGCAAGCCCTGACTTTGTAAATACCAAAAGCACAGCAAAACAAATCACAAAGGGGAGAGGATATGGCAGCCACTATCATTATTATTGGCTTGTATCTGCTGGTGACAGTCCTGCTGGGAGTCACACTCTGTTATACCCGTCCCAAGACGTGGAAGCGAGATACGGCTTTATTAATGATTACCCCCTTGGCTGTTCCTGTGGTTTACGCCATTTTTACAATGCTCAATGGATAGGGAGCAGGCACAAAACGTCTTTTCCTGGCCTTTTGTTGCGTGTTATGCACTTTTGCGAAGATTTTTGCCGCAAAAGTAAGCTTGTGTAGCCTAATACTAGTCTTTGTGTTGTCTCTGTGTCGGATCTTGATAATCGTTGACTTCATGTTCTGAAGATGGCCCGCTACCATACTCTCAAGCTTGTTTTAGTTGGGACTTTGGGATGTACGCCATGATTAATGCCTCGAATCTGATCGATTATGTACCTATGGTATTAATGCTGGCTGGCTGCGGTATTTTGGGCTTTATTTTGTTGTCTTTTTGGCTGCATCGCTCTTGATCTACACCCAGCCTTGTCGTGCTTTGCAATAAAGCACCGATATTTACGCTTGATTTCAGCAGCTTCTTTTACCTGACGTGTTGCTTTTGCTGCACGCTTGCCTTCGCACACTTTTCATATCAAACAAGTGTAGTAAGCTACTTCCACGATCTGTTTCGCGACCAGCGCTTGATGGTTTTAACCCTGCGCTAACAGCAGACGCGGCCTGGACAGTCTTCATCTCGAATGATTTGTCAGGCATCAGCAAACATCAGGTCAAGGAGAAGGAAATCATGTTTTTCCGCTTAGTTTCTGCCTGTGCAGGTTCTTTGATGTTGTCGGCATGCGCCAGCTCCCCCCAAACGGCCACCAAACCAGTCGGGCAGGCCAATCTGGCTTCCACTTTTTGTCAGCGCATGGGCGGGCAAACCATTGTTCATGAAAGTGGACGTGGTGCCTACGGAACCTGCTTGATGAAAGACGGTTCGGAATCCGAAGAATGGGCCTTTTACCGTAGCTGGTATCCCCGTATGGACTGAATTCTTTGCCAAATGTGGTTTTTGTGGCGATACAACGCCGCGATAGCGGGCGAAGGTGATAAACTTATTCAATCAAATGTGTTATTTGGGAAGCAGAATCTTATGAACTCAACGCGAACTACCCGTCGGCAAATCTAGCCGTGGCCGCGTAGCGTTTCGTTTGCTTTCCAAGAACGTTCAATTCAAAAGCGCGGCTTTTTCAAGGCCGCGTTTTTTATTTCAGGAAGTGTTATGGTCCGAATCACACTGCCCGATGGCTCCCAGCGAGAGTTTCAGGGCCCGGTTTCCGTCAGCGAAGTGGCGAACTCGATTGGTACTGGCTTGGGCCGCGCCGCCCTGGCTGGCCGTGTCGGCACGCCCGGCACCGAGTCGCGTCTGGTGGACACCTCGTATGTGATCGACCAGGACAGCAATTTGGCCATCATTACCGCCAAAGACGCTGACGGTCTGGATTTGATTCGTCACTCCACCGCTCACTTGCTGGCTTACGCGGTCAAGAGCTTGTTTCCGGATGCCCAAGTTACCATCGGCCCGGTGATTGACAACGGCTTTTATTACGACTTTTCCTACAAGCGTGCCTTTACGCCCGAGGATCTGGAAGCCATTGAAAAGAAAATGGCGGAACTGGCCAAGAAAGACGAAGTGGTTACCCGCGAAGAGTGGTTGCGCGACGATGCCGTCGAGTTCTTCAAGAGCATTGGCGAGGACTACAAGGCAGAGATCATTGCCTCCATTCCGTCCAACGAGCCGATCAGCCTGTACCGCGAAGGCGATTTCATTGACTTGTGCCGTGGCCCTCACGTGCCATCTACTGGCAAGCTGAAAGTATTCAAGCTGATGAAAGTAGCCGGGGCTTACTGGCGTGGCGATAGCAATAACGAAATGCTGCAACGCATTTACGGGACTGCCTGGGCGACCAAGGAAGATCAACAAGCTTATCTGACCATGCTGGAAGAGGCCGAGCGACGCGACCACCGCAAACTGGGCCGTGAACTGGATCTGTTCCACTTCCAGGAAGAGGCCCCCGGTCTGATTTTCTGGCACCCCAAAGGTTGGGTGATCTGGCAACAGGTCGAACAATACATTCGCCGTGTCTATCAGGACAATGGCTACCAGGAAGTGAAAGCACCGCAAATTCTGGATTTGTCGCTGTGGAAGAAAACGGGTCACTGGGACAACTACGCTGAAAACATGTTCACGACTGAGTCGGAGAATCGTGTTTACGGCTTGAAGCCCATGAACTGCCCCGGTCACGTGCAAATCTTCAATTCCGGTCTGCATTCCTACCGTGAACTGCCTATCCGCTACGGCGAGTTCGGTCAGTGCCATCGCAACGAACCCTCGGGTGCCTTGCACGGCATGATGCGCGTACGCGGTTTTACCCAAGACGACGGCCACATTTTCTGTACCGAAGACCAACTGCAAGACGAGTGCGCTGCCTTTACCGCTCAGTTGCAAGCCGTCTACGCGGACTTTGGCTTTACCGAAATTCTGTACAAAGTGGCTACTCGCCCGGAAAAGCGTATCGGTGACGATGCGGTCTGGGATAAGGCTGAACAAGCCCTGATCGAAAGCTTGCGCCGTACTGGCTGCGAGTTCGAGATCTCGGAAGGCGAGGGCGCTTTCTACGGTCCGAAGATTGAGTACACGCTGAAAGACGCCATTGGTCGTCATTGGCAGTGTGGCACCATCCAGGTGGACTTCTCCATGCCGGCCCGTTTGGGTGCCGAGTATGTGGATGCCCAGGATCAGCGCCGTGTGCCTGTCATGTTGCATCGTGCTATTTTGGGTTCCTTCGAGCGCTTTATCGGCATGCTGATTGAAAACCACGCCGGTGCCTTGCCTGCCTGGTTGGCTCCTGAGCATGTGGTGGTATGCTGCATTTCCGAAAGTTCAGCCGATTATGCTCAATCCGTGGCGCAAAACCTGAAGAAAATGGGATTCCGTGCCTCCTCTGATTTGCGTGGTGAAAAAATCACTCGTAAAATCCGTGAGCACAGTATGCAAAAAGTGCCCTATATTCTGGTCGTGGGTGAAAAAGAGCGTGAAAACGGCGCAGTCGCCGTGCGTGCGCGTGGTGGCGTGGACTTGGGCGTCATGCCAATAGCCGATTTTTCAGCACGATTGAAGCAAGAGATCGATAGCCGTCAGTAAAACAGGAACGCTATCGTTTTTATCGACATTTTTAGGAGTTTTCGACATCGCAACCGAGAAAAAACATCGCATCAATGGTGAAATTCGTATTCCAGAGGTGCGACTCATTGGAGTCGAGGGTGAGCAGCTAGGTATCGTCAAGGTGCCTGACGCCTTGGCAATGGCAGAACAGCATGATGTGGATCTGGTGGAAATCGCCCCTGCGGCTGTACCACCGGTGTGCCGTTTGATGGATTACGGCAAATTCCGCTATCAGGAACAGAAACGCCAACAAGAAGCCAAGGCCAAGCAAAAAATCATTCAGATCAAGGAAGTCAAATTCCGTCCCGGTACGGACGAAGGCGACTACCAGGTCAAGCTGCGTAATGTGAAGCGTTTTATTGATGATGGCGACAAGGTAAAAGTGACCTTGCGTTTCCGTGGTCGTGAAATGGCTCACCAGGAACTGGGTATGCGCGTACTGGAACGGATTCGCGACGAAGTCAGCGAAATCTGTCAGGTTGAAGCCATGCCCAAGCTGGAAGGCCGTCAAATGGTCATGGTCTTGGCGCCTCGCAAGAAAGCGTCCTGATACTCTTGCACGATACTGCCTGGATCCGCCCAGGAGCATTATGCGTCGCTCGACTCGCTCCCAAGTAGCGGGTCGGGCACAATCGCCTTTGCAGCCCGGCTGCAAAGGCGTTTTTCTCTAGGTGTCATATGCACGTTTTATTCATCATTGATCCCTTGCCCAGCCTGTCGGCTTACAAGGATTCCTCCGTTGCCATGATGCGTGCATTTCTGGCGCGTGGTCATCGCGTCAGCGTGACCTTGCAGTCTGATTTGTACATTTCCCAAAGTCGGGTTCGTACGCGCAGTCAGGCTGTCAGTATTGCTGCAGATGCCGATTTGCGTGCGCCTTCGTGGTGGACACATCCCGAGCCTGCCACCGAGCAGGAATTGAATGTCTTTGATGCAGTCATCATGCGTAAAGACCCGCCTTTCGATATGGAATACTCCTATTCCACGCACTTGCTCAGCTTTGCGCAGGAGCAGGGGGCCAAGGTATTCAATTCAGGCGAGGCTATTCGCAATCACCCTGAAAAACTCGCTATTACCGAATTTCCGGAATTTACCCCACCCACCTTGGTCACCCGGGACATGGCCCGCTTGCGCGCCTTTCACCAGGAACACAAGGATGTGATCGTCAAGCCGCTCGATGGCATGGGCGGCATGGGTATTTTCCGTCTGCAAGATCCCGAACCCAACCTGGGTGCGATTCTGGAAACGCTGACAGCCAATGGTACGCAAACCATTATGGCGCAGCGCTACATCCCTGAAATCGTCAAGGGTGACAAGCGCATCCTGATCATTGACGGCGAACCTGTACCTTACGCCCTGGCTCGCATTCCCTTGGCGGGCGAGACACGCGGCAATCTGGCCGCAGGTGGCCGCGGGGTTGCCCAGCCATTGTCCGAACACGACTGGCACATTGCCCGTACGCTGGGCCCTGTGCTGGCCGCACGTGGCTTGCTGCTGATTGGTTTGGATGTGATTGGTGACTACGTCACGGAAATCAATGTGACCAGCCCAACCTGTTTCGTTGAAATTACTGAACAGACTGGCTTTGATGTTGCGCAGCGTTTTGCCGAGGCCGTCGAAAAAGCGACGGGACGCGCGTGATTCGCCTTGCCTTGATCATGCACGAGCCCCTGGCCAGTGCGTTTGCCAGCTGTGCCGAGCACGTCCTGGGCGAAAAGCCCGATCTGTTTGTCTTTGACATTCAGGCCGACGAATGCACGGATACGGCGGTGGACCGCTTGCTGGGGCAGTTGCAAACGCAAGCGCCGGACTCGCCCGCCACACTGATACTGTGTGATCTTTACGGTGCCACCCCCTTTAATGTGGCACGTCGAGTCCAGCAAGCTTTGCAAGATCAAGGGCAGGGCGCTTATTTATTGACCGGCACCAATATGTGCATGGTGTTGAAAGCCTTGACCGAGCGACGTGACAATCCCGAGCAGTTCGCTCAGGATGTCATGGCAGGCGCATTGCGTGGCATTGTTCACGCCGACTGCCATTGCTAATTTGAATTTTCACTTTCATTTTTCCAGTTGCCCTTATGCCTAGCGTATCCATCACGATCAGTAATAAATTAGGTCTTCATGCACGGGCAGCAGCCAAGCTTACCCAGTTGGCCGGCCGTTATAGCAGTGAGATTTTTATCGCGCGTGGCTCTCAGCGCGTGAATGCAAAAAGTATTATGGGTGTCATGATGCTGGCCGCCGGAATGGGGGTCACTGTGGTTGTCGACGCCCAGGGTGACGATGCCGATCAGGCCCTCAATGATATTCAGGCGTTGTTTGACGCCAAGTTTGGTGAAAACGAATAAGGAAGAAATCTGGTCATGAATAGTGCTGCAGCTCGAACCCCGGCGTCTGATTTGTCCGCGATGTTTACCGCTCAAGGCCAAGCAGTCGGTAAGGGGTACGCCATTGCCAAGGCCGTGGTAATGAGCGCAGCAGCACTGGAAGTCCCTCATTACCGGATTGCCGCCGAAGACGTCGATTCTGAAAGCCAGCGCTTGTTAAGCGCCATGGCTAGCACTCGCGATGAACTTCGAGCCATGGTTGATCAGTTGCCTGTGGATGCGCCACGCGAGCTTGCTCCTATCTTGACGGTGCACAGTCTGCTCTTGGACGATCCCATGCTGACGCAGCAAACCTGCGCCATCATTGCCGAGCGTCACTACAACGCAGAATGGGCTCTGACCTCGCAAGGTCAGATGCTGGTTGAGCAGTTCTCCCAAATGGAAGACGAATACCTGCGCGAGCGTGGTGCTGATGTCCGCCAGGTCATCGAGCGCGTATTGCGCGTTCTGGCAGGCAAGCCTGCTTTGCTGCCTGGTTTTTCAGCCGCTCAGGAAGAGCCGCTGATTGTGGTAGCACGCGATATTTCCCCGGCAGATATGCTGCGCTTGCGCGGTGGTCATTTCGCCGGTTTTCTGACGGATTTGGGTGGGCCCACCTCGCATACAGCGATTGTGGCTCGCAGCTTGAGTGTTCCTGCTGTCGTGGGTTTGGGCAGCTTCCGCAGTCTGATACGCGATGGCGACTTTCTGATTGTGGACGGCTTCTCGGGTGCGGTGATTGTGAATCCGTCGGAGCAAGTGCTGGCCGAATACCGGGAGCGTCAGGAAGCCTATCGTCGCGAACGGGCCGAATTGGAAGAGTTGCTGGATGCGCCAGCGATGACGCTGGATGGGATTAACGTCCGCCTGGAAGCCAATATCGAGCTTCCCGAGGAGGCAGAGCTGGCTTTGAAAGCTGGTGCCGATGGCATTGGCTTGTTCCGCAGCGAGTTTTTGTTCATGGGACGCACGGATTTGCCTTCCGAGCAGGAACAGTACGAAGCGTACTCCCGGGTGGTAAAAGCCATGAAGGGCAAGGTCGTCACTATCCGTACACTGGATATTGGGGCCGATAAAACCCTGGATGGAGATGCTACGGTAGCGACTAACCCGGCCTTGGGCTTGCGTGCAATTCGCTACTGTCTGGACAAGCCCGAGATGTTTGCCACCCAGCTACGCGCCTTGTTGCGTGCCAGCTTGCATGGACAAATCCGTATTTTGATCCCCATGATTTCCTCCATGAACGAGGTGCATGCCAGTCGTCAGGCTATTGAGTCGGCAGCTCGGGAACTGGAAAAATCCGGTACCCCATTCGCACGCAACTATTTATTGGGAGCCATGGTGGAAGTGCCCGCCATAGCCATCGCCATTGAGCCCTTTGTACAGGAACTGGATTTTCTGTCCATCGGCACCAATGACTTGATTCAATATGTTCTGGCTGTAGACCGGGGCGATGCCGAGGTTGCCAGCCTGTACGACCCCATGCACCCAGCTGTTTTGCGTTTGATTGCACACACGATCAACGCGGCTGATCGTGCTGGCAAACCGGTGGCGGTCTGTGGGGAAATGGCGGGGGATGCGTCGGTGACTCGCATGTTGCTGGGGCTGGGCCTGAAAGAATTCTCCATGCATCCGCAGCAACTGTTGGATGTGAAAAAAGAAGTGCGTCTATCGCATTCCAATGCCTTGCGCGTGAAAGTGGCTAGTGCCTTGAACCGTGCCGAGCGCATCGATCTGGCCACCTTAGCCGCCTAAGTAATTGAAAACAGGCCAATTTAGTTGGCAAATATGTAACAAAGCCCGGCTGTAGTCCTATGAGGGATTCCATTTGTAACAACCTATCGGAACCTGGTCGCTCGCTAGGTGCTTGTTGTTAAAGGGTTTGTCATGAAGCTTGAGCTATATCGTCAGAATAATTGAAATCAGGATTTACACTAATAGATTGGTCTGCGTGCTCAGCACCGATAGAATGGCTTTTAGGGGAGTTGTAACAGACCCAAGGCCGAGCCGGAAGTCGCACCAGGCATCGGCCCATTCTATCTAGCGACCTTGGAATAGTAGGAAGGAAATCTTATGAAACTGACTCGTGCTCATTTTGCTGTCATGGCCGCTGCTGCTTCGATGACTCTTTTGGCTGCGTGTTCCAAAGAGGACGACAAAGCCGCTACGAGCGCGCCACCTGCTCCTGTCGCTGCTCCACAATCGACAGCACCTGCCACTCCACCCGCACCCGAGGCTGACAAGTCCTTGGAGCAAAAAACGGAAGAACTGAAGCAGGACGCCGCTAAAGTTGCTGACGACGTCAAAAAAGAAGCAGAGGAACAGAAAGAAAACGCCAAGGAAAATACCAACTCCTTGAAGGAAGATGCCAAGGCTGCTGGCGATAAAGTCGCTGAAAAAGCTGGTGAAGCCAAGGATGCAGTAGCCGATGCTGCCAGCCGTACGGGCGATGCCATTAAAGACGGCGCTGCCAAGGCTGACAAAGCCATCCAGGACAAGCTGGGTAATGGTGTTGATTCCTCGCCATCTTCCGTGCCTTCGGAACAAGCCAAACCTTAAGGCTTGAATAATTCGGCTGATTGTCTGGCCAAATGCAAAAAGCGGGTGCCTTTGGCACCCGCTTTTTCTATACTGCTGGTAGTGTCAATATTTTCAGGAGAGGACCATGATTAATCGAAGCGAATGGCTGGAAGATCTGCAAAAAAACGTCTCGGAGCTGATCGCCAAAAGTCCGGCTGCCGATATTGAGCGCAATGTAAAAGCCTTTATGGGTCAGGCCTTCAACCGTATGGACCTGGTTACTCGTGAAGAGTTTGATACCTACAAGCTGATGCTGGAACGCGCACTGGCTCGTGTGGCGGCTCTGGAAACACGTTTGCAAGCTTTGGAAGGGCGGCAAACTCCTGTTCCTCAAGAGGGTGACACCTCTGCTCAAGAGGGCAGCCAAGGCTGATCACTTCATTTGAATACGGTCACCAGGCCTGGGGACAAACAATCGGCCAGCCCCTTTTTTATTGCTGTCTTTCTTGTCTTGACCGGGGTGTGCGCCGCACTGCATGTGTGGAAAGTACCCCCGGCTTTGCCTTTTATGCAGCGCGAACTGGGCATGGACCTGGTGCAGTCAGGTTTTCTGCTTGCCAGTGTGCAAATGGCCGGGATGTTGCTGGGGCTATGCATAGGCCTGATCTCCGAGAAAATTGGTCTGCGTCGCTGCATTTTGACGGGGCTGGGTATTTTGAGTCTGGCCTCGTTAATCGGCTCCTTGTTTGAACATAGCACGCTGGTGTTGCTGGGCCGCATGATAGAAGGCTGTGGCTTTCTGATGGTGGTGCTGCCCATTCCGGCCTTGATCAAACGCATTACCGATACGGCACGGTTGAGCCGAGTCATGGGTTTATGGGGCTGTTATATGCCCGCCGGGGCGGTCTTGATGCTGTGGGCTGGTGCTGCCTGGTTGGCAGTCGGCTCCTGGCGTACCTTGTGGGTGGTTCTGGGTATCTTGACGGCCATCTTCATGATTTTGACCTTCCTTCTGGTGCCACCGGATTCTCAGACTCAAACCAGGAGTGCGGCGCAGCATACCTCTGCTCACCGTTGGTCCAGTCTGCTACGCACGACTTTACGCTCCGGCCGGGTTTGGTTGCTGGCTTTGGCCTTTGGTGTGTACGCGGCACAATGGGCGGCAGTCGTGGGCTTCATGCCCACTATTTACAATCAGGCGCAGATAGCAGTCGGCACTGCCGGTTTGCTGACAGCCTTGATTGCTGCTGGGAATGTCGTAGGTAATCTGGGGGCAGGGCGCTGTTTGCATGCCGGTATCCCACCTCATAGGCTGCTGCAGGCAGGCTACTTGGGCATGATCGCATGTGCGGTCCTTGCGTTTGGGCTGACACAAAGCTTGGTGGTTCAATTTGTCGCTATCCTGCTGTTTTCGATTGTGGGCGGCTTGATTCCAGCTACCTTGTTCTTCCTGTCGGTCACGGCAGCACCTTCGCCGGAGACCACCTCGACCTCGGTGGGCTGGGTACAGCAATGTTCTTCACTAGGCCAGTTTGTGGGCCCCCCTGTTGTGGCGTCGGTTGTACATGCGTTGGGTGGATGGCAGTGGGCTTGGGTCGCGACGGTTAGTTTTGCCGTTTTGGGTTTGATCATTGCCTGGCGCTTGTCGCATTTGGGTCTGCCCAATGGTCGTTAGGCCTTGCTCAGATCAGTACCGGATTAGATGAAACAGATCATGAAAGAGCCAGCTCAATAAAGCTGGCTCAGTTTTTTGGAAGGGAAAGTTGCATGCTCGTCAGTAATGTCCAGATCACAAGAGATGAGTTAGTTAATCTTTTGGCCGCCTCCCATGAGTCTTTGAGTTTCGAGAACTGCAGTTTTGATGATGAGGATCTGTCGGGTCTGGAGCTGGATAGTTCGCAGTTTTCGGGCTGCAGCTTTTTGAATACCCGATTGATACGGGCACATTTGCAAGACACGATCTGGCTGCGTTGCAAGTTGGGTCAAGCAGATTTCAGCTTGGCAGATCTCAGTTCGGCGCGTTTTAGTGCTTGTGATCTGCACTTGAGCAAGTGGGTACGCACTCACATTGCTTCCTTGCAGATCGAGGATTCCAAGTTGAGCGGGGCAATCTTCAATGAAACCCGTGGCTTGGACCTGAGCCTGCGTGAGTGCAAGTTGGTCGGTGCCACCTTGCGCGCCATTAATTTCCGCAAGCAAAATCTGGTGCAACTGGATTTCTCCGATGCGGACTTGGGCGGCTGCAATTTTCATGATGCCGTATTTGACGGCGGCAGCTTGAGGGGTGCCAGCTTGCGAGGGGTGAACTTCAAAGGGGCGGATCTGCGCAGTGTGGAGTTGGGCAGCATTACCTTGTACGACTTGAATAACTCGTTCCAAGGAGCTTGCCTGTCCGTGGAGCAGGCAGTTCAACTGGTCAGCTCCATGGGGGTGCAGGTTCAGTAAGACCCTGGGACCGTACAAGTACGCAGTGATGTTTTAAGGCAGGCATCTGGAGCTTATTTCTCCCGACGGGCAGACTGAATGTTTGCCTTGGAAAGGGAGAAGGGCATATGTCCTTGGCCGTGTTGAACAGTTGTGCCTTGTCGGGTCTGGATTTTATCGACGTGCGTGTCGAGGCGCACGTGGCTCCTGGATTGCCAGCCTTTCATATTGTTGGTTTGCCCGATGCTGGTATTCGTGAAAGCCGTGAGCGCATACGGGCTGCCTTGCAGGCCAGTGGCTTTGATTTTCCCGCTGCCCGATTGACAATCAATTTGGCTCCTGCCGATTTGCCCAAGGATTCGGGACGCTTTGACTTACCCGTGGCTTTGGCAATTTTGCTGGCAAGCGGCCAACTCAGTCGTCCAGACGACAAGCAACGTGAGCAGGCCATCACAGGTCTGGACCGCTATGTCATGGCCGGAGAGTTGTCTTTGACCGGGGCAGTGGTTCCGGTTCAAAGCGCCTTGACGATAGCCTTGGGTATGGCGCGTCGGCATCCGGAGCTTTGTTTGCTTTTGCCTGCGCAGAGTGCAGAAATGGCGGCCCATGTTCCTGACCTGCAGGTCTACGGGGTTGCCAGTTTGGCAGAGGCGGCGGGGTATCTGCGAGGGGATAAGGAGCTGGAACCCGCATTGGCCAGGCCGTGGCCAGAAGAGTGGAATGATGGCCCACAACTTTGCTTGTCGGACGTGCTGGGGCAGCCTTTGGCTTGCCGTGCTTTGGAAGTGGCCGCTGCGGGTGGCCATAGCCTTTTGTTAAATGGCTCGCCGGGTGTGGGCAAGACCATGCTGGCTCAACGTCTGCCGGGTCTATTGCCAGACCTGGAGCGATACGCTCAGCTGGAAGTAGCCGCCTTGTATTCCTTTGTGCAGGAACAGGATTTTTTCAGCAGGCGACCCCCTTTTCGTGCCCCACATCATAGTGTGTCTACTCCTGCCTTGATTGGAGGTGGTAGCCGCCCAAGACCGGGGGAGGTTTCGCTGGCTCATCATGGCGTACTGTTTCTGGATGAGTTGCCTGAGTTCAGTCGGCGTTCACTGGAGGCGTTGCGCGAACCGCTGGAGCAGGGCTGCGTGCATATTTCTCGTGCCCAGAAGCAAGCGGTTTTTCCGGCGCAGTTTCAGTTTGTGGCTGCCATGAACCCATGTCCCTGTGGCTGGGCGGCGAGCCGTCATCGGGCGTGTCGGTGTTCTCCTGCTCAACGGGAGCTGTATCGGCAGCGCCTATCGGGGCCGATGCTGGACAGGATTGATCTTTTGGTGACCTTAAGCGAGTCCGAACCGGAGCGTGATCAAGCAGCGCAGGCATCCAGTCAGGTCAGGCTGCGGGTACAGGAGGCGATTGAGAGGCAGTTGGCACGTCAGACAGTACGAAATGCTCGTCTGTCAGTGGCTGGTTTGAAAGAACATGGGTGCTTGTCTGCGGAGGCCTTGCAGCTACTGGCCAGTGCACGCAAGCGCTGGCATTGGTCAGAGCGAGTGCAGGGTAGGGTCTTGCGGGTAGCGCGGACAATTGCTGACCTGGCCGGAGTAGAGCAGATTGCCAGACCTCATATCGCGGAAGCATTGCAGTTCCGGCCTGAATTGCCGTGAATCGAGGTAAGAAGAAGGCGGGTGTCGCTACTAGGTGTGGCAGGATTGGGCTGGCTGCAGGCTGAGGGCGACAGGCGCCATGACTTTCATGGTGGGCCTGTGTGTCGTTCGCCTGGACTGTCAGCCTACGTATGAAATTGAGCGCCTTCGCCTGATAGGGGGCGAGTACTATGGTGTTATCGGCTACCAGTAAGATAGGGGAGCCGATGCTTTCACCTATCCTATTGATAACTTGCTGCCTGATCTTGACATGGCTAGGCTCGAAGATTGACCAGATCATACGCGCTGGAGGGTATCCAAACGGGGCCACGGTTTCTTGTGTTCCTGATTGGCTGGCGAACAACGCCATAACTGCAAAAAATCCCTTTGATATCTGGACAATCCTTCAGGAATCACCCTATAATCAAGAGCTTTTCCCCTGTTTGGATCTGTTCTGGCGGCGGGCAAAGAAAAAAATAAGTGCCTGTTTTGGGTCATACAAGTGTCCGCCAGCTTCCTAGGCGACCACCCGCAGACACAAATTAGTCGAGTAATTTCATGCCTAAAATGAAAACCAAAAAAAGCGCTTCCAAGCGCTTTGTGGTTCGTGGTAGCGGTTCCATCAAGCGGGGCCAAGCGTTCAAGCGTCACATTCTGACCAAGAAGACGACCAAGAACAAACGTCAGTTGCGCGGTGCCGTCGAGGTTCATAAAGCCGACGTCGCTTCCGTAAAAGCAATGATGCCTTTCGCTTGATTAGGGAGAATCGAACATGTCACGAGTAAAACGCGGTGTTAACGCACGCGCACGCCACAAGAAAGTAATTGCCCAGGCCAAAGGTTTTCGCGGCCGTCGCGGTAATGTATTCCGTATAGCCAAACAGGCTGTCATGAAGGCAGGTCAGTACGCCTACCGTGACCGCCGTAACAAGAAACGTGTATTCCGCTCGCTGTGGATTACCCGTATCAACGCAGCTTGCCGCGAACTGGATATGAGCTACAGCCAGTTTATCGCCGGCCTGAACAAAGCCTCCATCGCTTTGGACCGTAAGGTTCTGGCTGACTTGGCTGTTAAAGACAAGGCAGGTTTTGCTGCTGTTGTTGCACAGGCTAAGAACGCTCTGGCTGCTTAAGCGGTATCTGACTGTATAGTTCACAAACGGGGCCTTTGGGGCTCCGTTTGTTTTTGGAAAGTAACACGCCATGACTTCCTCCCACGACGATCTGATTGCCCAGGCTCGGGCCTTATTTGAGCAGTCTCAGGACGCCGCTTCGCTGGAAAACGCTAAAGCTCGATTTTTGGGCAAACAAGGTGCCATCACTGCCTTGATGAAAGGCCTTGCCCAGATGGAGCCGGAGCAGAAAAAAGCAGCCGGTGCCAGCATCAACGTGCTCAAGCGCGAAATTGAAGATCTGCTGAACGATCGTCGTGCTGCCCTGGCGGCAGAACAATTGAACCAGCGACTGGCTCAAGAACAAATTGATGTGACGTTGCCCGGCCGTGGTCGTGGCACCGGTGGTATCCACCCGGTGATCCAGACCTGGCAGCGTGTTGAAGCCATTTTCCGCTCTATCGGTTTCGATGTGGCTGACGGCCCTGAAATCGAAAATGACTGGACAAATTTTACCGCTCTGAACAATCCAGAGAATCATCCGGCTCGTTCGATGCAAGACACGTTCTATATCGATATGAACGACGAGCAGGGTTTGCCCTATTTGCTGCGCACGCACACCAGTCCCATGCAGGTGCGTTATGCACGCATGAACAAGGCCCCTATCAAGGTTATTGCTCCCGGCCGCACCTATCGTGTCGATAGTGATGCCACCCACTCGCCCATGTTCCACCAGGTGGAAGGGCTGTGGATTGCCGAGGATATTTCCTTTGCCGATCTGAAAGGCGTTTACACGAACTTTCTGCGCGCCTTCTTTGAAAGCGACGATCTGGTCGTGCGCTTTCGACCTTCTTTCTTCCCCTTTACCGAGCCATCCGCCGAGATTGACATGATGTTCTCCTCCGGCCCCAACAAGGGCCGTTGGCTGGAGATCTCCGGCTCCGGGCAGGTTCACCCGCAAGTGGTGCGCAATTTCGGTTTGGACCCAGAGCGTTACATCGGTTTCGCCTTTGGTTCCGGACTGGAGCGCCTGACTATGTTGCGCTATGGTGTTAACGATTTGCGCCAGTTCTTTGAAGGCGATCTGCGCTTTCTGAAGCAGTTCAATCGTTGATTCCTACTTCGCGCCGCTGGGCCTTTTAGGCCCGGTCGGTTCCGGTATACGCCGTTTTACGTCTCCATCTTTGCATCATGTTATTTTCCGAATCGTGGCTGCGCCGCTTTGTGAATCCCAAACTGGGAACTGAAGAACTGGGTCATCAACTGACGATGGCTGGCTTGGAGGTTGAAGAAATTCAAGCTGCTGCGCCTGCTTTTGAGCATGTTGTCGTTGGCTTCATCGCTGAAATTGCCCCCCATCCCGACGCTGACCGCCTGCGCGTTTGCCAGGTCGATGACGGCTCGGGCAAGCTGCTGCAGATTGTGTGCGGTGCGCCCAATGCGGCTCAAGGCATCAAGATCCCGGTCGCCCGTGTTGGCGCAGAGCTGCCCGGTGGCATGAAAATCGGCCCGGTCAAAATGCGTGGCGTGGAGTCCGCCGGCATGTTGTGCTCGGGTCGCGAGTTGGGTCTGTCGCAAGATCACGATGGTTTGCTGGTGCTGGATGCAGACGCGCCGGTAGGCCAAAGCCTGCGTGAACTGCTGGATCTGGACGACCAGATTATCGAATTGAAATTGACGCCTAACCGTGCGGACTGCCTGTCCGTGCTGGGCGTGGCGCGTGAAGTGGCCGCTCTGACGGGCGAACCACTGACACTGCCAGACTTCACACCTGTTCCTGTCACGATTGAAGATCGCGTTTCCGTTACCGTGAAAGACGCTGATCTGTGCGGCCGTTTTGCCGGCCGTGTGATTCGTGGCGTCAATGCGCGTGCAAAAACCCCGGACTGGATGAAAACCCGTCTGGAGCGCAGCGGCCAGCGTTCGATCTCTGCTTTGGTGGACATCTCCAATTACGTCATGCTGGAACTGGGCCGTCCTACGCACGTGTTCGATTTGCAGCACGTACAGTCTGGTCTGGAAGTGCGTTGGGCACGTAAAGGCGAACAACTGGAGCTGCTGAGCGGTTTGAACGTCGAGCTGGATACCGATGTGGGTGTGATCGCGGTTAACGATGTGCCGCAAAGCATGGCCGGTATCATGGGCGGCGAACAAAGTGCCGTCACACTGGATACGACGGATGTGTATCTGGAAGGCGCTTTCTGGTGGCCAGAAGCCATCATGGGCCGTGCCCGTCGCTACAAGTTTTCTTCCGACGCCAGCCACCGTTTCGAGCGTGGCGTGGACTTCGACTCCATTACCCAGCATCTGGAACGCACCACAGCGCTGATCCTGGAAATCTGCGGCGGCCAAGCGGGTCCTATGGATGACCAGGTTGTGGCCTTGCCCGAGCGCAAGCCCGTTGCCATGCGCCTGGATCGTTGCCGCCGTGTTCTGGGTATTCCTCTGGATCAAAAGCAGGTGGAGAGCATCTTCACCTTGTTGGGCCTGGACTTCTCGGTGGCTGACGAAGTCTTTACGGTCAATCCTCCCAGCTTCCGTTTCGATTTGACGATTGAAGAAGACCTGATCGAGGAAGTTGCCCGTATCTACGGTTTTGAAAATATTCCTGATCTGCCTCCGGTCGCTGCTGCACAAATGCGTGTGCCAGTCGAGTCCTTGCGTGGTCCGCACGCCTTGCGCGCTGTATTGGCCGCCCAGGACTACCAGGAAGTGATCAACTTCTCCTTTGTGCAAGAGTCCTGGGAAAAAGATATTAACGGACAGGCTGACCCTATCCGTTTGTTGAACCCCATTGCCAGCCAGTTGGCGGTGATGCGTACCAGCCTGATTCCGGGTCTGCTGGCCAATATTGAACGCAACGCCAACCGCCGTCAGTCGCGCGTGCGTGTGTTCGAGTTTGGCCGCGTCTTCATGCGCGATGCCTCTCAAGAAAATGGTCCGTTGACCGTGGCCGGTATCCATCAGCCCAACCGCATTGCGGCCGCAGCCTGGGGCCCTGTTGTGACCGAGCAGTGGGGACAGCCCGATCGTCTTGTCGACTTCTTTGACGTCAAGCGCGATCTGGAAACCTTGCTGGGCCAACGTGCTGCTCAAGTCCGTTTCGAGCCTGAAGCTCACCCGGCCTTGCACCCAGGCCGTAGCGCCAGTGTGAAACTGGATGGTAAAACCATAGGCTGGATCGGTGAAATCCATCCTCAGTGGTTGAGCGAATTTGGCTTGAATCAAGCGCCGGTCGTCTTTGAGGTGGACGTTGATGCCATCTCTCACGACGAAGTGGTACACGCTCAGGAAGTATCCAAGCAACCCGTTGTGCAACGAGATCTAGCGGTTTGGCTGGATAAGGACGTATCCTATCAAGCTGTGCTGGATACACTGAACCAGGTGCGTAGCACGGCAGCGCAAGCGGCTATCGTCAAAGATATTCAGTTGTTTGACGTCTGGCGCGACAAGAACGATGCATCGGAAAAGAGTCTGGCGATTCGATTCTGGCTGCAAGACAGCGCAAGCACGCTGGACGATGAACGCGTCGAGCAATGCCTGGAAGCATTGTTGGCGGCACTGGTGTCTGCGCATGGCGCACGGGCACGAGCATAAGGAGACACAATGAACGTAGAGCGTACTCTGACCAAGGCAGATCTGGCTGAACTCTTGTTTGAACGTGTTGGCTTGAATAAACGCGAAGCCAAAGATATTGTGGATACTTTCTTTGCAGAGATCCGCGATTCCCTGGCCGATGGTGTCGAGGTCAAGTTGTCCGGTTTTGGTAATTTCCAGGTTCGGGACAAACCCCCGCGTCCTGGTCGCAACCCCAAAACGGGTGAAGTCATCCCGATTTCGGCGCGACGCGTGGTGACATTCCACGCCAGTCAGAAGCTCAAAAGTGTAGTCGAAGGGGCGCCAGTGGCGCCCGAGGATGACCAGGACTGAAGCCTGGTACGTTTGCGTACAGTTTTGCCTGACTGAACGTGTAAAATCACTCCTATTGTCGATGAGCATCAGTGGCCATGAGCACAAACGAAAAGACGGCGACCTTGCCACCTATCCCTGCCAAGCGATATTTCACCATCGGTGAAGTCAGCGAGCTTTGCTTGGTCAAGCCCCACGTCCTGCGTTATTGGGAGCAGGAGTTTACGCAGTTAAAGCCCGTCAAGCGACGCGGTAACCGACGTTATTACCAGCACCATGAGGTGCTGCTGATACGCCGGATTCGCGGTTTGCTGTACGACGAAGGCTTTACGATCAGTGGTGCGCGCAATCGTCTGGGCGATGGTCCGGATATGCCTTTTGACCAGGAAGCCGCTGTGCGTCTGACCGGTCAGGAGATGCAGGCCTTGCGCACCAACTTGGGTCAGATCCAGGCAATGCTGGATCAAGCCTTGGCAATGACGGATCCTGGCTCGGCTCAGTAATCCGGGGTTGCTAAGCAGGAACGAAGGTCGGCCTTGGTGCCGGCCTTTTTTCATGGAAGGGATTAGCAGTGAACTTACGTAGTCAGGCTCTACAGGCCTTGTTAGTACAAGAGCCGGCTGCCAAGCTGGCAGCAGTACGAGCAATTGCCCATGGCTTGCCCGTAGGGGCAGATGAGCATTTGGAAGAGCCGCCCGGCGTACCGGGACGGCCCGAGGGTTTGCGTTTTGTGAGCCCTCAGCATGTGCCCAAGCGGTCCGTGCGTACGCCCCAGGGGCGAGCAGCCTTATTGCATTCCTTGGCTCATATCGAGTTCAATGCCATCAATCTGGCCTTGGATGTGTTGTGGCGTTATCCCGGTTTGCCCGACGCATTCTATGCAGGCTGGTTACAGGTGGCGGTGGAGGAGGCTTTGCACTTTGAGCTGCTGAGCGATCATCTTCAAACGCTGGGTGTCCGCTATGGGGATTTGCCTGTCCATGACGGCTTGTGGGAGATGGCAGAGCGAACACGCTTTGATCTGCTGGCGCGTATGGCTTTGGTGCCGCGTACTCTGGAAGCACGGGGGCTGGATGCCAGCCCCCTGGTGCATAAGAAGTTGCTGGATGCTGGTGATGAAAAAGCCGCCGCGATTATTGCCATCATCTTGCGCGATGAGGTCGGGCACGTAGCGTTGGGAAATTACTGGTATCGCAAAGTCTGCCAGGAACAAGGCTTGCCTGATTTTGCTACGTATGGCGAGTTGGCGCAGCGTTATCGCGCACCGCGTTTGCGCGGCCCCTTTAATCGCGAAGCCCGCCTGGAGGCGGGCTTCACTGCCGAGGAAATCGACGAGCTGGAACGGCTGGATGCCGCTTTTAAGAGCGGGTTGCCGACGAGCTAGCCTCCGTGTTGGGCTTGGGCAGGTTATCCAGCTGCCCAAAGCTCACAATGCGACCAATATACAGAACGGGGCCTTCCGGTGCACCACTATTGGAGCCGCCTTCGGTTTCCAGCGTCATCTCAAATATCTGCTCATCTTCCACGGTGCCGATCAAAGCCGCGGGTACGGTGATGGGGCGATTAGGATCAATCAAACCCAATGAACGAACTTGCGTGCCGCGTGGTGTGTGTGTCCACAGCTGTACTGACTGCGTTGCTTTGACTTCGGTACTGACCTTGGGCACCAGCAGGACATTGCCTTGTGGGTCTACTGTTGCAATCCAGGCCGGAGTAGAGGATTGGCCTGGGGCCTGCAGGATGGCTGCCTGACGTGGCTTCATCTCAATGACGTTGACAGGTGGTTCCGAGTTCATGTTCATGAGCAGGGCAATCACCAGGCCCAGAATCACGACCGCAGCCAAGCCGCCCCACAAAACAGGCATGGGCATGGCAAAGCCACGGGACTTGCGTTCGCCATCAACAGGTTCGGGTTTGCGTTTTTTCTCTACCGGGGCTGACTCAGGCTCGCTTTTGGCGGGCTTTTTCTTGTCGGCGACCTTGGCTGGTGCTGTCGGCGCTGCTTCGGCTGTGACAGCAGCTGCTTTGGTAGCTGGGTCGGAGTCTGCACGCAGTAAGGTGGGGAAGGGCGGTGTGTGATCGTCAGCCTTGTCGTTCGAACTGTTGACGGACCAGCGAGGCTCAGTGCGAGTGGCAGCTTCCGCTTTAGTGGCTTGGTCTGCCGAAGTACTGGTCTTGATACTGGGTTCCTGGCGCTCCGCTTTGTTAACTGGAGCGCTTGTGCTGGCGTTGCCAGTGCTTTCCGATTTGGGGACTTCAGCAGCCGGACTGCTTGTGTTCCCAGCCTGACGACGTGCAGCTGGCGGAGGCAAGCCCAGGGTATGGTGAATATGAGCCAGGCTGGTGGGGGCAGGCACTGTTGGGGTCAGGCAGTCCACCAGCTCCAGCCACGCTTGCTCCCAAGCCAATGCCAGACGCGCTGCCTGATCATTTTGCTGCATCAGGGTGTGGGCTTGGACCAGTTCATGCTGGCTGAGTAGCCCCAAGGTATATTCGCCAATCATCACTGCATGGCGTGGATCGTTGGCGTTGCCTTCATTGATCAGGGGAGTGAGCTGTTGCAAGCCATGTTGGACCACAGCGCGCAATTGTGCGGGGGAGCGGTTCAGCTGAGGGCCCAACTGTTCGTAACTATTGCCGTGCAGATAGGCATGGATCATGGCGCGTTGGCTGGTGCCATCCAGCTTGCCCATGGCAGGGATGAAACGCTGGCCGGCTTGCGGCTTGATGGCAGGCAGGGCGTAATTGCTATCGCCGCTTTGCGCGCGTTGACGCAGGCGAGCCAGTAGCCTGAACCGCAGAATGCTGTAAATCCAGGCGCGCCCTTCGCCTAAATCGGGGTCATAGCCGGCAGCGTTCTTCCATAACAAAACAAAGCTATCGCGCAGAACCTCTTCGGCATCAATGCGGCGGCCCAATACGGCCTGGCCCAAAGCCAGCATCAAGGGGGCTTCCTGGTCGTACAGCACATCCAGCGCCTGGCTGTCCTGTGCGGCTAACTGGTCCAGGGAAGAAGAATACGAAAAAGAAGAAGACGGCATGGATGGATTTTGCACAGTAAAGGGATTCATGAGCCAGATGTCCGGTATCAGGCGCTATTTTTACTCTGTCTGCGCCTGTTTCAGACAAGCAGGTATTGTATGCCTTTCGCTGAAGGCTTGAAGGTAACAAAGTGCTGGATTGCCAGCATTTTCTTTGCAGTGACAAGCCGTGAATTTCCCGATTTTCAGTACTGAATGCCGGGTGCTCTGGTCCATTGTTTTCGCGACTGTGGTTTGCAGGCCAATAATCAGCCAAACAAGCACGCCGACGACAGGGTCTTGGCAGGGATAAGCTGTGCACAAGGCTATACTTATTAGTTATGTGCTGCCTGGCGGTTTTTGATTATTGCTCAGGCAAAGAGCGTCATTTCTGTATTCGCATCAAGGACATAGCAGGGACCTGCCTGCCAGTGGAAAGCATAGCCTGCTTGTCCTGCCTTGATTTCAGCGTTGTGCTGCAACTTATTTTTAAGCTGTCCGCGGTTCTTCGGCTTTGTGCTGTGGGACACGGACCTATTGCGTGTGCCTCCTCGTCCTGAAGTGCTTGATGGTGTCTCCGGTGGTCTGAGCACCCTGAAATCCTTATTTCCTTACGTTTGGCGATTCAAGACTCGCGTGGTCTTGGCTTTGTCCTGTTTGTTGCTGGCGAAAGTCGCCACAGTAATGATGCCGATCTACCTGAAGCAGGTAATCGATGCGCTGAGCCTGCCCGCTACCGCGTTGATGCTGCCGGTGGCAGCCTTGTTGGGCTATGGCGCAGTACGTTTAGCTTCCAGCGCTTTTGGTGAAATACGGGATGCCCTGTTTGCGCGAGTCACGCAAGGGTCGGTGCGGCTGATTGCGAACCACGTCTTTCGGCACCTGCTGGATCTGTCCTTGCGCTTTCATACCGAACGCCAGACAGGTGGCTTGAGCCGGGATATTGAACGGGGCACCAAAGGCGTTAGCTTTCTGCTGAATTTCCTGGTCTTCAATATTTTGCCAACCTTGCTGGAAATAGCTCTGGTCTGTGGCATCTTGCTCTGGCGATACGACTGGGCCTTCGCGGCGGTGACCTTGGGGACGATTGCGGCCTATATTGTGTTCACCTTGCTGGTGACTGAGCGGCGCATGCGTTATCGGCGAGCCATGAACGACTTGGACAGTCGTGCCAACTCTCGCGCGATTGATGCCTTGCTCAATTACGAGACAGTCAAATACTTCGGTAACGAGGATTACGAGATCAATCGCTACGATCAGAATATGGGCCAGTGGGTCCAGGCTGCCGTGCGTAATCAGGTATCGCTGAACCTGCTCAATATTGGCCAGGCCTCGATTATCAGTGTTGGGGTGACGGCCTTGCTGTTCATGTCGGCGCAAGGTGTGCTGGCCGGAACCATGACGGTGGGTGACGTTGTGCTGGTGTCTGCCTTCCTGACTCAGCTTTATGCGCCTTTGAACTTTCTGGGTTTTGTTTACCGCGAAATCAAGAATTCACTGGCTGATATGGAGCGCCTGTTCTCCTTGTTGCGTCGCAAGCAAGAGGTGAAAGATGCGCCGGATGCTCAGGTCTTGTCCTGTGAGCAGGCGGGTGTGCGTTTCGAGAACGTCAGCTTTGCCTATGACAGCCGTCGCAAAGTCATTCAAAACCTGAGTTTCGAGATTCCCGCCGGCAAGACGGTAGCGGTGGTGGGTTCTTCGGGCGCAGGCAAATCCACCTTGTCGCGTCTTTTGTTTCGTTTCTACGATGTGACGGAAGGCCGCATCCTGTTCAATGAGCGCGAGCTGCGCGAATGGACGCAAGAGAGCTTGCGCCGTCATATCGGTATCGTTCCCCAGGATACGGTCCTGTTCAACGATACGATTTTGCACAATATTGCGTATGGCCGTCCTGAGGCCAGTAAAGAGCAGATCGTGGCAGCAGCACGGGCCGCCAGTATCCACGACTTCATCGAAAGCTTGCCCGATGGTTACGAGACCATCGTGGGTGAACGCGGCTTGAAGTTGTCCGGGGGCGAAAAGCAGCGCGTGGCTATTGCCCGTACCTTGCTGAAGAACCCGCCGGTGCTGATTCTGGACGAAGCTACCAGTGCGCTGGACACACGTACGGAACGGGCGATTCAGGCGGAGTTGAACGAGATTGCCCGCGACCGCACCACCTTGATCATTGCTCACCGTCTATCCACGATTACGGACGCGGATTTGATTCTGGTTCTGGAGCGCGGACAGATCGTGGAGCAGGGCACGCACAGCGAGCTTTTAGCCCTGGATGGCGCCTATGCCCGGATGTGGAATATCCAGCAAAGTCTGGAGGGATAATTTGACCATATAGTACCAAAGCGGTACTATATGGCTCTACGACCTGTTCAGAGAGAAGGAATGCTGCGAATCAGTAAAATCATTGATTACGGCACTTTGGTGCTGACACACATGGCTGGAGATCCAGACCGTGTGTTCAGTGCGTCTGACTTGGCCGCCATCCTGGGTTTGGGCCAACCGACTGTCAGCAAGGTGCTTAAACTGCTGGGCCAGCACGAGCTGGTCATCAGCAGCCGAGGCGCACGCGGAGGGTATGTGTTGGGCCGCCCCGCCAAACAGATAAGTGTAGCGCAGATTATTGATGCACTGGAAGATCAGCCCTTTGGCTTGACTGAATGTGTAGCTACTCCTGGAGCCTGTTCCGTGGAGTCAGATTGCCATATACGCAGTAATTGGCAGCGTATCAACGATATTGTCCGACGCACCTTGGAAGAGGTCAGTGTTGCAGACATGATACGCGTGCCCGTTAACGAATTTCCCCTGACACACAAGCCGGGTCCCGAATTGAAAAACAGAAACAAGGCGAACACCTCCAACGTGGAGTTAACCGAATGAGTACCGTCAACGAACATCTGGACACCTTCCTCGATCGTGATTACGAGGCAGGCTTTGTCACCGACATCGAGTCTGAAACCATACCGAAAGGTCTGAACGAAGACGTCATCCGTTTCCTGTCCGCGAAAAAACGCGAACCGGAGTTCATGCTGGAATGGCGCCTGGCTGCTTACCGCCAGTGGCTGACCATGAAGTATCCCAAGTGGTCGATTGTGGAATATCCACCTATCGACTTCCAGGACATCAGCTACTACTCCGCGCCCAAGAGCAAGGCCGACGGCCCCAAGAGCCTGGACGAGGTGGATCCTGAATTGCTGCGCACCTATGAAAAACTGGGTGTGCCTTTGCACGAGCGCGCGCGTCTGGCCGGTGTGGCGGTTGACGCCGTGTTTGACTCGGTCTCGGTGGCCACCACCTTCCGCAAAGAGCTGGAAGAAGTGGGCGTGATCTTCTGTTCCTTTTCCGAGGCCGTGCGTGAATATCCGGAACTGGTGAAAAAGTATCTGGGTACGGTTGTCCCTCCTAGCGACAACTTCTACGCCGCCCTGAACTCGGCCGTGTTCTCCGATGGCTCCTTTGTGTTCATCCCCAAAGGCGTACGCTGTCCGATGGAGCTGTCCACCTACTTCCGCATCAATGCCCGCGACACTGGTCAGTTCGAGCGCACCTTGATTATTGCGGAAGAGGGCGCTTCGGTCAGCTATCTGGAAGGCTGTACGGCGCCGATGCGCGATGAAAACCAGTTGCACGCAGCGGTCGTGGAACTGGTCGCCTTGGACGACGCCAAGATCAAGTACTCCACCGTGCAAAACTGGTACCCCGGCGATAAAGACGGCGTAGGCGGTATTTACAACTTCGTCACCAAGCGTGGCGAATGCCGTGGCGCACGTTCGCACATCTCCTGGACGCAGGTTGAAACTGGCTCGGCCATCACCTGGAAATACCCCAGCGTGGTGCTGCGCGGCGATGATTCCCAAGGCGAGTTCTACTCGGTCGCCCTGAGCAACCACCGCCAGCAAGCCGATACCGGCACCAAAATGATTCATATGGGTCGCAATACCCGCAGCACGATTATCTCCAAGGGGATTTCGGCGGGCCAAGGTATCAATACCTATCGCGGCCTGGTTCGTATTACCCCCAAGGCAGAAAACGCCCGCAATTACACCCAGTGTGATTCGCTGCTGATCGGCAAGCGCTGTGCTGCACACACCTTCCCAACCATGGAAGTGCAGAACCCCAGCGCCAGTGTGGAACATGAAGCAACCGCTTCGCGCATTGGCGAGGACCAGCTCTTTTACGCCATGCAGCGCGGCCTGACTGCCGAAGATGCCGTCTCCATGATCGTGAACGGCTTTTGTAAAGAAGTGATTAAAGAATTGCCCATGGAGTTTGCGGTCGAAGCACAGAATTTGCTCGGCGTCAGCTTGGAAGGCAGTGTAGGTTAAGGAGAATAATGAAATGCTGACGATTAAAGATTTGCGCGCTTCGGTTGAAGATAAACCTATCCTTAAAGGTCTGAACCTGGAAATCAAACCCGGTGAAGTCCACGCCATCATGGGTCCGAACGGCTCGGGCAAGAGCACCTTGTCTCAGGTTCTGGCCGGTCGTGAAGACTACACCGTGGAAGGTGGTTCGGTTGATTGGCTGGGTCAAGACCTGCTGGAGATGAAGATTGAAGACCGCGCCCGTTCCGGTCTGTTCCTGGCATTCCAGTACCCCATCGAAATTCCCGGTGTGTCCAACGCCTACTTCCTGCGTGCTTCCGTGAACGCCGTGCGTCGTCATCAGGGTTTGCCTGAGCTGGACGCCATGGACTTCCTCAAGCGTGTCAAAGAGGAAATGAAGACGGTTGGCATGCGCGAAGAGTTTCTGTACCGCTCCGTGAACGAAGGCTTTTCTGGCGGCGAAAAGAAACGCAATGAAGTTCTGCAAATGAGCCTGCTGGAACCCAAGCTGGCCATCCTGGACGAAACCGACTCCGGTCTGGATATTGACGCTTTGCGTGTGGTGGCTGACGGCGTGAACCGTCTGCGTTCACCCGAGCGTTCTTTGCTGGTGATTACTCACTACCAACGTCTGCTGGACTACATCGTGCCTGACTTTGTGCACGTATTGGCCGGCGGCAAGATCATTCGTTCCGGTGGCCGTGAATTGGCTCTGGAACTGGAAGAGCGTGGCTACGGTTGGGTGCTGGAACAAGCAGCCGCCGAACAAAAAGCCAAGGGAGCTGCGGTATGAGTCTGCCGGATTGGGTCAACAGCTTTGCCGCTCAGGCTGCACAAGCACCTGGAGCCGGCCTGCCATGGCTAAGCGCTATGCGTCAGCGCGCGCTGGATCGTTTCGCACAAGAAGGCTGGCCAACCACGCGTATTGAAGCCTGGCATCACACTTCCTTGGCTTTGCTGGAACAACAAAGTTTTGCGCCTCAGAAGTCGGCTTCGGCCGCAGAACTGGTGGCGTCGGTACGCCAGCAAGAAGACGGGTACTTCCTGGTCTTTGTGGATGGTCACTACGATGCGGCCTTGTCGCACCTGAGTGAGTTGCCTGCTGGTGTGCGTTTGTCATCGCTCAGCGCCTGTCTGGAACAAGATGCAGACTGGTTGCAGCAGGCTTACGGGGATGAGTCCCTGGGTGCTTCGACGGCTGCCTTGAACTTGGCTTTGGCCCAGGATGGTGCTGCCTTGCATATTGCCGCTGGCAAGCATCTGGAACAGCCTGTTCATCTGGTTTTTGTACGCACTCAAGGTGGCAGTGCCAGCTTCACGCGCAACCTGATTTCTTTGGAATCCGGTGCTAGTGCAACGGTGGTTGAGCACTACGTGGGTCAGGAAGGAACGGATGCTTCCTTGAGCAGCGCCGTGACTCGCCTGAACGTGGCTCCTGATGCCAACCTGACACACATGAAGCTGCAGCAAGAAGCCTTGCAAGACTTCCACCTGGCCGCAATCGATGTGCAGCAAGGTCGTGGTTCGGTATTCAATTCGCACTCTCTGTCTTTCGGTGCTCGTATAGCCCGTAACGATATTGCTACTGTTTTCAACGGCGAGCGCTGCGAAACCTTGTTCAATGGTTTGTATTTTGTGGACGGCCGCCGTCACGTGGACCACAACACCATCATTGATCACGCTCAGCCTAACTGCCAAAGCCGTGAGTTCTACCGTGGCATTTTGGCCGACACCGCCCGCGGCGTGTTCAGTGGTCGCGTATTGGTAGGCAAGGGCGCGGATGGTACGGATTCGGTACAGCGTTCGGACAGCTTGCTCTTGTCCAAGATGGCACGTGCAGACTCCCGCCCTGAGTTGGAAATCTACGCCGACGACGTCAAGTGTGCACACGGTGCCACTGTAGGTCAGCTGGATGCCGACAGCCTGTTCTACCTGCGCTCGCGTGGCATGACCATGGAAGATGCACGCAATATGCTGATTTACGCATTTGCCGCTCAGTCTCTGGAGCGCATTGCGTCCGAGAGCCTTCGTAGCCGTGCCACAGTCGGTATTAATGCTTTGTTGCCTGGCGGTCTTGCCCTTGGAGATCTTGCATGAATGCGCCTATGCCCGTAACTGCTGCTGGTTTGCTGAATCACCGCGAGGATTTTCCTATCCTGGCTCGCCCCATCCGGGGCCAACGCCTGTCCTATCTGGACAATGGCGCGACGACGCAAAAGCCGCGCTCGGTCATTGAAGCCGAGGCGCGATTCTATGAGCAGTCCAATGCCAACATCCACCGTGGTGTGCATTGGCTGTCTCAGCATGCTACTGAGCTGTACGATCAGGCCAGAAGTACAGTGCGGGCATTTCTGAATGCCGCGCGCGACGAAGAAATTGTATTTACGCGTGGCACCACAGAATCCATCAACCTGGTGGCCTATAGCTGGGGCATGGACAACCTGAAAGCAGGCGACGAGATTCTGCTGACCGGCCTGGAGCATCACTCCAATATCGTGCCTTGGCAATTGGTTGCCCAGCGTACCGGTGCCATCATTCGCGTGGTGCCTGTGCTGGACAACGGCGAGCTGGATCAGGAAGCCTTCAAGCAACTGCTCAACGAGAAAACCCGCCTGCTGGCGGTGGGCCATGTGTCCAATGCCTTGGGCACGATCAACCCCATCGCTGAAATGACCCGTCAGGCGCATGCCGTCGGTGCCAAGGTGCTGGTGGATGGAGCTCAGTCCGTTCCCCACGGTGTGGTGGACGTACAGGCTCTGGATGCTGATTTCTACACTTTCTCAGCACACAAGCTGTACGGCCCCACAGGTATGGGTGCCTTGTACGTGCGCTACGAGATTCTGGACAGCATGTCGCCCTGGATGGGGGGCGGTGACATGATCACCACGGTCAGTTTTGAGCAAAGTAATTACGCCCCTGTGCCACAGCGCTTTGAGGCGGGTACGCCCAATATCGCTGGTGCCATTACCATGGCTGCCGCTATCGATTATTTGATGGGTATAGGCATGCAGCGTATTGCTGACCATGAGGCGCTGTTGCTGGACTACGCCACCGAAGCCTTGCTGGCCATGCCTGGTATTCGAATTATTGGTACGGCGGCACACAAGGCAGGCATTGTGTCCTTCCTGGTCGACGGTATTCACCCGCACGATCTGGGCACCATTCTGGACATGGACGGCGTTGCTGTGCGTGCCGGTCACCACTGTGCCATGCCCTTGATGACGCGCTTTGGCATTCCAGGTACGGCTCGTGCCTCCTTTGCCTTGTACAACGATTACGCTGATATTGATGCTTTGCTGGGCAGCCTGCGCAAAGCTCAAAAACTATTTGGAGTTGGCTAAATGAGCCAAGATTTCAACGGGCTGCGCGAGCTCTACCAAGAGGTCATTTTTGATCACAACCGTAGCCCGCGTAACTTTGAAGTAATAGAAAACGCCAGCCATTTTGCCAATGGCCACAATCCTCTGTGCGGGGATCAACTGGCTGTGTACGCCGTGGTTGAAGACGGCATTGTGCAGAAAGTCAGCTTTGTGGGGCATGGCTGCGCTATTTCCAAGGCTTCGGCATCCTTGATGACCGAAGCCGTAAAAGGCCTGAGTCTGGCCGAGTTTGAGTCTCTTTTTCAAGATATGCACGCCATGTTGACAGAGGCCCATCCCGATCGAGATCTGGGCAAGCTGGAAGTGTTATCTGGTGTGCGTGAATTCCCCGCACGGGTTAAATGTGCCACTCTGGCCTGGCATACCCTGCATAACGCCATCAATCAGGCCAAAGAAACCGCGCAAACCGAATAAAGGCGCAAACAAGCCATGAGCTACTTTGAACGACATGATGTGCTGGTCAGCCGGGATTGTCCGGCTGTCAGTATCCCTTACGGTGCTCCCGTTACGATCGAGGCGGGTTGTACAGCAACGATTACCCAGAAGCTGGGTGGCAGCTATACCGTGATGGTAGAGGGCAACCTGTACCGGATTGAAGGTGTCGATGCCGATGCGCTGGGTTTTGAGTCCCAGGACAAGCCCGAGGTTTTTGTACCCGAGCTGCCCCTGAGCGAAAAAACCATTGAAGACGCCGCCTGGATTGTGCTGGCAAGCGTTTATGATCCGGAGATTCCGGTCGATATCGTTAATCTGGGCTTGGTGTACGCTTGTCATGTGAGCCAGACTGGTCCAGAAGCGTTCTCCATCACCATGGAAATGACGCTGACGGCTCCTGGTTGCGGTATGGGCACCATGATTGCCGATGAGGCCCGCTACAAGCTGGAGACTATCCAGGGCGTAGAGAAGGCCGTAGTGGATCTGGTTTGGGATCCACCGTGGAGCCGGGAACGCATGAGTGAATCAGCCCGCTTGCAACTAGGGATGCTGTAATAGAAAAAGCCTGCAGAACATGCAGGCTTTTTTGTGCCTGAAGAGCGGGGCGCAGCTTGAAAGGCGGGCTCAGGGCAGACGGCAGTTTGTTTGTGATGTTGTTGGCTGCTGAATAGGAACCCCCTGGTTAAGGGCCTCTATACGCTGCGGCTAAGTATGTTTGGAGAGAGGCACTGGCAAGCTTAAAACGCTCAAAAAAATGGCTCGATATCTACCCGATAGCTATAAATAAAAATAATAGCGAAAGCGTTTAAGAGGCGGTTTCCGTTAAGCCTTGTTTGTTCTTTTTTTATGGGCCAAAACCTGCATTGAATAAGCTGTCTTATGTCTTTATCAAGCCAGAGATTACAACTTTTCCTAGGGTTTTGCCTATCTCCAGCCATAGAGTTTTGTATGAATTTCGCTGAGGTTCTTATCTTCAGGCCTGATTTCTTGATTCATGCTTGAATGGTTCAAACTTATATGGCCAAGGGTTTAGGCAAAGCAGGGGAGAATAATGTTAGTTACAAATAGAACATAAAGATCTTTTTTGAGACAGTGCTGTTGCTGGTCGAGCAGATTAAACGCTCGCCAGCACAGGGAAGCTTAAGGCGTGATTAATGGAAACAGAATAGCCCTAGCTTCATCCAATTTATGATCAGGTGCCTTGTTTTGTACGTATAGGTTTACTGAGGGGCAAGACGCTCAATCAAACTGTCCAGGCTGGCGTCATCCATTTGACGACCTTGATGCAGATAGAACTCGTATACCAGGCGAATCGCCTGAGCCTCGGCACGAGAGCGCAGGCTGAGCTTTTGCTGCACAAATAACTGCCTGATCTTCAGGATGATTTCTTCCAACGAGTCCATGTCAGCCATGCTGGGCTTTGATTGAGCAAGAACCCGTTTATCAAGCTTTTCTTCCCCGCAGGCTAACCATTGAATAGGCAGCTTGGAGGCCTTGGCCAGCTTGATCAAAGCAAGACGAGAGGGCTCGGTTTTGCCTGATTGCCAGCCTTGCAGAATCAATAGGGACACACCCACTTTTTCAGCCAGTTTTTGTGGTCCGCCGGCCTGTTCGATCGCCAGCTTGATTCGCTCCGGGAAGTGTTGGAAACCTTCCTCCACGGCATTTTGACCGGCTTGGCTTAATCGCTTTACTGAGTGTTTGAAATACATTGCCACCTCCAGGGATTGCATGTTCTTGTCGTTATTGGTTATTTGGTCAAGATTGTGCTTGATGGTGCTATATACTTGTCTTATTATTCAATTTGAACAGAAAACCAAGTTAACTACACAAGAATTTGCATAAAAAATGTAAATGATGTGGTTTTCTTACTTTTGTTTTAAGAACTTGACTGTTTATGCAAGATTTTGTGTTTATGCTGGATGGGCGGCATCACAGGAAGGATGCCCATCGGGCCCTGGAAGGACCCAGGAGCAGAAAGACAGAGTGGCCTTGCCAACAGATCGGCTGTAGGCGCACCAGGTCTTGGGTGAGTAAGAAACACAATAAAGACGATAGTGAGCGCCAGGCAAAGCCGCTTGAACGCGTGCAGGCCTACAAGGCAATGATAGCCACGGTTTTGGGGAGAGGGAGGCTTGGTACTGTTGAGAACAGAGAGAATCGTGCTGTTGTTCGATAACGGCGATCTGATACAAAAGCTGATCGATGATTTGGCCCTGTGGGGTATACCGGTGCAAGTGCTTCAAGCACACAGCGCGGTGTCATTTACGCAGGACGAACAGGCCGAGGCGGGCGAGCTGATCATGATGCATTCCCCGAATGAGGATCTGTTGAGTGATGTAGGTCGCTTGCGAGCTCAGTCTGCGGCAATGGGTCTGGTGGTTTTGCGTTTTGAAGGAACACTAACCCCCGAACATGGCAGCTTGCTATTGCTGGCTGGTGCCGATATCTGTTTTGACGAACGAACTCACAGTATGGAAGTGCTGGCTAGTATCCAAGCTCTGCGCAGACGGGAGCTGGCCTTGCGAGCTAAATATGCGGATGGAAAGGACAAAGCTTTCCCAACTGCCCCTACGGAAATCCGCCTGAATGGTGAAACTCGGGAGCCCTTGTTTGGTTGGGATTTGCTGGAGGACGGTTGGCGCTTGATGACGCCGCAGCGACATGCCATCACGCTGACAGGGGCGGAGCGACGAGTATTGCGTGTGTTGCTGGCCGAGAGTCCTGAACCCGTAGCCCGCGAAAAGCTGTTTAGTGACAAGGAAGGGGATCAACCACCTAGTCGCTACATAGATGTGGTAATTAGCCGTTTGAAACGTAAGGTAGCACAGCACGGCGAGCGTTTGCCGATTCGTTCTGTGTGGGGCGTGGGCTATGTGTTCTCAGCTCATTAGTCCACGCTTGGGTTTGTGATTCGTTAACAGGTCCTTATTGTTTTCAATAGGGCTGGGATTAATAACAGGTTGAGTTATCGCCAGGGAAAGGGGTTGCCTATGACTTTTGCATTTAAGCGAGGTCACATTAGATACAGCGCCCTTTCCTGATTTGACTATTGCGAGTGGCTTTTATCGAAACGAAGCCAGTTCAATCAGATTGTTCAAACTGGCTTCGTCCATTTGCTGCCCTTGGCGTAAGTAGAACTCATAGACCAGGCGGATGATACGTGCCTCGGCCTCCGGCTTCAGATTCACGCTTTGACCTTGGAATAATTGTTGAGTCTTGGCAATGATTTCTTCCAGGATATCCAGATCAACCAAGGTTGAAGAGGGTTCGGAAGGTGAGGGGTTACCTTCTCCCGAGGCCAGCCAACTGACAGACAGGTTGGTGGCTTGGGCCATTTTAACTAGGCTGGAACGGGATGGGTCGGAGTTCCCTGAGCGCCAGCTTCGCAGCACCGAAGTGGACATTCCCATTTTGTCCGCCAAGTTCTTGGCTCCGCCTGCACGGGCGATGGCTAGATTTATCCGGTCCGAGAAGTCTTTAAATTCATTTTCCATATGCTTGTGGCCTGGTCTGCCCAAAAGTTGTGGTGGTAAGGGGCCCCAACGGTTTTAATTTACAATCCTACGTCTTTTTCTTCATGTTCTTGTCAATTATTTTCAATTGCGCCAAGTAATCGCTTGATAGCGACAAGATCTTGTCGTAATATTCTTCCTGAACAGAAAACTAACCGGAAATACGCTTTTTTACACAAAAACGCTAATTTCATGCGATAGCTTATTCTTTTGTCACAAAATCGATTCTCTCGATAAGAACGTGTTGTGCTGCGTCTGCTTCTTTGTGTGAGGCGTGTCGGAGGTAGCGCGCAATCCAGGTAAATGACAGTTTTGCATTGCTTGCTTTTTGGATAGGCAGGTGGCTTTTTTGCGCCCTGCGTTCGGTGATTCTACCTCTTGAGAGTGCGTTTGTGTTGAATGTGCGGCTTTTTGTCCCTCCGTTGAGGATACAAAAAGTCACTTGCTTGGGTGCCTTATGACTAGAACAAAAACAGTGGGGATCGTGTTGGCTATGGCTGTTCTTGCCACATCGAGCAAGGCACAAACGATGCTTGAACGGCTTCAGGAAAATTCAGTTCTGGAACAAGCCGATCATGACGCACCCTTGAGTATTCAGTACGTTGTCGACCGCGTCCTTGCGCGTCACCCCGGGCGGGAAAGTGCCATGGGTTACGAAGCAAGCGCACGCGAGATGATTGATGTTGCCAAGGCTCATTACTACCCGCAAGTTAGCGGAGGTGTTTCAAGTAGCTATGAAAAGTACCGTTCCGGTCGCTATGACGAAAAGGCCCTGCAAAGCCTGGACTTGAACGTACAACAGCTACTTTACGACTTCGGCAAAACCGCCAATTCAGTCAAAAAAGCCGAGTTCGGGGAACTGAAAGCCCAAGCCAGAACGGATTTGGTTGTCGAGCAATTGGTTCGCGAAGCGTCCAACGCGGTACTGGAAGCGGTGCGTTATCAGGGTTTTCTGGATCTGGCCCAAGCGCACGTCCAGGAAGTAGAGCAGCTAACCCGCTTGGTCGAGCGGCGCCACGAGAAAGGTGCCAGCAACCTGTCCGACGTTTTACAAGCGCGCTCCCGCCTGGATTCCGTCCAGGCGCTGGTATTGAACGTCGATGCAGAATATCGCAAATGGTTGCAGGAAATTGCACTACTTGCACAACTTCCTGACGTTAGCGCCGTGTCCTTGGCGCAGTTCCCTCTCGAGCTCAATCAAAGCTGCACGATCTCCCGCATTAACTGGGCGCGTGTTCCAGAAGTGGTGATGGTGGATATGGCTGCCGAAGAAGCGGTGGCTGATGTCGATCTGGCCAGTTCTGAAGAATGGCCAACCCTCTCTTTACAAGCCAATGCCTCCCGCGCTTTGAACGCGACCCCGCTCTATGGCAGTCGTGTCGAGACCGGCATACGCCTGAATTTCTCCATGCCCTTTTATCAAGGGGGAGGCTTGTCGGCGCGTAAACGCGCAGCCTCGGGCGCCTTGCGCGCTGCCAGCGCTGAAAAGTCTCAAGTCCGCCTGCAGGTGGAGCAGCGCCTGGCCGATCAAGTCAATCGTTATCAAGGGCTGGAGCGTCGCAAGGCGCTGCTGGCCAATCGTGTCGTGAACATTAGCGGCACGAAAGATTTGTACAGAAAACAGTATTTGGATTTAGGAACGCGTTCACTGGTCGACTTATTGAATGCCGAACAGGAATACCACCAGGCCCGTGTCGAGGTGTTGAACAGTGAGTTGGATTTGAAAGCTTCGCAGATTGAATGCGCTTACTCCCAGGGGTTGTTGAGCGCTGGATTCAATGTGCCTGCCTTGAATTAACCGTTGTGAAGAGGGGCCTTGTGGCCATTTTTATTATTAAAAGGTTGGGCTATTCATGAAAATGATCCTAGCAGAACGATCGGGAGCGGGAAAGCCAGTACTGGAGACGCAATTAGCGGATCAAGTGCTGGCCACCCCTCATCTCGTCAAATTGAACGCGAGTCCTGGCGATATTGTCAGTATTACCCGCCAAGGAAATAACCTTGTCCTGGTGATGGCCAATGGTCAACAGGTCACCTTGCAAGGCTTTTTTAACGAAAACCCAGACGGCGAACATAGCGAGCTGGTTCTGGAAGATTCAGCCTGCCAACTGTGGTGGCTCAACAGCAGCGGAGAGCTGGTAGAAATCTCCGCCCAGGATGCCGTATTTGCAAATACGGCTCCTGTTGTTTCCGAAACTGTGTGCGCTGCTGCCGCTGGCACCAGCACACCTCCACCGTGGGTCCTGGGCTTGCTGCTGGCTGGCTTAACGGGCGTTGCAATGGCATCTAGTCATTCCTCCGGTGGCTCGGGCGGTAAGGGGCCCGTAGATCCTGATGATGGCGACGGTGATGCCGATGCAGACGCCGATGCCGACGCTGATGCTGACGCAGATGCAGATGCAGATGCTGACGCTGACGCCGATGGAGATGCCGATGCAGATGCTGACGCAGATGCTGACGCAGACGCCGATGCAGATGCAGACGCCGATGCAGATGCAGACGCTGACGCTGATGCGGATGCTGATGCGGATGCTGACGCGGATGCTGACGCCGACGCAGATGCTGATGCTGACGCCGATGCCGATGCCGATGCTGATGCTGACGCAGACGCCGATGCTGATGCTGATGCCGATGCCGATGCCGATGCTGATGCCGATGCTGATGCCGACGCAGATGCGGATGCCGACGCAGATGCTGATGCAGACGCTGACGCTGATGCAGACGCCGACGCTGATGCTGACGCCGATGCCGACGCCGATGCTGATGCAGACGCTGATGCGGATGCCGACGCTGATGCTGATGCAGACGCCGACGCTGATGCTGACGCCGATGCAGATGCTGACGCCGACGCTGATGCGGACGCTGACGCTGACGCTGACGCCGATGCAGATGCAGATGCCGATGCTGATGCGGATGCTGATGCAGATGCCGATGCAGATGCAGATGCTGACGCCGACGCCGACGCCGACGCCGACGCTGACGCCGATGCTGACGCGGATGCAGACGCTGATGCGGATGCGGATGCGGATGCAGACGCTGATGCAGACGCTGATGCCGACGCCGATGCTGATGCAGACGCTGACGCCGATGCTGATGCCGATGCCGATGCCGATGCCGATGCTGACGCGGATGCAGATGCTGACGCTGACGCCGATGCTGACGCCGATGCAGATGCAGATGCAGATGCCGATGCTGATGCGGATGCCGATGCCGATGCCGACGCCGATGCTGATGCTGATGCCGATGCCGACGCTGATGCCGATGCGGATGCGGACGCCGATGCGGATGCTGACGCCGATGCTGACGCCGACGCCGACGCTGATGCGGATGCAGACGCTGATGCCGATGCTGACGCCGATGCGGATGCTGATGCAGATGCCGATGCAGATGCAGATGCTGACGCCGACGCTGATGCTGATGCGGATGCGGATGCTGACGCCGATGCGGATGCCGACGCCGATGCGGATGCCGACGCTGACGCCGATGCGGATGCGGATGCGGATGCCGATGCTGATGCTGATGCAGACGCCGATGCTGATGCTGATGCTGATGCCGATGCTGATGCTGATGCTGATGCCGATGCCGACGCTGATGCGGATGCGGACGCCGATGCGGATGCTGACGCCGATGCTGACGCCGACGCTGATGCGGATGCAGACGCTGATGCCGATGCTGACGCCGATGCCGATGCGGATGCGGATGCTGATGCAGATGCCGATGCAGATGCAGATGCAGATGCTGACGCCGACGCCGACGCTGATGCTGATGCGGATGCCGACGCCGATGCGGATGCCGACGCTGACGCCGATGCGGATGCGGATGCGGATGCCGATGCTGATGC
>NZ_JBKQGX010000012.1:0-127155 GCF_050487245.1 Alcaligenes sp. Me129
CGCCCCCAACAGCGCCCCGCTGTCGGTGGATGATATTCAACGGGTCGAGCGAGCACGCGATTTGCTCAGCTCGCAACTGGACCAGCAAATCACGGTGGAGTATCTGGCCACGACGGTAGGCATTAACGAGCACAAACTTAAAGAAGGTTTTCGCTATCTGTACGACAACACGCCTATCGGCCTGCTGCTTGAACTGCGTATGCGCAAAGCCTATACCTTGCTGGAGTCCGGCCAACAAGTGGCCCAGACCGCTTGGCAAGTCGGCTACAAATACCCCAATAATTTTTCCGTCGCCTTTACGCGCTACTTTGGCCGCTCGCCCAAATCCATTTTTGGCAACAAGCGCGCCTAAACCTTTGTATTTCCGCTGTTTTCGGCCTCTGCATTCATAGAGGCCCACCCTTCTTTCGGGCCGCCCCCTGCGGCCCTCTCCCTGAAAAGTTCCCCTTCTGCTTTGACAAATTCCTGCAATTGCAGCGGATTTCCGGTCCTGCATAGGAATTGCTCCGTCCTGCATATCAATCTAAGTGATAACTATTCTCATTAATGTGAATAATATCCCCGTGCCTTTCCTCACCTTTTGAGACAAGGGGTGAGCCTGGCCAGCAAACGGGAAGTATTTCCTCACGACAGATTGTTATTTTTCGCACGGAGCCCTGGTTCGTTTTATGTCCGCTACCCTTTCACCCTACACAAAAAAACACGCGCTCAAGCCGCTGGTGTATGCCTTGATTCTGGCCTCCTGGGCCGGGCAGACACAGGCCCAAAGCGTGGGCAGCGCCCCACCCTCCTTCCGTCAGGACGAGAGCCAGGAAGACACGGACAGAGCCACTCGTCTGGACACTATTACCGTCGTACGTGAAACCCGCGATGAGGCCGGCAAAACCGATGTATTCGAGAAAGACGTCTCCAATGTGTACGCCGGCAAGGAAGAAATCGAGCTGTACAAGGGCAGCTCCGTGGGGGATTTATTCAAGGGCCTGAACGGTGTGTATGCGGGGGACTCGCGCAATAGCGGCGCGCTGGACCCGAACATTCGCGGTATCCAGGGTGAAGGCCGAATTCCCCTGACGATTGACGGCACGGAACAGGCAACATCAGTCTGGCTGGGACCGGCCGGGGTGGCCAACCGCAACTATGTTGATCCCAATATGATCAGCAGCATTCTGGTGGAAAAAGGCGTGTCGGCAACGTCGGGAGCTAGCGGGATTGGCGGATCGGTGCAGATCCGCACGCTGCAGGTTGAAGATATTGTCAAACCGGGCGAGACCTTCGGGATTGAGCTGAAGGCGGAGACAGCGACAAACTCGACCAAGCCGAATGAGCGGGCTTTTGGGATTTTCGGAAAGGACTATCGCGATATTCCGGGAGCAACCTTTCATAAAGGTGGCACGAATGGTGTTGTTCTACCTGACAACATCTCGCCAGACCGTATGCCGAAAGTCGGAAATAGCGGCAAGAACTTCAATTTTGAAGACCACTCCTATCGCCTGGCCATCGCCACACAGCAAGAAAATTTTGATCTGCTAGCCGCATACAGCTACCGCAGTCGCGGCAACTATTACAGCGGTAAGAAAGGTAGTGACAAGTACGAGAACGACACCTGGCAAGAGGACGCAAATAGCGACTACAACCCGTCGTACTCCTTCCCCAGAGTGAGCTACATCGCCAAGTACTACCGTCCTGGTGAGGAAGTTCTGAACACATCCAGCGAACTGGAAACCACGCTGCTGAAAGGCACTTTGCGCCTACCTCACGATCAAGCCATTGATATGAGCTACATGCGCAGCAACCATACCTTTGGCGAAAACGTGCCATGGAACGTGGTCTGGGCAATCCATGCCCTGGATGGCTATGGTGAAAAAAATATCCTCCAAACCGAAAACCCATATAGCAAGGTCAAACAAGACACCTGGAACCTGAACTACTCCTGGAATCCCGAAGGCAGTCGTTTCATCAACTTGAAGGCCGGAGCCTGGATTACCCAAAGCGATAGTGAGCGTCATCAGAATGGCGACATCATTTATGGGATTCAAGGCCAGGGCTTGAACAACGGACGCGATGGTGACTGGGACAACTACACAAATTGCCATGTCCTGGGCACAAACGGCTCTGAATGCGCTTGGGTACCTCCTACCGCCCCAGAAAAGCTCCCCAATACAGATGGGCGCTTCAACATCGTCCCCAGAGCTTTGCAAATTACTGACCATAGGCGTAGCGGGCTGAACATCAGCAACGCCATGACATTGCACCCAACTCTGGACCTGGGCTTGTTCGCTGATTTCACCCGAGAAAAACTCAAGCAGCATGATGCTTCGGAGAAGCTCGAGAACCTGAATGAATTGACCTGGGGCGTGAACCACATGGGGCCTCGTTCAGGCACCCGCCAGCAATGGAATTTTGGTTTTAACTTCGACTGGCGGCCTGTGGACTGGCTGCAAGTGAATGCTGGCGCACGCTATAGCGACTACTGGTCGTACGACGACAAGCTGGCCGAGATGCGTAGTCAGCAGCATAAGGACTGGGCTATTCAGCCTGCCCTGAAAGGCTATAACTACCAGGTTCAGCGCTTAATGAGCAATCAAGAAGTTGCTGATTACGAAGGCCAAATCATTGAAAAAACATTGCCCATTTACAAGCAATATGAAGAAAACTGGCAGTTCATTTCTGACTTAGATCCAAGTCTACTAGAGGCCGTCTTCGGGCATACAAGCAAAAAAACATTTGAAGAAATATTAGGTAATACATTCCATGAAGGAAAAATCAACGGCTATCGCTATATCGAAGAAACGGTTTTTGTTCCCTCTGGAGAAAGTCACAAAGGTTTTACTGCCAATAACCCCTTTACCAATGGAGAAATTGACTCAACAGAGCAAGTCACCGATGCGCAGGGACAAAAGGGCACAGTAGACAAATACATTGCCTCGATAAGCAATCGCAAACCTGTTTACCAAGACGAATCTGAAATATCCAATAAATGGGAAGAACCTAAAAAACAAAAAGACCATGCATGGGTTCCCCACATTGGGCTGACAGCCTTCATTACAGACGATATTCGTCTTTATGCCCGATACAACGAATTTGTACGTTTTCCAAGCCTGTTCGAGTCCTCCATGGCCTTGGCTGGCGGCAGCAAGCGCTCGACCGGAACCGCTAATCGTCCTGAGCATGCCTACAACTGGGAAATCGGCTATGTCCACAATCTAAGCAGCTACTTTCCAAGTCTGGAATATGCAGACATCAAAATCAATTACTTCAACAACCGGATCAAAGACTATATAGACCGAGACTGGGACTTCAATACCGTGCAGTTTGACGAGAAAAAGATGTCCGGTATTGAACTGCAAGCTCGCGTGGATAGCGGTAAATACTTTGCCAACTTTGGCGGCACATACCGCTTGAAGCAGCAGCTATGCGACGCCGATTACGCCCAGACGTTTATGCCCATCCCTGGAGCCGCAGGAAGCGACCGCATACCTGCCTGCGTTGATGGCGGCTTCCCTCGCACCTTTGCCAGAACCAGCCTGCAACCGCAGTACTCCCTGAATCTGGATGTCGGTGCACGCCTGCTGGAAAAGAAACTACTGCTCGGAGCACGTGCGGTGTATCACAGCGCTGCGAAAAACAAAGATGAAGGGCATTTTGGTGGCCTTGGCTGGGCATTTAACAGAACGAACTACTGGAACCCCATTTTGGTCTTCGATGCCTACGCCAGCTATCAGGTACAGAAAAACCTGAATGTGGACGTGGCGATCAGCAATCTAACTAATCAGTACTACCTGGACCCTATGGCCCGCACCTCCATGCCGGCCCCCGGACGAACGGTACGCGTCGGTATGACAGCACGTTTTTAAGTTAATCGGTTTTTTTGGTCGTTTTCGTAAAAACGCCCTTTTTCTTCACTTAATGGAGTTCGTAATGAAAGCAAGTCTGAATGTACAAAAACTGGCTATTGTTTCGGCTTTCCTGCTGGCCTCCGCCAGCAGCTTCGCTGCCCCCGTCGCGGGTGGCTCCTCGAAAGCATTTGTAGTGGCGGATAAGCCGTCCACGATGATGGCTCAGGGCGAAGCTGGTATCTCCATGCCAGGTACTGACCCTTATGACGCCACCAAACAATCAGGAGTGGTGAGCTTCAAAAGCGGTCCTCTTTGGCAAACCAATCAAGTGCTGGGTGGTTCTGATGGCAATGGATATATTCAAATGCCGTTAGGAACAAACATTGCTGAAACATGGCGCCATACCATCACCAGCGGTGTAGGAGCAGGCACTCAAATTTACGCCTATCGCCAACTGAACAATCCTCTGCCAGGCTACCCCCACTTCGGTGGCGAAGTAGTTGCCAAGGTTTCCGGCCAGGAAGTGTATTTTGGTGAGTGGGCTCCCCGCATAGCCGGCACACCCCCAGCAAGCAGCACGGATCTGAACCTGAGCCATGCTGACCGCACGGTGTTCTACACCGGCGAAAACCCAACCACAGCCATGCCTAACCTGGTCAATGCCAAGTACGACGTTGTAGGTGTCAACCAATACAACCCCGGCACCCAGGCTGGTATCTCCAAAGGTACCCTGACCGCTAACTACGCTGGCGGCTCAGGTACGTTGACAGGCTTGGTCGGCACCGTACTCTTCAATGGCACAACCATTAGCTCCAACGGTACCTTCGCCCAAGATCTTGCCGATTCTTCCAAAATCCGCGGTCAGTTCTACGGCGCTGCCGCTGATGCGCTGGCTGGTATTTACTACAACACCCCTGGTGGCACTAAAGACATGGCCTTCGGCGGTGCCAAGCAGTAATCCGCCTCTGACAACACGCTAGTGTTGCCATAAGAAAAGGGGGATCGACAAGCTCGATCCCCTTTCTCTCCGGACCCTGCGTCCATCTCCCCTTTTTCTTGCAAGGTTTTCATTCATGCATGGGCGAGCCCTTCCCCTTTTGTGCCTGCTGCTGGCCATGGCATCCAGCGCGGTGCAAGCCAACGACGACGATACGCGCCGACTTCTGAATCAAATCGACCGCAATCTGAACGAACGCGAACGCTCCCATTTAGTGGAAGAAACCCCGCCCGATGTGGACCCGTCGGCCCTGATCACCATCAACGGCACAACCTATAGCGTCGATGCCACGCTGACCGATCTGGAACCGGCCATTTATGTCGCCATCAATCTGCAGCAGTGGGCCAAGGTGGATCAGTTTGTAGAAAAATATCAGGAGCTGCCCGGCCACAACCCTGCCCTGGTGCTGATGGCTCAAGGGATGGTGGCCCGTAGCAAAGACAATCACAGCCTGGCGATCAGCAAGCTGCGCCAAGCTCAGGAAAGCGATCCCACTATGATGCGCGCCAAGCTGGAACTGGCCCGCCTGTTGTTCGAGGACTATCAATCCAGCGAAGCCAAGGAGCTGTTCAGCCAGATTTCCTCTGCCGGTATTCCTGATGAAGTACGGCCCGTAATTGAAGGCTTCCAGGGTGCCTTGCAGGACCGCAATGCCTGGCACGGTTCCGCCTCGATTGGCTTGGGCTACAACAGCAATATCAACAAAGAAAACGGCCAGCAAGACACCTTCTTTACCTGCTATTTCTTTGGGTGCTTTCCGTCAGTGCGCAAGATGCCGGACCCGGTCAAATCCACCGCCATGGTCTACGACCTGACCTTGAACCGGCGTTTCCAGCTAAGCGGCAACCACAACCTACTACTGCGCGGCCTGAGCTACGGCAATCTGTACGACAAGCACAAGGAAGCCGAGCCCAAGAATATTTATTACAGCGACAACACCAGCATTATTTACGCGGGCTACAACTATCAGGACGCTAAAAACGATCTGTCGATTACGCCCTTGTTCGAGAACAATTACACCAACCGTCGCACCAGCTATCAGTCCTGGGGCGGGCGCGTGGACTGGAAGCACAATCTTAGCGACAGGCTGCAAGTAGGCGTGAATGCCCAGCACAAGAGCCTGTCCTACAAAGGCGATTTACGGCAGTACTTTGAAGGCGTCAAAGAGAACCAGATAGGCTTGTACGGCTCGTATCTGATTGATGCCAAAACCGTGGTCTACGGGGGCCTGAATTACACCCGTAATCTGCAGTCTCAGCAAACCGCGCAAAGCCGCAGCTATATGGCAAACCTGGGAATTTACAGGGCCTTTGATGCGGGTTTCAATATCAATGCCACGGCCCTGTACCGGCAGACCCGTCACGATGCCGAGGACTTGTTCCTGGGCGGGCTGCGCAAGGACCGTCAGCAGATTTATATCCTGAACGTAGGCATGCCGCGCTTTGCGTTCAAAGGCATTACGCCCAATTTGTATGTGAAACACACTTTCAACAACAGCAATATCGACTGGGCTTTCAAATACAAGCAAACCGAAGTCGCGCTGAAGCTGGAAAAGCGTTTTTAAGCAAGGACTTCTTCGACCTCGGCGGCTGATCGGGTGCCGTCCCTTTTTAGCATCAAGCGCCTGAAGCGACAGGTATCTTTTTTAGTGACAGGGAGCGTCGTGCCACTGTTGAAAGAAGCGTTTTCAATGAGGTATCGGGGTTCTGTGGCAGGTCTCAAGGCCCAGCGGCAGCGTGTAGATCAGCCCTTCCCGTGATGCTGCTCCAGGAGACAGGACGATAAGGTCTTATTCCCTGGATCAAACACTTAACAAGCATGAGACTATGATGAACTTGCGGGGCAGACCGCCCTGCATTTGCTTTGTCTGCTTGCGTTGCGCCCTATTGCGCCCCCAGCGCGGACAAAAAAAACCACAAAAATTGCCAAGTGAAAGCCCGGTTGACCATCAGTCGGGATATAGTCGAGCAATCGATTTTCCTTAGCAGACAGAATACTTATCCCTTGGAGTCTTTCCCCATGCTTGGCCAAGAAAAAGAAACTCGCTCTGATACCAGCCCTCAAGACAGCGCCTTTCTGGAAGAAAAAGCCTTCCGCGCCCGTACTGTGCTGGTCTTTGGCACCATCACGGATAAGCTCGCCTCGGAAACCGTGCGCAAGCTGCTGGCGCTGGATGCCGAATCCACCGCCCCCATCACCATGATCGTGTCCTCGCCGGGTGGTCACCTGGAATCGGGCGATGCCATCCATGATGTGGTGCGTTTTATTTCCTCGCCCGTCACCATGGTGGGTACCGGCTGGGTGGGCAGTGCTGCTACCCACCTGTTCCTGGGTGCCGCCCGCGAGCGTCGTGTGTGCCTGCCTCAAACCCGTTTTCTGATTCACCAACCCAGCGGTGGCGCCGGTGGTCAGGCCAGCGATATGGCCATTCAAGCCCAGGAAATCATGAAAGCGCGTGAACGTATCGCCCAGGTAATTGCCCGTGAAACCGGCCAGCCTATCGAGCGTGTGCGTGACGATATCGAGCGCGACAAATGGATGAGTGCCGAGGAAGCCATTGAATATGGCCTGATCTCACGCATTATCGAACGCCGTGACGAACTGCTGCCTGCCAGCAAGTAATGACCATTTGAGGGCCCCATCATGCTGACTATTCTTGGCAGAGAATCCTCCATCAATGTACGCAAAGTCATGTGGACCTGCGCGGAGCTGAATCTGGAATTTGAGCGGCAGGATTGGGGCATAGGCTTCAAGGACGTCAACACGGACGAATTCCGTGCGCTGAACCCCAACGCAAAAATCCCCGTCCTGCTGGATGGGGAACGTGTGCTGTGGGAATCCCATACCATTGTGCGTTATCTGGCCAACCGCCAGGCACCGACGGCCTTGTATCCGCAAGATGCCTGGCAAAGAGCCAAGGTGGATCAGTGGCTGGACTGGCAGGCCTCCGAGCTGAACCCGACCTGGACATATGCGTTCTGGAGTTTGGTGCGTCAATCGCCCAAGCATCAGGACGCCGCACAGGTTCAGGCATCCTTGGCTGCCTGGACCCAGGTAATGGGAATTTTGGAAAAACACTTGGCGCAGACCCAGGCCTATGCCGCCGGAACGGAATTCACCCTGGCCGATATCATTCTGGGCCTGTCCATTCACCGCTGGCTGAATACGCCGTTTGATCGCCCGGTACTCAAGGCAGTCGAAGACTACTACCACCGCCTGGCCGCGCGGCCTGCCTTTATAAAGCAATGTGCCGGTTTCCCCTAAGCGGTACTTTGCCTTAGCTGACCAAAGCCGCCCACTATGTTCGCGGCTTTTTTATGTGTCATTGACGCTCGGGGCCACTTGACGCCCGTTTAAAAACTAGAGATGTAGACATAGACGAAACCATACGAGTTGGCTGCGGTGCAGTCATTATGCAAAACGACAAAATCCTGCTGCTCAAGCGTGTGCGTGCACCAGAAGCTGAGCACTGGGGGATACCGGGCGGCAAAGTGGACTGGCTGGAAACCCTGGAGCAAGCCGTTACACGGGAGATTATGGAAGAAGTGGGTTTGCGTCTGGAGAGTCTGGAGCTACTGGTCAATGTGAACCAGATTGATGCCGACAAGGGCGAGCACTGGGTGGCGCCAGTTTATTTGGTCAAATCCTTCACCGGCCAGGCCGTGGTGCAGGAGCCTGAGAAGCACAGCGGCATGGACTGGTTTACATTGGATCAACTGCCAGAACCCTTGACGGTGGCGACCCAGGTGGCGGTGGCTGCAATCAAGAAACGTAGGGAGTGAAACTGCCAAGTCAGAAGCAGCACTAATACCAAGGTGGGCGGCAGGATCAGGAACAAAGACAAAGATAAACCAGCCAGATCAAGATCCACGTGTAGTTTGGTGCCAGATAACTGGCGAATGCCTCATCAGTCGGCCCCCACTTTTGTAATATACTTTTCCGCATGCGCGCCCTGGGTCCCCGTTTCGTTTCCCGCGAAATCCGAGTTTGGCAACTTCTGTTTTGCCTGGCTCTGCTGGCCTACGTCTGTCGCGCCATCGTCCCGGCAGGCTACATGCCTACCCGCTCAGGACAAGACAATGGCTTTGCCATTACCTTCTGTACGGCTGGCAATGCTGCCAATACGCTCTGGATTGATCTGGTCGGCCAGGATGGCCAGGCGGATTCCGATACGCATCACAATCAACAGGACTGCCCCTTTGGTATCGCGGCCTCCCCCGCCTTGTTGCCGACCCTGGATGCGCCTATTCTGATCAGCCTGATCAGGTACCGGCCGGTTTTGTTAGCCCAGAGCAACCAAACCCTGCCACCGCTGCCGGCACAAGGCCCTCCTTTAGGCTCACGCGCCCCGCCTTTATTCCTCGCTTGATGTGTTCCCGTCCTTTGACGGTTTCTCTTTTTTATCTAGCCGAGGTTTTCAATGTCGATTTCTTCTACGTCTTTCCGTGCCACTCTGGGCATGGCTGCCGTGCTGTTCGCCTCTTCCGCTGTGGCACACGTTTCCCTGCAAACCAAGCAAGCCCCGGTGGGCAGCAGCTACAAGGCGGTTCTGTCCGTACCGCATGGCTGCAAAGGCTCTGCCACCACCAAAATCCGTGTCCGTATTCCTGAAGGTGTGGTCGGTGTAAAGCCACAGCCCAAAGCAGGCTGGACCCTGGAAACAGTAAAAGGTGACTACAAGCAGGCCTACACGCGTTGGGGTGCCAAAGTCAGCTCCGGCGTTCAGGAAGTGGTCTGGACTGGCGGCCCCTTGCAGGACGAGCACTATGACGAGTTCGTGTTCATCAGCTATTTGGGCGATGAACTCAAGCCCAATAGCACGCTCTACTTCCCGGTTGTTCAGGAATGCGAACAAGGCGTGGAGCGCTGGATTGATCAAGCAGCTCCGGGCACCAAGGAAGCGGCTGACCATTCCGACGCCCCTGCTCCTGCGCTACAACTCTTGCCCAAGCCTTAAACACCCAGGCGGCTGGTGCCCTTGGGCATCAGCCTGAAGGAGATCTTATGCAAACGCAGACCCTGCGTAGGCAGGCAGCTTGCCACCCACTGCTCGTGCTACTGCTTGCCTTGCCGTTGCTGGCCTGGGCGCCGGTGCTGTATGCCCATGCATCCTTGGTCGCCAGCAAACCCGATAGCGGCACGGTGCTGGCCCAGGCTCCCAGTACAGCCAGCCTGAGCTTCAATGAGACCGTATCGCCCTTGCTGATGAAGTTGATTCGTCCCGATGGTTCCTCCAAGGAGCTGGAGGACGTTCTGACACAAGACCAGCGACTGGAACTGGCCTTGCCGCCCATGGAAACCGAAGGCACGTATGGGCTGAGCTGGCGGGTTATTTCTGCTGACGGTCATCCCGTAGGCGGAACGCTGACGTTTTCCATTGGGGCGCCCAGCTCAAATCTGGTGGACAGCACCCACAGCAATCCCCTCAGAAATGGACTGATCTGGCTTGCCCGACTTCTGGGCTATGTGGGCCTGTTTACGGGGATAGCTTGGGTGGTCTACCGCGCCCTGGCTCCAGCATCAAACAACACATCAGCGAGTCAAGCTCATATCGCGCCACGCATGCTGACTTTAGGGGCCGTCGCCTTATTGCTGAACCTGGGCTTGGTGGGTGTCGATGCCCTGGACTTGCCTCTGTCCGCCCTGTTCGGCACGGCCGCCTGGCAAACGGCTGCATCGACCTCCATGGGCCTGGCGGTGCTGCTGGGCTGGCTAGCTCTGGCCTGTGCCGCCTTATCCTGGAAAGCGACACACTCCGCTAGCCAGAAATGGCTGGCTGCTTTGGCGCTGATTCTTCTGGGAGCTTCCCTGGCGTCCAGCGGACATGCCAGCACAGCAGATCCCGCCTGGTTGTCCCGCCCCAGTGTCTGGCTGCATGTCGTGGCGCTGACACTGTGGATTGGTTCCTTCCTGCCTTTGGTTTATGCACTTCAGCATGCTCAAGAATCCCGCTTGCTGACGCTGTTCTCGCGCTGGATTCCCGCTGTCCTGCTGGTTCTGGTCCTGAGCGGAGCCGCGCTGATCTACGTGCAATTCGATCAACTCGCTTCGCTCTGGGAAAGCCGATATGGACAAGTGCTCAGTGCCAAGCTGATTCTGGTCCTGCTCTTGCTGGGTTTGGGAGCCTACAACCGCTATCGTCTGACTCAAGCCGTCTTGCAACAGCGTAGCGATGCCCGACAGGCTCTGCGACGTGTGGTTCGTCTGGAATATGTGTTGGCGGTGCTGATCCTGGCCGTGGCCGCATTATGGCGCTTCACCCCGCCCCCGCGCGCCCTGGCCCAACTAGTTCCACCCAGCGTTTCCAGCCATATTCATACCGAAGCCGGTATGGCAGATCTGTTGTACATCCCGGCCTCCACCCAGCACCCAGCCATTCTGACCGTCTCTTTATACGAGCCGGATTTCAGTCCCCTGAAGGCTCAAGAAGTGGAGGTGATTTTCAGCAACCCGCAAGCCGGGGTGGAGTCCATTACCTTTCCGGCGGAACTCACGCGACAAGATCAATGGGAAGTGAGTAATATCGAGCTGCCGCATCTGGCCAGCTGGAATATTCGTATTCAGGTGCTGATTTCAGACTTTGAACGCATACACCTGGATAGCACGCTGGATTTGCAAGCCAACTAAACCCGGCGTCCCGGAATCAGAACGGCTTCATAAAACGTTTGGTGGCCTCAATAAAGGCGCGAACATTGGTATGATGTTTGCGCCCGCCTTCAAACAGTAAAGACACCGGCAAGGCAGGCGCCTCATCATCGCGCAGCAAAGGCACCAGCCGCCCTGCCTCTATCTCGCCCGCTACCTGGTAAGACAAGGTGCGCAACACACCCAGACCATCCACCGCTGCGGCAATTGCCGCATCTACATGGCTGACAGACAGGCGCGGTACACCACCCACACGGCGCACTTCGTCCAGCCCCCAACCGCGATGCGGCCCGCCTTCATCCTCGACCCAAATCAAATCGTGATGCCGTAAATCTACCAATGAAGCCGGTCGGCCTTTACGCACCAGATACTCGGGACTGGCGCTGAAAACACGTCGAACTTCTCCGACCGGCACCACATGCAAGGAGCTGTCCGGCAAGTCGGCAATGCGGACCGCTATGTCAATCCCTTCCTCCACCAATCGCACCAAGCTGTCGCGCAGGATCAGGCGGATTTGCAATTGCGGATACAGGCGCAACAACTCCAAAACCACCGGCATCACATACATTTTTCCGAACATGACCGGGGCCGTTACCGTCAGGGTACCGCTGGGCTCAGAACGACTCCCCTGCACGCTTTCCACGGCCTGATCGATCTGGGCGATTCCCGCCCGACAACGCTCCAGAAACAGGCTGCCCTCTTCCGTCAGCCGCACGCTGCGCGTGGTGCGCATCAGCAATTGCACGCCCAAGCTGGCCTCCAGCGCCGCGATGGTGCGCGACACCGTAGTGGGCGACATATTCATGCGCCGCCCGGCTTCAGCAAAGCTGGCCTGCTCTGCCACACAGATAAAAGTACGTAGTGTTTTCAGCCTGTCCATGCGCCCCGCCTTTAAAGACTATCCTCAAGAATAGCAATAATGAAGTGCAATTCTAGGCGATTGTTTCGTACTGCCATAGAAAGCAGAATGAATACCTCTTGTTTATGACTGGTGAACTGCCATGAAGCTCTATCACTACGCCCTGTCCGGGCACGCCCATCGCGCCGCCCTGTTTCTGTCTTTAAGCGGCTTGCCCCATGAGTTGATCGAGGTCGACATGGCGGCCAAAGCGCACAAGCGAGCAGAATTTCTAGCCTTGAATGCTTTTGGGGAAATTCCCGTGCTGGATGACGATGGCCGGATCATTGCCGACTCGCTGGCAATTCTGGTCTATATCGCCCGCAAGATCGGACCCTCGCACTGGCTGCCCAGCGATCCCTATCAGGAAGCGCAAGTACAACGCTGGCTGTCTGTGGCCGCAGGCAAGATTGCCTACGGCGCTTGTGCAGCTCGATTGGTGACTGTGTTTGGCGCCAACTTCAACCCTGAAGAAGTGATTACTCGCGCCCATGCCACCTTGGCGACCCTGGAACACAGCCTGAAAGACCAGCGCTGGATTACCGGAACAGAAGAGCCCACGATTGCGGACATTGCCCTGTACAGCTATGTAGAACGCGCCCCCGAAGGCAATGTGGATTTGTCCAGCTACCCCTGCGTTCAAAGTTGGCTACGCCAGATCGAGGCCTTGCCCGGCTTTATTCCCTTTCAGAAAACCCGCGCCGGGCTACAAGCCTGACGGACGCCCTTGGAGCAGAAATACATCATGAACTTCAACAAACTGGAACTGGACCATATAGGCATACGGGTAACGGACCTGGACATTGCAGAGGCCTTTTACGCCAAGCTGGGTTTTCTGCGCGACCCCGACGAGTTTGCGCCTCAAGCCAAAGCTTGCGGCCTGGTTCATGCCAACGGAATGCGTATTCACTTGATCTATAACGGCTTGGCCGCAGAGGAAGGCAATGTATTGCTGGATGCACCTGTGAAGCGGCCCGGCTACACCCATGCCGCCTTCATTATCGACAGCATGGACGAGTTGCTGAGTTGGCTGGCGCGGGAGAATATTCGCGTCAGTGAAGGCCCGGTAATGATGGGGCATGGCCGTCGCATGGTCTGCTTTATCCGCGACCCGGATTTGAATGTGCTGGAATTTAACGAGATTCTGGCGGCCTAGCTTGGTCCACAACGTAGATCCATTCCAGCCCCGGCAAATATCCAAAACTTGCTGGGGCTTTACCCCAGCTTTTTCTGACAAACCTATCGCAGACTAGCGCATCAAGGCTTCGATCGTCGCAACAGCCACCGCCACCCCATCTTCCTGCTCCATATCCCGCGCGATCTGTTGAGCGCGTGCTCGCACCGAGTCTTGCTGAGCAAAGGCCAAAGCCGCTTGCAGTTGAGCGCTATTGACCCGTTTGCCCGATAAAGGCTCCGGCGCGACACCCCAGATCGCCAGCCTGTGCGCCCAAAAAAACTGATCACCGGCAAAGGGCAAAACAATGGACGGCACACCCGCTCTGGCTGCTGAATGCGTGGTTCCCGAGCCGCCATGGTGGATAACAAGGGACATGCGGGGGAATAAATGCTGATGCGGCACCTCGCCCACCTTGAAGAAATTGTCTGGCAAGACCGCCTCTTGCATACCACTCCAACCGGGGCTGAACACCACGCGGCGACCTTGCATGGCTTCAATCATCATCTGGATAAAGTGCACGCGATCAAACCCGGCCATGCTGCCAAAACCTATATAAATCGGTGCCTCCCCCGCTGCCATAAAAGCTTCCAGCTCCGCATCCATCGTCCAATCCCCAGACGGCATGATCCACTGACCACACAAGCGCGCATTGTCTGGCCAGTCCCTGGGCGGAGCCAGCAAGCTGGGAGAGACACCGTACAACATGGGATGGTCGGACCAGACCTTGTTCTGGGCGGGCAGCCCACAGATTTGTTGCCGTGCCTGATTGGTAACTCGCTTGAACGCCCGCCACAGTAGTGCATTTACCCACTCATGGCTGCGTTTGTTCAAAAAGCGCGGCACCTTGGTCGGTGGCAAGAAGGGAGAGGAAAAGGCAGCGGTGGGAGTGATGGGTATCAGCCCGGTACCAATGGCCTTAATGCCGCGACGCTCTGCCACGGACAGCCCCACAAAAGCGGCCAGACCCGAAACGATAATCGCGTCACAACCCTCGCTGGCATCCAGCACGGTTTGCATCCAAGCGGGTGTGTTGACATTGGCAATCGCCGACAGCGCCTTGGCCGTTTGTTGAAAACCGCCCTTTTCCTGCACCGCACTGGACAGAATCTGCCCAGGCATCAGGGCCTGCCGTATATCACCCGCCAGAGGCAGGCAAGGCACACCCAAGGTTCGGGCAGAGCTTAAAGTACCACCGTCCGCCAGCAGGCAGACTTCGTGCCCCGATGCCATCAAACCCGCCGCCAAGGTGGCAAGCGGACGTACATCCCCCTCGGTACCATAAGTCACAAGCGCAAATTTCATGATCTGGCCTTGATAGCGATAACAGCTAGCGATAACAGCAATGGCATCATAACATTGCACGTCGTATACTTATGCAATTCGTATACTTTTAAAACTACCATGACTACAGACCATGATCCGGGTCGCCGGGAACGCAAACGCCTGCTCATGCTGGAACAGATACGCCAGACAGCGGCCACTCTGTTTGAGCAGCACGGCTACGAGGCTGTGACCATGGAGCAGATTGCAGACCGGGCCGATATCGCCAAGCGCACCTTGTACACGCACTTCCCCAGCAAAGAGGCGGTGCTGGCGTTTCATGTGGATGCGCAGCTAAAGCAGGATCTGGCCTATCTGCAACATGAGGTGGCTCAGTGCCCTACGTTTCAGACGCAGGCTTTGTGCATTCTGCGTGCCTCGGCAGACTGGTGCACCGAACACCCAGAGTTCTTGAGAGCCTATCTGCGCCATCAATTGCTGAATACAGGCACAGCCAGCAAGGACAGTGACATCACTCAAACCTGGCAGGCATTGATTGCCTTAGCCCAAGACTCGGGGGAGTTGAATCCGTCACTAAGCCCCGAGCAACTGGCCCACTGGTTTCATCACCTGTACTTCGGAGCCATGCTGCGCTGGCTGAATCAGCCCGAGCTGTCCTTGCATCAGGAATTCGAGGACATGACCCAGTTGTTCTTGCAGGGTGCGGCAGTAAAAGGCACGGCATAAAAAAGGCAGGAAGGGCCCCTGCTTTTTCGTGACTGACCTGACGAATCAGAATCAAGTCGCGTCATCGTAAATAGCGCGGCAAATCAGAATCAAGCCGCACTATCATGGCTAAGCAGGCAAATCTGAATCAAGCCATACCATCGTGACTATCCAGGCGAATCAGGTTCAAGCCGTACCATTCAGCGCCATCAACAAGCGATCCAAAGCCTGCTCATAAACACGCTGCGCCGCTTCATCGTTCGTAATAGAAGCAGGCAGACCGCTACCATGGGCATGGTCGATCAAGATGCCCAGCCATAGTTCCGGCTCCTCGGTGCAGTCCGCCAGCAAGCTACGCAAGCGCTGGGTAATCTCCTGCGTCACCCCGGCAAAGGCAGCTGGATCGCTGAAGATGGCCACGGTCAAATGCGGATGACGGCTAACCGCCTGGTGATAGCGCAGCAAAATCCGGCGCAGTTCCGAGCCTTCCTGCTCATCCAGACCTTGCAGCACCTGGGCATACACCCGGTCGGACAAGACGCGCAACAAGCCTGCCCGATCCGGCACGTGGTTGTACAGACTCATGGGGGTCACGCCCAGACGGGCGGCCAAAGCACGCATACTCAAACCTTGCTCGCCGCCCTCGTCCAGAAGCGCCAGCCCAGCGTTCAGAATATCGTCCAATGTCAGGCCGGCACCTCCAGCCGGACGTCCTCGCCCCCGGCTCATGACTTGAACTGATAACGAGACTGTACCAAGCCGGAAGGAAAGCTCTGGCTGGAGAGCAAACGCCAATCCATATCCTGATTCACATCGCCAAACAGTCGGCGGCCTTCACCAATAAGAACCGGCATGGTGGAAAGAATCATCTCGTGCACCAGACCAGCCCGCAAGAAGGACTGGATAAGCTGGCCGCCGTCTACATAAATACGTTGCAGATTTTCTGCTGCCAATTGCTCCATCAGTTGCTCGGGAGTCTGGCGGGAGAAACGGACTTTGCCTTGCAGATGCTCAGGAACCGACGTGTCGGCCAGTTGTCTGGACAAGACCACCACAGGCAGCTGGTAAGGCCAGACGTCAAAAGTCAGGACTTTCTCGTACGTCCCACGTCCCATGACCACCGCATCCTTGTCCGCAATAAAAGCCATATAGCCGTGATCTTCCGCAGGATCGCTGCGCTCCAGTAACCAGGCAATGTCGCCGTCCGGTTTGGCGATGAATCCGTCCAGGCTGGTTCCGATGAAAACGTGTGCAGTGCTCATGATCTACCCTTTATATATACGGTGTATATTTTATAGATAAATCTGCAACTGGAAATAAAAATCTGCGCTCAGGTCTCTCCCGCTCCAGCGCTGTCTGCCTTAGCGCACAAAAAAACAGGCCGCATCACACGGCCTGTGGTCCCTCTGTTGATCGGATACCCTCTTTCTGGCAGCCATGCCGCCCGCAATTTAACGGGCCAGTAACCGACTGGCCTCAAGCCTGGCTTCGCCTTCATCAACGACAAAGCTGAATTGCAGGCCCAGCACCCGGCCCAAGGTCTGCTGTGCCAGGCGTGCTGCAGCAGGAATGGCCCGCCCCTTGTTGATCACTACCATGCCAGCGCACAAATCCTTCAAGCGCTGTTTGTTCTGCTTGAAGAACAAGGCGCGTTGCTTGCGATCCTCGTGGCTTTCCTCATGGGCATGGTCCCCACCGCCCAACCTGTCAGTCAGCAAGACAAAACGTTGGCCCCGATTCAACAAGGCCTCCAATTGATCCTGCGCCTGTTGCGGCGTTTGCTGCGAGCTGTGTTCTCTTAGAAACACCAATGGAAACTGCGTGTCATCAACTTGCATAAGCGGCTCCTTGCCATCAATAAAGACAGCCAACATCGAAGCGGCGCACGCCCAGATGCGGAGGGCTTCCGAAAGCATGCATCAAGCCGCTAGGTAAATACAGCCAAGCGGTATCGCGCAACAAATACGGTCGAACCGTTGCGCCTTCACCTCTCATCACAGTCTGGACTCCACAAAATCGCGCAGTTGGGGATCTCGAATCTCCAAGGCATCAAACAAGCCTAGTGCTTTCAGAGCCGGCAAGGCCGCCACAATATCGTTCAAGGCGCACTGGCGTTGAGCGTCGCTGACATCAGGCTGGCGCAAGGCGGCAGCATTAGCCAGAAACGCGCCTACCGTGCCTTTACGAATGGTGGTGCCATCAATCTGAACTTCACTGGCGTGATCGGGAAGAATGTCATGGGCTTGCATGTGTCACTCCTTTATTCATCAAGGTTTTCAGTGTAAGCAGAAAGGTTTTGGCAGCTGTACACTATATCGGTCAATAGATAACAAAATTACGCCATGCCTGAACGCAAGATTGGTTTGCATGATTTTCTGAACTTTCCCGAGCACCCCGTCCTGTTCGCCGTCACCGGCAACCATGACTCGGAGCTGTCCTCGCGCCCCCATCAACACGCTCGCGGGCAGTTGTTCGGCTCCCTGCGCGGCCTGCTTTCCGTTGGAGTGGAGGACGCCGTTTGGGTAGTACCTGCCATCCATGCCGTCTGGCTGCCGCCGCACGTCCTGCACTCGGGCCAATCGCATGGCCCTTTTCATGGCTGGAGCGTCTATATAGACGAAGCGGCCTGCGCCGATCTGCCTTCCCAGGCCTGCACCTTGCGCACCTCCGGCCTGCTGCGTGAAGCCGTGCTGCGCGCCTGCTCCTGGGATTTGATTCCCGCCGCGCCCTTGCCCCAAGCCCAGGCTCATATTGCCTCCGTCATTCTGGACGAAATCCGCAGTCTGCCCATCGAACCTTTTGGGCTCCCGCTCCCCCAGGACCCGCGTTTGCAACGCATTGCCCGCGCCCTGATTGCCGACCCCAGCAACAATCAGGGCATGGAACATTGGGCCGACTGGGCGGCGGTCAGCCTGCGCACTTTAAGCCGCCGTTTCGTGACAGAAACCGGCTTTAACTTCACCGCCTGGCGTCAACGCGCCCGCCTGATGCGCTCCCTGGAGATGCTGGCAGCCGGTGTGCCGGTCGCTACCATTGCCTACGATCTGGGTTATTCCAGCCCCAGCGCCTTTATCAGCCTGTTTCGGCGCAGCTTTGGTCACACCCCGGCGAACTACCGCAATCAACTGTAAGCCCCTCAAACCGCTTTACGACTCATCAGGAATGCCATAAAGTGATTGAGTAATAATCCACGCATCACTTTCAGACATGGGATGACCGAGATGGAAATGCGCCAATTACAGATTTTTTGTGCGGTTGCAGAGCATGGCAGCTTTACTGCCGCTGCCCAGAAGGTGCACACCGTGCAATCGAACGTCACCATGCGCATCAAAGAACTGGAGGCCGAACTGGAACAGCCATTGTTCATACGCCAGAAAAGTGGTGTGGTGCTGACTCCGGCTGGCCATACCTTTCTGGCCTACGCCCGCCGTATCTTGCAACTGACCGAAGAAAGCCGTGCCGCCCTGCAAGACACCGGCACTCCCAGCGGTCTGCTGCGTCTGGGCTCCATGGAGACCACGGCCGCCATCCGTCTGCCCCAGGTTTTGACCCAATACCGCGAACGCTATCCCCAGGTTCAGTTGTCCTTGCAAACCGGCACCACGGCCGAGCTGATCAAGGCCATTGAGACCCACCAGCTCGATGGTGCGTTTGTCGGTGGCTTTCATCAAAACGCCGCCCTAACTCAAGAAGAAGTGTTTGAAGAAGAACTGGTACTGGTCAGCAGCAAGGCGGTGGAATCCCTGCCTGCCTTGATTGAAAAAATTCCCCAACAAACCGTACTGGTCTTTAGAACCGGCTGCTTTTACCGCTCTACGCTGGAACACTGGTTTTATCAGGCTGGGCTGGTGCCCAACCAGATCATGGAAATGGGCACACTGGACGGCATTCTGTCCTGCGTAGCCTCGGGCATGGGCATTACCTTGCTGCCCAAAGCCATCGCCCAGAACAGCAGCTTGCGCCTGCCCGTGCAATGCCACGAACTGCCGCCTGACCTTGCGCGAGTAAAAACCGTGTTTATCCGTCGTGCTGATGCCAATCCTGGCTCGGCCCTGCGCAGCTTTGTGGCCCTGGCCCAAGCGCAGTTCGCCCAATTACCCAAACTGGATCAAGGCGAAGCCGCACTGTTGAGTTGACCGGTCAGCCTGTGGGTCTGTCCAGCCGCTCCGCACAGGCTATGCAGCTGTAAAGCGTCAGGACAAGCCCAAAACCAGCTCCTCGACCCGCTTTGCCGCAGGCACAATGCTGTGGATCTTGCCCACGCCCTGACCGGCATACAAAGACAGTTTCCTGGCCATTCTGTCCTTATCAATTGCCCGCGCCCCACCCCCGACCAGACGCAGCACATTCCACTTGTCACGGTTGGGAATCACGCGATGCGGCGTGCCATAGGTCCAGCCAAACGAATAGCCGGTGCGATATTCCGTATCGTCCGTGCTGGCTTCCAGAATCTTTTGCTTGTAGAGCGGATGCGCGTTGGACTCCTCGCTGGCCAGAAAGGCCGTGCCCACCAATACGCCGGAAGCCCCCAGGCTCATGGCCGCCCTGACATCCTGGCGGGTCGTAATCCCGCCTGCCGCCAGTACGGGACGACCTTGCGCACAGTCCAGAATCGCGGGTAGCAAAGACATCAGGCCAATCGTGCCGCGATTCAGATGGCCACCACCCTCACTGCCTTGGGCGACGATAATGTCGGCCCCATGCGCAATCGCTTTACGAGCCAGAGCCACCGTGCCGGTTTGCACCATCACAATCATGCCGGCGTCTTTGGCGCGGGGAATCATGTCGGCGGAATAGTCCTCGGCATAGAACAGCGACAAGATGCGGGGCCGCTCCTGCAGGATCACCTGGAATTGGGCCTCGAACACTTCCGGGCCACCAAACTGCGGCACTACATTCACCCCGAAAGGCTGGTCTGTCAGCGCCCTGGTTTCGCGCAGCCATTTACGCAGCATCAAAGGTGCCAGGCGCAAGCCGCCCAACACGCCCATCCCGCCCGCATTCGCTACCGCCGCCACCAGTTGCGGCCCGGAAATAGCGGCCATGCCTGCCAGAAAAATCGGGTACTGCACTCCGCACATCTGCGTGATGACATTGCCCGCAAAGTCTCGATTTGCTTCGCTCATGATTTACAACTCCACCTGTTTGCCCAAGATGCGACGCAAGGCCAGATTCTTCAGTACAAAATGGTTTTTGAATGCCCCGAAAAGGTGCAAGACCAGCCCCGCCAAAAAAGCCGTGCCGCCAATATTGAACAGCACATCAACCACGGCCTTGACCTGCTCATTCGGGCTGATCAAGGTAGGCAAAGCCAGACCACCAGGAAGCTCCACCGCCACGCCAGCCGCCGCACGGGACAGCCAGACGGCGACGGGCAGCAGCACCATCGCCAAGGTCAAGGCTGTCGCCACGGAACGGGCCACTATTACTTCCACCGGGTTGGGCGAGCCCACCGGCAAGGGATGAAAAGAGGTCACACGTGCCCAGAAGCGGTAGATGGAGATCAGAAACAGCAGCGTCCCCAGCAGATTTTGCAGCTGTACCAATCGCGCATCGCCGGGGCTTTGGGCCATGGCCACCCCCAAGCCCAGAATGGAAAACAGCAAGGCCGCTACAAGCCAGTGCAGCACAATAGTGATGGGCGAGAACCTGAGTCCGTTGTCTCGCAATTGCATGATTACCTCCTTGAAAAGGTCACCGGGGGCAAGCCCCCTGCGGTGACACGCTGATAGTGATACTTAGTGATTCACCAGACCCGACGCCCCAATGCCGGTATGCGCCCGCACAAACTGATCCTCGAAACGGGCTTGCTCCAGCGCTGCCTGGGCGCTGCGGTCGGTCACCGAGCCCAGCCAGGTAAAGAAGAACGCTACGTTCATGGAAATAATGGCGGGATAGTCATAGGGGAAAATCGCCTGCTCATTGCCCAGCACCTTGACCCAGACAGCCGGTGACAAAATCACCAGACCAACGGCACTCAACAGCCCAGCCACGCCACCGATCAAGGCACCGCGCGTGGTCAAACCCTTCCAGAACATGGACAAGGCCAGAATCGGGAAATTGACGGACGCCGCGACCCCGAAGGTCAGCGCCACCAGAAAGGCAATGTTTTGATCCTTGAACAAGATGCCCAGCACCACAGCCAGCACACCCAGGCAAACCGAGGCAATCTTGGAGACGCGGCGTTCCTTGGCCGGGTCCACCTGATTTTTCTTGATGACCATGGCGTACAAGTCATGGGAGATGGCCGAGGTTCCGGCCATGGTCAGCCCCGCGACCACCGCCAGAATCGTGGCGAAGGCAACGGCAGACAAAAAACCCAGAAACAGATCGCCGCCCAAGGCTTTGGCCAGGTGCATGACGGGCATATTGCCGCCACCAATCAAAGTGCCACCTAACTGGCCGCCTTCATAAAAGCTCGGGTCCTGGCCCACGATCACAATTGCTGCCATGCCCAGCACGCCCACAATCAAGAAGAAAAAGCCGATAAAGCCGGTTGCGACAAAAACGGATTTACGTGCCTGCTTGGCATCAGGAACGGTGAAAAAGCGCATCAGAATATGCGGCAAACCGGCAGTCCCGAATACCAGACCAATCGACAGCGAGATCATGGCAATCGGGTCGGAAACCAGCTTGCTGGGCAGCAAAATGGCCGCACCGTTCTTGTGAACCTCCACCGCTTTCACAAACAAGGCATCCAGCGAAAAACCAAAGCGACTCAAGGCCAGAACCGCCAGCAAGGTGCCACCCAGCAGCAAGAGCACAGCCTTGATGATCTGCACCCACGTCGTGGCTACCATGCCGCCAAAGGTCACGTAGATCACCATCAGCAAACCCACGGCAATCACGGCATGGTTGTATTGCAGGCCGAACAGCAATTGAATCAACTGCCCGGCTCCCACCATCTGCACCACCAGATAAAAACAGACCACGGTTAAGGAACCAAAGGCCATCAAGGTACGGATACGGTTCTGGTCCAAACGGAAAGAGCTGATGTCGGCAATCGTGATGCGGCCCAGATTGCGAATACGCTCGGCAAACAGGAACAGCAACAAAGGCCAGGCCACGAAAAAGCTGATGGCATAAATCATGCCGTCGTAGCCGTTAAAGAAAATCATGCTGGTCAGGCCCAGCAAGGCGGCGGCAGACATATAGTCTCCGGCCAGGGCCAAACCATTCTGAAAGCCCGTTACCCCGCCCCCGGCGGTGTAAAAGTCGTCCATGGATTTGGTCTTGGAAGCGGCCCAATAAGTGATGCCCAAGGTGCCAAGCACAAAGGCCAGGAACATCACAATGGCCGTGATATTGATGGGCTGCTTGTGCACCTCCTGCAAAGCAGCCGGGTCCGCTTGCACGGCAAAGGCCAGACCAGATAAAGCAAGCAGAACAGCAATGGAAGAAAGGCGGCGCATCATTTGGCCCTCTTCAGAATCAAGGCCGTCAGGGCATCAAACTCGCCATTGGCACGTCGGATATACAAGCCCGTCAGCAACCAGGTGCCCAGAATCAAGGCAAAGCCCAGCGGCCAGCCCACATTGATAATGCTATTTGCCGACAGCGTGGTCACCAGCAGCTGCGGCGCAAAACTGGCGACCAGAATAAAGGCGTAGTACGGCAGCAAAGTCAGCGCCGTCAACCAAGCTACAAAATGGCGTCTGCGTCGGACCAGTTCCTTGAATTGCGGCTGTTGCCGGATACCGGCCAGGGTTGTCATGGTGTTCACGTTGTCTCCTGAAGGCGTGTGGATGAATTTGTGTCACAGCGGCCTCAGAACCTTGGCTCTGCCACAGACCGCCGCTTATGTGCCTTGAAGATAGGCGCAGCCATAGATCAAGTAAAATGATGAATCCTGATGATTAAAATCTCTTTCCGTGATTTATAAACAGGCCATTCCCCTCGCGCCGCCAAGCTGCTGGCTTGTGGCCTCTTGGTCTCAAAGCCGCCCGGCACCGGCTCCTGCCAACATTCAGTCCGTGACTAGGGTAAATCTCAGGCCCATCTGAGCCGCCCTTGGATAGATCGTCTTTCGATTCATTATTAATGATCCATCGAATCACTATTCATCATTTTACATGATTCACTCAGTCTTCTATCTTCCCTACAGATAGCTCTGCTTTCCAGACATCAAACAAGGAGACTGAAACCATGACTCACCCTGCTGTCCATATCGATCACTATATAAATGGCCACATCGTGCCTGGCACATCGGGCCGCCACCTGGAGGTGACCAACCCGGCTACCGGCACCGTCACCGGCCATGTGGCGCTGGCCACCCATGCTGAAGTTGACGAGGCGGTTCAGGCCGCAGCGCAGGCTTTCCCTAAATGGGCCGACACCCCGCCCATTCGCCGTGCCCGAGTCATGTTCAAGTTTCTGCAATTGCTCAATGAACATAAGGACGAGCTGGCCCATCTGATTACTGCCGAGCATGGCAAGGTCTTTACTGACGCCCAGGGTGAAGTGGCACGCGGCATTGATATTGTGGAATTTGCGTGTGGCATCCCGCAGCTGCTGAAAGGCGATTACACCGAACAGGTTTCCAGCAATATCGACAACTGGACCCTGCGCCAGCCTTTGGGTGTAGTGGCCGGAGTCACCCCCTTCAACTTCCCCGTCATGGTGCCCATGTGGATGTTCCCGGTTGCCATCGCAGCCGGAAATACCTTTGTCCTTAAACCCAGCCCGACTGACCCCAGCCCCTCGCTGTTCATTGCCAATTTGTTCAAGCAAGCTGGTCTGCCCGATGGCGTCTTCAATGTGGTGCAAGGCGATAAGGAAGCAGTCGATGCCCTGCTGGAGCACCCGCAAGTACAGGCGGTGAGCTTTGTCGGCTCCACCCCGATTGCGAACTACATCTACGAAACCGGCGCCCGTCACGGCAAGCGCGTGCAAGCCCTGGGCGGTGCCAAGAACCATATGGTGGTGATGCCAGACGCGGACATCGACCAGGCCGTAGATGCCTTGATTGGCGCAGGCTACGGCTCCGCAGGCGAGCGCTGCATGGCCATCAGCGTGGCGGTATTGGTCGGTGATGTGGCTGACAAGCTCGTCCCCAAACTGATCGAGCGTACGAAAACCCTGAAAGTGCTGAACGGGGAAAACCTGGCCGCCGAAATGGGTCCCATTGTGACCCGTGCCGCACACGAACGTATCTCCAACTACATCGAGCTGGGCATACAGGAAGGTGCACAGCTGCTGGTCGATGGTCGTCACTTCCAGGGCAGCCAGGCCGGTGAAGGTTGCGAGGACGGTTTCTGGATGGGTGGCACCTTGTTCGACGGCCTGACGCCGGACATGCGCATCTACAAAGAAGAAATTTTTGGGCCGGTACTGGGCTGCCTGCGCGTGGCGGACCTGAAACAAGCCGTGGACCTGATCAATGCCCATGAATTCGGCAATGGCGTGGCCTGCTTTACCCGCGACGGCAATGTGGCCCGCGAGTTTGCGCGCCGCATCCAGGTCGGCATGGTGGGGATCAATGTCCCGATTCCGGTGCCTATGGCCTGGCACGGTTTTGGCGGCTGGAAAAAGAGCCTGTTTGGCGACATGCACGCCTATGGCGAAGAAGGAGTTCGCTTTTACACCAAGCAGAAATCCATCATGCAGCGCTGGCCAGAAAGCATCGCCAAAGGCGCGGAATTTGTGATGCCCACGGCGCAATAAGCACGGCTACCACTCATCCGCCAGCTAGTCCGGCAGCAGGTGCCCCCTGCTGCCAACGCTTCCTGTTTCACCCTCTTTACCCTTTTGATTCTTATGCTGACAGACGCTCAACGCGACATCATCAAGGCCACCGTGCCGCTGCTGGAAACCGGCGGCGAAGCCTTGACCACCCATTTTTATGAATTGATGCTGCGCGACTATCCACAGGTGCGCCCCCTGTTCAACCAGGCCCATCAAGCCAACGGCACCCAGCAACGCGCCCTGGCCAATGGCGTGCTGACTTACGCCCGCCATATCGACCAACTGGAAGCCCTGAGCCCCTTGGCCAGCCAGATCGTCAACAAACACGTTGCCCTGCAAATCCAGCCCGAGCACTACCCGATTGTGGGCACTTGCCTGCTGCAAGCCATACGCGAAGTCCTGGGCGAGAACGTCGCGACCAATGAGGTCATAGACGGCTGGGCGGCCGCCTACCAGCAACTGGCGGATTTGCTGATCGAAGCCGAACGTCTGATTTACGACGATATGGCCACCGCCCCCGGCGGCTGGCGGGGCGCACGCGCCTTTCAGGTGATACGCAAAGTCCCTGAAAGCCAGGAGATCACCTCCTTTTATCTGGAGCCGGTTGACGGCAAACCCGTACTGAACTTCAAGCCCGGCCAATACATAGGCCTGCGCCTGAAGGTCAACGGTGAAGAAATTCGCCGCAACTACTCCCTGTCTGCGGCCCCCAATGGGCGCAGCTACCGCATCAGCGTCAAGCGCGAAGCCCGTGGTCTGGCCTCCAACTTCCTGCACGATCAGATCCAGAAAGGCGACACGCTGAACCTGTTCCCACCTGCCGGACAGTTCAGCTTGCGTCACAACGACAGGCATCAGGTTTTCATCAGTGGTGGCGTCGGCATTACCCCCACCCTGGCCATGGTGGAGGCGGCCTTGCAGACCGAGCGCCCCATCACCTTTATCCACTACGCCCGCAATGTGCACGTCCACGCCTTTGCCAACCAGCTCACCACCTGGGCGAACCGCTATCCGCGTTTTCAGGCTTATGTGGTGTACGAAGAACACACAGCCCTATTCGGGCCGCAGCCCCATGCCATAGGCCGCCCTACAGCTACGCAACTGAGCCAATGGCTGCCCTGTGACGGCCAGTTCGATGCCTATTACCTGGGCCCCAAACCCTTTATGACCTTGATCAGACGCACTCTGCGCGATCTGGGCCTGCCCGACGAACAAAGCCATTACGAGTTCTTTGGCCCCGCCGAGGACCTGAACTGATACAGAGCCAACCACTTTGGCCTGCGTGTCGAGTGGATGGCCTGCCCGATTTCCCTACACTCTCATCAAGGTGAACCACCATGCCATTACTGAAATTTGATCTGATCCAAGGCCGCAACGACGAAGAACTGCGCCTGCTGCTGGACACCACGCACCAAGCCATGGTGCAAGCCTTTGATGTTCCTGCCAGCGACCGCTACCAATGCGTCACCCAGCATCGTCCCGGCGAACTGGTGCTGGAAGACACTGGCCTGGGCTACTCGCGTAGCAACAAAGTGGTGCTGCTGCACATCGTGTCCCGCCCCCGCAGCGAGATCCAGAAAGTCCAGTTCTACCGCTTGCTGGCAGAGCGGCTGGAACAGAACTGTGGCGTGTCGCCCAATGACCTGATCATCGCTCTGGTAGAAAACAGCGATGCAGATTGGTCCTTCGGACGTGGGCGAGCGCAGTTTTTGACGGGAGAGCTGTAATCCGGCGGCTGTGCATCAACTTTCCTGCCAGCCAGCTCCCAAGGATTTATACAGAGCAATGGCAGCCAGCACCTCGTCCCACTGGCTAAGCGTCAAGGCATCTCGTGCCTGATTGGCGCTACGCTGTGCCACCAGGATCGGCAAGTAGGCGCTTAAGCCTGCTTTATACAGTTGCGTCGCGTGCTCCAAAGCCTGTTCGCTATCGAGCAGTGCGGCCTGCAAAGACTTCTGACGTTGTACCTGGCTGTGCAGAGAGGTCAAGGCATCTTCCACCTCCCGCAAAGCCAGATGCACATCACGCTCATAAATCAGTTCAGCGGCTTGCGCCTTCGCTTGTGCCGCTTCGATGCCCGATTGCGCAAGGCCACCATCGTACAAGCTGTGCTCCGCTTGCAGCCCTGCCGCCCACAACAGACTGGCACTGGAAAAGATGTCGTGAATCACGCTGACGGCAGTCCCTATTCCCAAGGGAATCCGGAACGTCGGAAAGCGTTGTGCCTGGGCTTGACCTATATGCGCCGTGGCCGCAGCCAAACGCCGTTCATCTGCTCGCAAGTCTGGCCGGGAGCGAATCAGATCCGAGGGCAGGAACGCGGGCAATTGCGGCGGCACGGGCAAGGCAGGCGCGGGTTGCGTCAGAACCGCATGCCAGTCGCCCGGAAAGCCGCCCGCCAACACACCAATGCCATGACTGAAACGGGCAATGTCGGCTTCCAGTATCGGGAGCTGCGCCTGTGCCATTTCACGCTCGGCTCTGGCCTGCAAAAGTTCAGACTGACGAGCCAACCCGCGACGTCGGGATTGCTCCACCAACTGTTCGGTATCGCGCAGATTGCGCACATTGTCCCTGGCAATATCCAGCCGTCTTTGCGTCGCCCGCAAACCGGCGTAATGGCTGACCAACTCGGCAATCAAGCTGACCTGCAAAGCACCGTGGTCCTGCGCCAACGCTTCAATACCGGCATCGGCGGCCTCTATCGCCCGGCGAGTGCCACCAAACAAATCCAGCTCCCAACTGACATCCAGCCCCAACTGCCAGTTTCGTAACTCCCCTCCAGGTGGCGAGTCCAGAGCTTTACTATTGCGGCGCGCCTGCCCCGACGCCCCGGCTGATACCTGAGGGCCAAGATCAGCTGCAATCTGGCCGCGTTCAGCCTTGGCCTGCTTCAAACGAGCCACCGCAATATCCAGATCCTGATTACGGCTCAACGCTCTTTCCACCAGCGCATCCAGCGTCGGGTCCTGGAATTGCTGCCACCAGCGACGCAAGCTGTCCTGATCCTGCCTGGCAAAGCCTGTTTGTTCATGCAGCCACGCAGCGGGAAGCGGCTGTTTGGGCTCCACATAATCGGGGCCTACCGTCGTGCAAGCGGACAAGCTCAGAAGCAGCAGCACATAGGGTAAAAAGCGGCGTGCGCGGTGACGTTCAGGCATCAAAAAATTATCCATGCCCGCCTCTTAAAGCCAGCGCTGCAAAAAGGAACTGATGCGGCCTTGTGCACTGCCCGCACCCAGCGCGGGGCCGACAGCCACACTGCCTGTCATCCCGGCCGCCAACAGCACATCCGCCGGCAAATCATCAAACTCCACCCGTACCGGAATCCGTTGCGCTAAACGAATCCAGCTGAAGTTGGGCTCCACGCTGGGCAAGCCCTGCGCATCCGCTTGCTGATTGGCATCAGTAATACCGCGCCCGATGCTGCTGACATGGCCGGCTATCAAGCCTTCATAGCCCATCAAACGAATACGAGCCTCAGCTCCCGGCTCAATACCCTGCAGCTTGGTTTCCTCAAAATAGCCCGTCATCCAGAAACTATGGGCATCCAGCAAAGCCATATTGGCCTGCCCCGCCACCGCATAATCACCCGCGTTCAAACGCAGGCGAGTCACATAGCCATCAACAGGCGCGTACAGCACCGAACGCTCCAGGTCCAGCTTGGCCGCGTCCACAGCCAATTGCCGACTGCGCTGCTCGGCCTGGGCAATACGCACTGCGTGCTGGGCTTGCTGGATTTCTTCAGCAGGCAGCAGGCTTTCCATACCGCGACGGCGCTTGGCCTCTGCCGCCCTCTGGTTCAGGATGGCTGTTGCCGCCGCCAGTTCGGACTGCGCATGCTCCAGCGCCAGCTGAAAACGCGCCGGGTCCAGGCGATACAAGACATCCCCCTTGTGAACCCGCTGATTATCAGTAACCGCCATCTCCCGCACCGTCCCCGAGACTTCGGGCGCGATACGCACAATTTGTGCGCTGACCCGGCCATCCCGCGTCCAGGGCGCCCGCACATAGGCGTTCCACAAAGCCATCAGCAAATAGGCTGTTATCAACAGCAAGAAGGCCGTCAGCACAAACCGGCTGACTGGCTTGATCAAAGCAGAAAATTTAGACATACAGAATCAAGGCCGAGACAAGGGACAAGGACAAGGCAAACTCAAACAAGGCCGGGTGCCAAACATGGCGCAACACGCCTGTGTGCACCAGCACGTAACGCAACCCTAGATAAATAGGCACCGCCAGGCAGACGTAGACAAAAAAAGGCGGGACATACATGCCCGCCAGGGCAACTTCACTAAGCATGAACAGCACTTCCTGATTGAAGGGAAACAGACGCCGGGTGGCGCTCCAGCAGCATCGCAATATCCAGCAGCACAGCAGCCAGACGCAGGCCATCATGTTGCGGCTCAGCGTCCCGGCACTGCACGGCCTGAGCAAGACGCCGGGCATGGCGCGCTGCCAAACGGGGTTGATCAGCCCGGCGAGCCATATGACGCAAGGTAGTTTTCAGGGGCTGGGACACATGGGCAGGCACCTGGGCTTGTCGTACATACGACTGCAAGCGCAGCAGTTCCCAACCCAGATGCACGCTGTCCAGAGCCTGCGACAAGGCTTGCTGCATTTGCGCAGGCTGCGCCTTTAATCCGGCTCCCAATTGCGCAAGGCGATGTTGCTGTCGCCAGCGCCAGATCTGCGGTTGGAAACGTTTGCCCCGCAGAACCGCCAGACTGTTGGCGCGAATACGCATTTGCAGACGGCTTAGATCCCGACTCAGTTTGCGAGGCCAAAACAGCTGAAAACCCAGCAAGGTAAAGAAAGTGCACAGCAACCAGGCCACAGAACCATTCACGAACAGTTCGAAGTCGTAGTGCATGGGGTTGGATGGCGATGCCAAGGTCGTAAACGACACCAGATAGGCCACACCGACCATGGCGTATTTGGGCACCGTGGTGGCATAAATGGCGGGTAACCAGAACAGCGCCAGCACAATCAGCAGCAGTGGCAAGCCTTCGATCAAAGGCAGGACCACAAAGGTGCATAAAAAGGCCGCCACAATCGAAAGCGCAATGCCCTTGATAAACGCCATCGCCGCCGCAGGAGGATTGGGTGCCGGGGACAACAAGGCGCAGGCTGCCGCCAGACCGGCTAGCATCATATTGCCGTCCGTCCAGCCCGTCAGAATCCAGAATGTGCCCCCCAAGAGCACCGTCAGCATGGCGCGAACCCCGTTTTCCAGTGCCAGCGAAATATCCCGATAAAAAGGAATGGCGGGATATGTGCTTTGCGTGGGCAAACGATACAGAGCACGCAAGCTATCCAGGGCCGCCAGATAATCATCCAGCTGCTCAATCAGACGATCCCCGGCAATCAGAAACGGAGCCGGTTCTGCCAGGCGCTCCAAAGGACCGGTATTCAAGATTTCCTGCAAGCGGGCACGCAGCGGCATCAGCACGGCACTGGCCCGCTCCAAGCCGTCCGGGCCCTGTGAAATCAGTTGGGCAGCCTGCTTCCAGGCCTGCTCCCATTCTTGCCGCAAGGCCGCCAGGGCGGGCATGGGTGTCAAGGTTTGCGGAAGCGGGCCCGCGCCCCCCAACATGGCGGAAAACAGGCAGGCAATGGCATGCCGCAAAGCGGTTGCCCGGGCGGCCAAATCGGCAGACTCCGCCTTGCCAACCGACAACAAATCATCCGCCCCGTACACATCCATCATCAATTGATGCCGTACACGCTCCTGGTCACTCTCTGCCGTCTTGCACGCATGAAGGGCCGCTTGTCTGCCCGCCAGTACACGGGCTGTTTCCGAGGCCAGGCGCAATAACTGGGCCTGCAAGCGACTGCGTACGCTACGGGTACTGAACAAGGCAGACACCACGCCCAGGCACAGCACGCCCACCAGCACCGAGGAACCCCGCCCAATAACATGATCAAAGCTCAGTTGCGCTTGCCCCATGGCGCCGTATACCGCCAGGCCAACCGTATAACCTGCCAAGGCCGCCCCATAAGACTTGTAGTGGCGCAGCAAGCCCATGGCCATCACACACAGGCCCAGCCAGAACGCAAAACCCAGCAAGAACAGCCAAGGCTGCTGCCCGAAGGCACTCATCAACACAAAGGCGGCCAGCATTCCGACCAGGGTTCCCAGCACCCGCCAGGTTCCCTTGCCTATCACCGCGCCTTGCACCGGATTGATCACCAGTAGCACGCTGGATGCGGCAGAAAAAGGCGCATGCAGATCCAGCAAATAGGCTACTGACAAGGCCAGCCACGCGGCCAGAATGGAACGCAGGATGTAGCCTGCACGAGGGCTGGTGATATCCACGGAACTGAGGGCCAGACCCATCCGAACAAGAAAGGCTTTCAGCCCGGAGGCAGACTGCGGTGAGGGACTGGCAGACGACACAAGAGGACTCTTTACAGTGAAGAATGAAAATCACTATAAAAGTCCCCAATGCGTCCGAAAAGTGAATTTATTGCACTCACTCAAGTGCGTGACACGCACTTGAAAACCAATTTAAATTACAGCTTGCTGCGTTTGGCCGTCTGCGCATCGTCCTCGGTACACAAGCGATGGATGGTCATGCGTAACCATTGGTGGGCCGGATCTGTCTGCAGGCGCATGTGCCAGGCCTGCACCAACATGGCTGTCTCCATGGGTACAGGCAAATCAAACACTCGGATCGCCAAGCCCGCCGCTTTGGCACTGCTTGCCAGATGCTTGGGCAGCGGCAGCAAAAGATCGGAGTCATGCAAGGCAAACAGCGCGGTGTAGGGATTGGATACCACCAGGGCCACATTGCGCTGCAAGCCACTGGCCTGCAACAAGGCATCCAGGTTGGATCGGCCCTTGCCCCGCCGCGACACATTGATATGGTCCCAGCGCACAAAGCGTTCCAGCGAAATGTCTTCGTCGAAGATAGGATGGTGCTCCCGCGCGACACCCACAAAATGCGTCGTGAACAAGGGCTGTACGTGAATATCCGGCGCCAGCTTGCGTGAGGCGCTGATGAACAGATCAATACGGCCACTACGCAAGGCGTCGTCATCCATATCGTCCTCTTCGGGAGACAGGCGCAGCATGGCTTTGGGCATTTCCTTGGCCATGGCCTCCAGCAAATGACCCAAATGCACATTCACAAATTCGTCCGTCGCACGCACATTGAAACTGCGCTCCAGGGACAGCAGATCAATCTCGGTATTGGAACTTAACACCTGGGTTGCCTGCTCCACCGCTGCCCGCACTTGCTCGCGCAAGGCATAGGCTCTGGGTGTAGGCAACAGCTTGCGCCCTACTTGCACAAACACGGGATCATCCAGCGTATCCCGAATGCGGCTCAAGGTTCGGCTCATGGCAGGCGGGCTCAGATTCATGCGCCGTGCCGCTCCCATGACGCTGCCCTCCTCCAGCAAGGCATCCAGTGCGAACAATAGATTCAGATCAGGGCGAGCCATAGTCGAAGCCTTTCAAGGTTGCGTCAAACGAAATCGTAATGCCATTCAGATGATACTCAAAGCATGCACCCGCCTGCCATGTCTGGGGACGAAGACAGGTATACTCGCCCAGACCGTTTTTACAGGAACGGTCTTTTCACCGAGGGGAGCCTGGCGAGCAGGCTGAGAAACTGCCCGAGCAGATTGCACCGCAGTGACCCGTTGAACCTGATCCGGGTCATGCCGGCGAAGGGACGGGTCTGTACCTGCTCGCCGCTTGCTGCCGGATGGCTATCCTTGACTAGGAGTTGCTATCTTGTCTTCTGACCACTCTCCCTCCCCCGTCGGCCCGGTTGCCGCCACCCTGGCTGCCGTCATCCATCAAGACCGGATTTTGCTGATACGCCGCGCCAATAGGCCCGATGCAGGACGTTGGGCCTTTCCCGGCGGCAAGATTCGCGCGGGCGAAACCATCATGGCGGCGGCCCACCGGGAACTGGCCGAAGAAACCGGCGTACAAGGCCAGGCCCTGCAGATCTTTGATGCGCTGGATGTATTTGACCGCGAACCCAGCGCCACACCTTTGGCCTATTCGCATTTCATTCTGATTGCCGTGCTGTTCCGCTGGCAGCAAGGCGAGCTACAAGCGGGCGATGATGCGCTGGACGCGCGCTGGTTCAGCAATGCGGAGCTGGACAGTCTGGATGTAGCACACAGCTTTGATGTAGTCCGAGTTGCCCGTCGGGCACTGGCATTGGCTGCCACTCAAGATCAGGCAGGCCGCGCATGATTCCCAATGTATTGAGTATTGCGGGCACAGACCCGACCAGCGGCGCTGGTATTCAGGCTGATCTGAAAGCCATGTACGCCTTGGGCGCTTACGGCATGAGCGTGATTACCGCCGTGGTCGCGCAAAACACCCAGGGTGTGCGGCGTTTTGTGGCGCTGGAGCCGGACTTTGTGGCGGACCAGTTGGATGCGGTGTTTGAGGATGTGCGCGTGGATGCCATCAAGATCGGCATGATCGCCACTGCAGGGATTGCGGAAGCAATTGCAGACCGCCTGCACCATCACGGCCTAGACTGCCCGATTGTGCTGGACCCGGTCATGGTCGCCAAAAGCGGGGATCGTTTGCTCAGCCCCGAAGCCGTGTCCATCGTGCGCGACAAGCTGCTGCCCATGTGTACCCTGCTTACCCCCAACTTGCCCGAAGCGGGCGATCTGCTGCACAAACCGGAACCCGCCTCGCTGCAAGAGATGCACAGCACCTTAAGCGAACTGTGCTTGCTGGGCCCTGAGTGGGTGCTGCTCAAGGGCGGTCATCTGGATGGCCCGGACAGTGTTGATTTGCTGCAAGGCCAGGGGCAAAGCCATGTTTTTCAGTCGCCTCGCATCCCGACACGCAACACGCATGGCACGGGCTGTTCGCTGTCCTCCGCCATTGCTGCCCTGCTACCGGGCCGCAGCGTGCCGGCTGCGGTAGGCTTGGCCAAGGAATATTTGAATGGCGCTTTGGCCGCGGCTGACCAATTGCAGATCGGCCTGGGGCAAGGTCCGGTCCATCACTTCCATGCTTTGTGGCCAAAGCTGGAACCCCTCAAAACATCTTGAACTCAAAAGCCAGGCCGATTTCAACCTGTGGACCGCAGCACATCAAATCGGCCGGGCTCTCTGGCCCAGGCTCTCCTTTTAATGCGCCCGCTCCCCACTGGGGTAGGCCGGCCAATCCGCTGTAACCCGTAAAGCAATCAAAAGCGCAGCAAACAACATCACGCTCCCACCCGTGAGGAACACCATAGGAACACCGCCCAGGCCGAACATGAAGCCACCCATTGCCGCCCCCGCAGCAATCGAGGACTGCACCGCCGCCACCACCATGCCGCCTGCGACTTCCGCCTGATCGGGCATGGCATTGGCCACCCAATTGGACCAGGCCACTGGCACCCCTCCGAAAGCCAGTCCCCATAACGCCACCAGCCACATCAAGCCCATATTGTGCACCGGCAGCCAGACCATGCCCCAGGCCGCCAAACCCACCAAGGCGGGCATCACGACCAAAGTCACCCGCAAGCTGCGTTCCATCAGCCAGCCCGCCAACAAAGTGCCTACGAAATTCGCCAGTCCGAAGCCCAGAAGCATCAAGGCCAAGCCATCCATATCAATAGAGGCAAAACCTTCCAGCGCCGGACGAATAAAGGTGAACAGGACAAACTGCCCCCCATGGGCCAGCACACAGGCAAACATACCGATCGCAATACCGGGCCTGCGCAGCAAATCCAGTACCGTTGCAGTGCGTGCATGCTGACGCGGTGCCATGCTGGGCAAGGTCAGCCACTGAAACACCAAGGTCAAAACACCAACCGCCGCTGCCGCAAAGAACGCGCTGCGCCAGCCGAACAGGCCCCCCAGATAACTGCCTAAAGGGACCGAAACCACCGTCCCCACGGCAATCCCGCTAAAAATAATCGACAAGGCACGCGGCACTAATGTGTTCGGCACCAAACGCATGGCAACGGCTGCCGCCATGCTCCAAAAGCCGCCCAGGGCAATCCCCAGCAGGACCCGCATCAAGAGCAACACTGTCAGGCTGGAGGACAACGCCACCAGCAAGTTCGATGCAATCATCAGCAGCGTAAAACCAAGCAACACATTACGCCGGTCAAAACGACGGGTCAGCGCTGGAACCAGCAGGCCCGAAAACAAAGCGACCACCGCCGTTACTGTGACGGCCTGCCCTGCCAAGCCTTCCGATACACCCAAATCTACGGCCATCGGTGTCAGCAAGCTGGCGGGCAAATACTCCGCCGTCAACAAACCAAACACACCCATGGCCAATGAAAATACAGCTACCCAGGCAGGTTCCATGACCGGGGCCCGCAAACTGGCATTACACACATCACGACTCATCGCTACTTCCCTGGAGAAACAAAAACAGCTCCCAGTCTAGAGATCAGAAACCGGATGATCTATGATGATCAGTCTTGAAAATTTGATCGAAACGCCGAACATGACCGAGCAAGAACAATTCGCCCTGTCCTCCGACCTGATCAGTGAACTGCTGACCGGTATGCGCTTGCGTGGGGTGCAATACCGCCGGATTCAAACTGGGCCTCATTTTGGGCTGGGTTTTGAAGAACGCCCCGGTCATGCCTACTTTCACTTTCTGGCTGTAGGTTCGGCATTTCTACGTACCCGTGATGGCACGATTCACAAGCTTTCAGCAGGCAGCACCGTGTTTCTGCCGCAAGGTGAAAGCCATCAAATCCTCTCCAAAGAAGAAGTCTCGGTTCAACACATAGACAGCTTTGAGGCCGCTCCACTGGGACAAGCCGTCAGCGGTGTCAGCACATGCCCTAGTTCCTACCCCACCCCTAGCGCAATTTTGTTCTACGGTTGCATGGAGTTTGATCTGGGCGGCATGCACGGACTGGGCAAACTCATGCCCAGCGCCATGATTGCCAATACTGGGGCCCAAAACTATCCTGGCCTGCTGCCCATTCTGGATTCCATGAAAGGGGAAATCTGCGCGGGCCGCATTGGCTATGCCGGCATCATGGCCCGCTTGGCCGAAGTGGCGGCCGCCATGATTGTTCGCGGCTGGATTGAATCCGGCTGCGGCAATGCTTCCGGCCTGGTGGCTGCCTTGCGCGATCCTCGCTTGGCACGTTCCATTCTGGCCCTGCACCGCCAACCTGGCTACGAATGGACAGTGGCAGAGTTGGCAGCACAATCTCACCTGTCTCGTTCCGTCTTTGCCCAACGCTTTCAGGCCACCTTGGGCATGTCTCCACTGCGTTACGCCACAGAATTACGCATGGGTCTGGCCAGCCAATGGCTGAGTCAGGAAAAACTGTCTATTGAAACGATTGCCCAGCGTTTGGGCTATACCTCGCAGGCGGCGTTCAGCCGGGCCTACAAGCGTCTGAAAGGACAGGCTCCCGGTGCCAGTCGGCAGTCCAGAACCTGACCCGCCCCCTCCTTCCCGGACAGACGCTTTAGCCACCGGACAAGCATCCCAGACAATTTCCGGCGCATTTCTGGATTTCCAGCCCGACAGCCCTGAGATTTTTATTAGAATAATGTGCTGACTAATTACTCCTATAATTCAGAGCACATGACGGTGTTAACAGGATGAATCAATATTTATATTTCCTGACATCAAACATTACTGTTTTGTCATGTTCACCTCATAGTCGGCATTAGCCTTTTTGATCAATCCATTTCTGGAATGGATGAGTCTGCCACTTCATAAATCTCCGAGAAGCCAAATGTGGAATTGTTTACTGATTGAAGACGACCGGGAAAATGCCCGGTATTTAGTGAATGGCTTATCCGAGCTGGGCTATTCGGTGGTAACCAGTCATGATGGCGTTTCCGGTTTGGAAAATGCCATGAAAGACGTATGGGATGTGATTATTCTGGATCGCATGCTTCCCAACAATGTCGATGGCCTGTCCATTCTTTTTACTTTGCGATCTTTAGGTAAAAAAGTCCCCGTACTGGTATTAAGTGCCTTATCCGGCGTAGACGACAAAGTTGATGGTTTGAAAGCCGGTGGCGATGATTATTTAATCAAGCCCTTTTCCTTTCAGGAATTGGCCGCCCGCCTGCACGCCCTGATACGCCGCAGCAGTGACAATGCAGAAATCAAGAATCTGCAGGTGGATGATCTGGTCATGAATATCCGCAACCAGAAAATCTCCCGTGGCGACGAGGTGCTGGAGCTGCAACCTCGTGAAATCAAGCTGCTGTCCTACCTGCTGATGAACAGCCACAAGATCGTTACCCGCACCATGCTGCTGGAAGTGGTCTGGGGCTACAACTTCGACCCGCAATCCAATGTGATTGATGTGCTGGTCAGCCGTTTGCGGCGCAAGGTCGACAAGGAAGGCGCAACGCCTCTGATCCATACCGTGCGTGGCCGTGGCTACGTACTTAGCGACAAGGACAGCATCGACGGTTTCAAGCTAAAGCGCTGCGATGATTGATTTCATCAAACGCCTGTGGGAGTCCACCTCCTTCCGGCTGACCTTGAACTACAGCATCCTGGCCATCTTCACCACGCTGTTTTTAATCGGCTTCTTCTACGTTCAGGTGTTTGGAGCCTTGCGCGACGAGCACCTGCGGCAAATCAACGTCGCCGTACAGCGGCTTAGCATTGCCTACGAAGTCGGCGGGCGCGAAGAGATCCTGCGCATGATCGAGCTGACCCTATCGGACCGGATTGATTCGGGCCAGGAAATCTATCTGCTACTGGACGAATTCAATCACACCCTGGTGGGCAATATCAGCGAGATCCCCGGCCTGAACAACCTGCCAGAACGACAAGTAGTGGAAGTGCAGATCAAGCATATCGACGCGCTATCCGAAGGCAATGTCCGCGTCACCAAACTGTCCGGCGGCGAAACCCTGGTGGTTGGCCACGAGCTGGGCACCTTGATCGAGCTACGCGCCATGCTTAGCCGCATCATCGTCACCTCCATGATCCTGGCCTTGATGCTGGTAATTCTGGGCGCCTATGTCTTTAGCAATGAGCTGAAATACCGTGTGGGCCGCATCCGCCTGCTGACGGAACAGGTGGGTGCGGGGGATATTTCCAAGCGCATCACCTCCGAGAGCGAGGACGTCTTTGGTCTGATCCACCACGACATCAACCGCATGCTGGACAAGATCGAGAGCCTGATGCAAGGCGCGCGGCATATCTCCGATACCGTGGCCCACAATATCCGCACCCCGCTCACCCGCATCGTTGGCAAGCTGCGTGAAACCCAGAACCTGCCTGGCGTCCCCCCGCATGTCCGGGAAGCACAGCAAGACGCGATTGAAGAAGTAGAGAACCTGAGCGTGCTGCTGGGCAAGCTGCTACAAATTGCCGAGCTGAATGCCGGTGTGCAAAGACAGAACTTCAAGGCCTGCGATCTGGAAGTGATTGCCGAAGACGTTCTGGACTTGTACAGCTTTTTCGCTGAAGAAAAGGGCGTCACGCTGCAGAAAAAGAAAATCGACAGAGTCATTATTAATGGCGACAGCAATTTATTAGCCAGTGCTTTAGCCAATCTGGTGGATAACGCTGTTAAATACGCCCATTCCCATGCCAGCGTTGAAATTAAAAAACGCTTTGACAATAAAATCTCCATCATTGTGGAAGATGATGGCCCGGGATTACCAGAAAGCGAATATGAAAACGTAGGCAAGTATTTTTATAGATTCAATAATGATAGTGAAGGATTTGGATTGGGATTAACCAGCGTTGCCGCCATTATTGAATTGCACCGGGGCCAGCTGATTTTCTCCAAAGGAGTATCCGGCTTGAAAGTCACCATTGTGCTGCCTGTTTAAGCCTTACCAAACCATTCAAACATGACCAAAAGGTAATGAAACTGTCACCCTAAGCCCTCTCCTGCTCCGCTAAGCTAGCCTCATTTTTAATCGCTCTTTTTCAGGGTTTAAAAAAATCATGCTTGCTTTAGGGGAATGAGGAGATTCATGAGCAGACAAAAATATTATTCAGCCGGCCTGATGGTGGGAGTAGGCGTATTTACCGTCCTGATGGGACAGAAATACTCCTTGGGCACCATGGCCCGCATGGGACCGGGCTACTTCCCGTTTCTGCTGGGCATCGTGATGATTGTGCTGGGCGCTCTGTACCTGTTTGTAGAGACCGCCGCACACGACGATGAGCAGGAGGAAGACTACGGCCCGCCGCAATGGCGTGGCTGGCTGGCGATTGTGGGCGGCATCATCGCCTTCATTATTCTGGGTCGCTACGGCGGACTGGTTCCCGCCACCTTTGCCCTGGTGTTCATCTCTGCCATGGGCGACAAGGAACATTCCTGGCTCACCGCCCTGCTGCTGTCCATTTTCGTGACGCTGCTGGGTGTGGTTATTTTCTCCTGGGGGCTGGAGCTGCAATTCCCCCTGTTCACTTGGGGCTAAGCCATGGAAATTCTATCTAACCTGATGCACGGCTTTAGCGTTGCCTTTCAACTGGACAACCTGATGTGGGCCGTGTTTGGCGTGTTCATGGGGAACCTGATCGGGGTGCTGCCCGGCATGGGTGTGCTGGCAGCCATCTCCATCCTGTTGCCCCTGACCTACGCCATGACCCCGACCGCCGCCCTGATTATGTTGGCCGGTATTTACTATGGCTCCCAGTACGGTGGCGGCATTACCTCCATCATGCTGAATCTGCCCGGTACCGCCTCGCACGCAGTGGCGTGTCTGGACGGCAACCCCATGGCCCGCAACGGCAAAGCCGGATCGGCTCTGTTCATGTTGATGTTGTCCTCCTTTTTTGGGGCCACCATCGGCATTCTGGCCATGATTCTGTTCTCGCCCGCGCTGGTCGATATTGCATTCAAATTCGGCCCGGCTGAATACTTTTCCATGATGATGCTGGGCCTGCTGGCCGGTGCCACACTGGCCAAAGGTTCTGCCATCAAGGGCGTGGCCATGGTCGTCATGGGTTTGATCTTTGGCGTGGTCGGTACGGATGTGAACAGTGGTGTATCGCGCTTTGACTTCAATATTCCGGAGTTGCAGGACGGCTTGCAGATTGTGGCGCTGGCCATGGGCCTGTTCGGTATTGCGGACTTCCTCAAGAACATCAACCGGATCAATAGCGGCCACACCAAGGCCATTGGTAAAGTCTCCACCCGTTCCCTGCGTCCGGAAAAAGGCGATATCAAGCAATCCAAAGGCGCTCTGGTGCGCGGTACTGCGATTGGTGCGGCTTTCGGGATTCTGCCCGGCACTGGCCCGACCATTGCGTCTTTCATTGCCTACGCCACGGAAAAGAAAGTTGCCAAGAACCCCGAGCGCTTTGGACGTGGTGCGATTGAGGGCATTGCTTCGCCCGAAGCCGCCACCAGTGCCTCTACCCAGACCAGCTTCATTCCTACCCTGAGCCTGGGTATTCCCGGCGACCCGGTCATGGCCTTGATGCTGGGCGCGCTGATCATTCACGGCATCCAGCCTGGCCCGCAAATGGTGGTCGAGCATGCCGATATGTTCTGGGGCCTGATCGCCAGTTTCTGGGTGGGCAACATCCTGCTGCTGGTGCTGAACCTGCCCTTGATCGGCATGTGGGTTCGCCTGCTGTCCGTGCCCTTCAAGTACCTGTACCCCGCTGCCTTGTTCTTTGTGTGCGTGGGTGTCTATAGCACCAACAACAACCTGTTCGATGTGAATATCGTGCTGCTGTTTGGGGTGCTGGGTTACTTCTTCATGCGCCTGCGCTTTGAGGCGGCCCCCTTGCTGCTGGGCTTTGTCTTGGGACCGATGGTAGAAGAAAACTTCCGCCGCGCCCTGCTGCTCTCGCGTGGTGATCCGATGATCTTCCTGGAGCGCCCGATCAGCATGGTCTTTATCATTGCCTGCATCTTGCTGATGCTGGGACTGAGCTACTCGTTCTGGCGCTCGAACAGCCAGAAGAAGCTGGGAGCCCTGGCCAAGGCTTGAAGCGCTGGCAACCACTAGTCATGGAAAGGTCGGCTAAACGCATTGCTTTTACCGCAGCCTCCATAAGAAAAAGCCGGGCTCATTTGCCCGGCTTTTTTGTGCCTGCCCCTATCCAGGACTGCAACACGCCTGTGCACTCTTCCTGGCGGAACCAAACACCAGATGACTTAAGGCCGCCAAAGCAAAGGCAGTTAGCGCACCGTACACCATGACCCAGCCAAAACCAGCAATCAGGGCTGCATGAACCGCCTCGACAGGATCGGCGGCATTCGCCAGCAAGGCGCTGCTTTGCGACACGATATTGATGTCGCCAGAGGCTACTTTTTCAGCCAGATGACGCAGTTCGCCATCAACAGCAATACCCAGGCGAGCACGCAGATCACCCATGATGCCTTGCACCAGAACAAAGCCCATCACGGCAATATTGAAGGCCAGGGAGATCATGCGGGCACTGGTATCCGCCCCCGACGCCATACCGGCGCGTTCAGCCGACACCGAGGCGGTAATTACATTGGTGGTCGTAGTATTGGCCATGCCCAGACCAATCCCGGCCAGCACACAGCCTGGCAGAATCAGCCAGCCCGGTTGGTCGGAAACACTGCCTATCTTCATCACTACAAAGCCCAGGCCAATCAAGAACAGACCTAGCGTAATGACTCCACCCGGCTGCCAACGCTGTGCCAGACGCTCGGCAAACGGAGGCACAAACAAGGTCGGCAAGGTGTACGCCAACAAGGCCAGGCCAGTTTGCACACTGTCATACCCCAGCCCCACATGAAAGTAGATGGGCAAATAGATGATGAAGGGCCAGAAGCTGAAGTTCTGCCCCATCGAGCCCAACAAGGCACCGGAGAAACTGCGGATACGAAATACGGAGAACTCCAGCATGGGCCTAACACTGCGCTGCTCCACGATTACAAAGGCAATCATGCTAAGGACGGACAGGGTAATAATGCTCAAGGCTGGCAGGCTGGCAAAGCCCAGCACCGGCCCCTGAGTGACAAACAGCACCAGGCAAAACACGGCCAAGGACAAGGTGGCAATACCGGCTACGTCCAAGGTGCTGGCGCCCGGATCACGCGACTCCTGTACGCCAGCGCGCGCCAGCAGCAAGGTAATAATGGCCAGTACGGCGTGAATCAAAAACACCCATTCCCAGCTGGCCAGAGTCAGAATCAGGCCACCCACAATAGGCCCAAAACCCAGCCCGGCACCAAAGACCACACCCCACCACGCAAAGGCCTTGCCACGCTGTTGTCCGTCCCGAAACTGGTTCGACAAAATCGCGATCTGGCAGATCAGCATCATGGCAGCGCTCAAGCCTTGCAGAAAACGTGCGCCAATCAGAACAGCTGCACTTTCCGTCAGTCCGCACACCAGGGAAGTGATCCCGAACGCCACAATCCCGATCGTAAAAATGCGCTTGCGGCCGTAGCGATCCGCCAAAGTGCCTACCCCCATCAGAATGGTCGTCATGGCAATGGTGTAGGCTGCCATCACCCATTGCAGTTGCCGGAAACTGGCCCCCATGACCTGTTCTATGGTGGATAAAATCGGCGGCACGCTGGAGATCTCCAGGCCCAGCATCAAGGCTGACAAGCACACGGCAGCCAAGGCGTAGCGGCCCTGACTCGAGATAGAGGGAGTCATCGTTATCTTTCCAAAAAGTCGTCAATACACGTCGCCGTCCCGGCGAGCCAAAGTGCGGACACCAAAACCCAAAAGCTCGGGACCGCTCAGTCAGGAGAGATAGTAGGGACGGGCCAGCCATTCATCAATGCTATGATCAGGCATATCAGTAACAACAAATATGGATAGATCATGAGCCGCCCTGTTCTGGATGTGGAATCCGTACAAGCTTTTGTGAGCATTGCCGAGTTCCAAAGCTTTACCAAAGCCGCAGAAGCCTTGGGCACCACACAAGGCGCGATCAGCGTGAAGCTGAAACGCCTGGAAGAGCGCCTGGGTTACAAGCTGATCGAACGCACTCCAAGGCTGGTACGGCTGTCTGCTCAAGGTACGGTTTTCATTAATCCCGCACGGGAATTCATTGCTGCACACGACCGCGCCAGAGCCGCCCTGCTCTGCGATTGCCGCCGCTTTCGTTTGGGAATTGCCCAGCACGTTGCCGGGCCGGAAGTCCCTACTTTGTTGTCCCGTCTGAATGAACGAGACCCTGCCCTGACGATTGAAGTTCGCCTGGAAAGCTCGCATCGCTTGCTGGAAGATTTTGACAAGGGAGAGCTGGATGCCGTCATCGTGCGCCAGGAGGATCATCGCCGTGACGGAGAGGACCTGGGGCCTGAGCACTTTGCCTGGTTTGCGGCACCCTGCTTTCATCAGCAAGAAGGCAAACCTTTACGGCTGGCCGCCCTGGCTCCCTGCTGTGGCGTGCGGGATATTGCGACACACGCGTTAAGCACTGCCGGGATTGAGTGGAATGAAGTGTTTGTGGGCGGTGGCCATGCGGCCGTAATGGCGGCGGTCTCTGCCGGTTTGGCGGTCGCGGCATTTTCATGCCGCCTGGCGCCGCCAGATGCAATTGATGTGGGCCAACGTCTGGGACTGCCAGCCCTGCCCCCTTCCCGGATTGTGTTGCACTCAACGCTGACCGATCAACGCTCGCGGGAAGCCTTGCGGACCTTGGCAGCGGCTTATCGGGAGCATCGCTCTACCCGACTGACGGGGGCTGCATCGTCCTGATCAGCACAGGTTCAGGCGGCCAGAAGTAAACGTGAAGTTCGCCCAGCCCCGCCAGCATGAGCACCCTTTAAAGCACAGTGGGATTGGGCGCATCCCCATACACGTCTTTGGGATCAAAGGTCTTGGCGGACTCCACAAAAACCAGATCCTGACCCTTGCTATGCTCGACACCAACCGGCACCTGTCTGTAGAAACAGGAGTAATAGCCTACGTGGCAACTGGCCCCGGAACCGGCTACCCGCACACGTAACCACACCGCATCCTGGTCGTCGTCGATACGCATTTCCTCTACCGTCTGCACCAGTCCACTGCTGGCACCTTTATGCCAGAGCATTTGACGCGAGCGGCTCCAGTAATGGGCTTCACCGGTCTGTATGGTTTTTTCCAGGGCTTCCCGGTTCATGTAACCCAGCATCAAGACCTCGCCATTGTTAGCGTCTGTCGTGATGCAGGCAATCAGGCCCTGTTCGTCAAATTTGGGGGCCAGTTCGTGGCCCTCCTCCACCTGCTCTACCGAGATTCGGCGGTTTATTTGTACTGCCATATTGTCAGCAGATCTTGTGTCTTGTCCTTTAGCCTTCATGTTTTCTCCTTGTCATCATGGGCTCCGGGCGATATTCACAATCCGGATTCAGGCAGCGTCCGTACACCACATGACTATGTTCCATAACCTGAAAGCCCCGCTCCTGAGCAATCATTTTTTGCTGCTGCTCGATCGTCTGATCATGAAACTCCTGCACACGCCCGCAGTCCGTGCAAATCAGGTGATCATGGTGCTCGCCATCGTCCAGCTCATACAGCGCCCGGCCGGATTCGAAATAAACCTGCTTTAGCAAGCCTGCCTGTTGCAGCTGGGTCAGCACCCGGTAGACAGTCGCCAGGCCAATCTCACTGCCTTGCCGGATCAGTTGGCGATACACATCGTCTGCCGTCAAATGACGAATGCCGGGGGCCTGGAATATCTCAAGAATCTGGATACGAGCCGTCGTCACCTTCAGGCCTCGCTCTTTAAGCTCTTTTGAATCCGTCACGACGTACTCCTTGCTGAACGGGCGGTTAAGGGACTTCCAGAAAACGCAGCGGCCTGCCTTGAGCCTGCCCTTCCAGGACTTCATCACGAACAACACAATGGCCGCGCACAATGGTGTGAATCGGCCAGCCCACAACTGGCATGCCGTCGTAGGGAGACCAGCCGCTGACGCTGGCAATCCAGTCATTGCGGACGCGGCGGCGTGCCTTCAAATCCACAATACTGAAATCCGCATCAAAACCCAGGGCTATGCGTCCCTTGCCTTCCAGTCCAAAAATCCGGGCAGGTCCGGCACTGGTCAAATCCACCAGTCGCTGCAAACTCAGGCGGCCTGCGTGTACATGGTTCAACATCACGGGCAGCAAGGTTTGCACGCCAGTCATGCCACTGGGTGAGGCGGGATAGGCTTGAGACTTTTCCTGCAAGGTATGAGGTGCATGATCGCTGCCAATGACATCCACCACGCCCGAACGAATCGCCTGCCACAGCGCGTCTTGATGAACCTGCCCGCGCACCGGGGGATTCATTTGCGCCAGGCTGCCCAGACGCTCATAACAGTCGGGAGCTTGCAGACTGAGATGGTGTGGGGTGACTTCCACCGTTACGCGATCTTTGTGCGCGGCCAGAAACTGCATTTCCTCTGCGGTAGACACATGCAACACGTGCAATCGGCGCTTCACCTCTGCCGCCAGACGAACAATGCGTTGGCTTGCCTTCAAGGCACTTTCCACATCACGCCAAACCGGGTGTTGGCGCACGTCGCCACTATCCAGGGCGATATATTTGCGTTCACGCAGCCTGGCCTCATCCTCGGCGTGTACTGCCAGCCGTCTGCGACCATGACGCAAGATGCGACGCAGCACGTCGTCCTCATCCGCTAATAGGTCTCCAAAGGAGCTGCCCATAAAGACCTTGATGCCTGCACAACCTGGGAGCTGTTCCAGTTCCTGCAAGGAATCGGCATTCAAGGCAGAACCACCGATATAAAAGGCATGATCACACCAGCTTCGGCCTTGAGCAGCATCCAGCTTGGCTTGCAAATCGGCAGCACCCAAGGTCAAGGGATAGGTGTTGGGCATTTCAAAAACCGCCGTAACGCCGCCCAGGACTGCGCCCCGTGTACCCGCTTCCAGATTCTCTTTGTGCTCCAGCCCCGGCTCTCGGAAATGCACCTGACTGTCGATCACCCCTGGCAAAACATGCAGGCCATTAAGGTCCAGCACACAGTCTGCACTCCAGCCGGGCAACAAATCACCAAGAGCCGTAATCCGGCCTTGCGCACAGGCGATGTCGAGACGCTCGGCCCCATTAGGAGTCATTACCGTAGCGCCACAGAGCAGCAAATCGGCATGACGCAAAGTATGCTGCCTGGCGGTTTCTGCAGCCTCAGAGGTAGAGGCCTTCGGGATTACTGGCGTCATGGTTTTACCTTTGAGGCTTCTACATCCAGAGCGTCTTGTGCCGTCAAACGAATCCGCTCCATCATGTGAAACAGACCATTGGCGCGATTCGGTGACAAGTGCTGCTCCAGTTCAATTGCCCGTAAAAAATCAGGGGGATGGGACAGGATTTCTTGCGGCAAACGCCCCGAGTACACCTGCATCAATAAAGCCAATAAGCCGGTGACGATGGCGGAATCACTACGGGCCTGAAAAAACAACTTGTGATCACGCAATTCAGACACCATCCAGACCTGTGCCTGACAACCGTGCAGACGGTTCATCTCGGTACGCCATTCGTCCGGGAAGTCCGGCAAGGAGCGCCCCAGATCAATCAAATATTCGTAGCGGGCCATCCAGTTCCCCAGGAACTGGAAACTCTCCACAATGGCTTGCTGGGCTTGAACTATGGACTCTTCTGGTGCTGCATCCTTACCCACGGTCTTCTCCTGCTTGCTTGAGCGATTGCCCACCCCGATCATCAAGAGCTGGAACAGGGTCATGCCCGCCCGGATGCCAAGGGTGACAACGAACAAGGCGCCGTGCAGCCAGCCAAGTTCCTTTGAGGGGGCCATGCGCCTGCAAAGCCTGAATCGCATACTGGGAGCAAGTTGGATAAAAGCGGCAACGTGGCCCCAGCAATGGGCTAATAAAAAGCTGATAGCCGCGAACAAGCAGGACTAGAACATTCATGGCGCCACGCCCCCGCTCAGTCGCAGAAAAGGCATCCCTTCCGATGAAGGAGTTTTGAACGCCACTGCATCATGGGGATGCAGACTCTCCAGATGTCGGACCTGAACACCAGGATTCTGATAGTCCCCCAAGGCCGCTGCTATACGACGCGCCGCGTCTTCCACAAACATCAGGTTCTGACCATTCAAGGCGGCAAAGGCTTGCTCGTCTGCTCGTTTGACGGCGGTTTGCAAGGGTGTTGCCAATGACTCTTCAATGCGATCAATCAGCGTCAAAAACCCAAAGTCCTCACTGTCTTCCGATACTTGGATCTGAACCAAAGCCTGACTGCGTTGGCTATGGGGAGTGGCTAGGCTGGCGTGATTGTGCAACCAGGCAGCTACCTCATCTGCATGCAAGACAGGTTGCTTTCCAAAAGCCTGCATAAAGCCCTGTTCAATCAACTGCCGAGCCAGCGCAGCCGAACAAGGACAGGTCGATGAATAAGCTATCTGAACCTGCACCTTGCACATAAAGATACCGTCCAAAAGTCTGGCCTCCAGCGCGACGGGATAGGACTTCCAGCCTGCCAGACCCTGCGTGACCAAGGCAGGCCGTCGCACCAATAAATCAAAGCGAAAACACAGTCGTGCACTGCGCGTTCCACAGTCCTGCTGGCTATCCACCATGCCTTGCAAAAGACGCCGCAGCCCTAACGGTGACAAGGACTGTTCTGGCGGCAAGTCATTCAGCAAGCGGTACAGCCTGGACATATGTATCCCTTTTACATGTGCCAAGGGCAAATCAACCTGAGCATCCACCCGCGCATGCAACTGCTGCTTATAGCCTCGTTCAAACACGGTAATGGGCAGGTCGATTCCCTCCATACCCACCCAGGAAAGCGGAGTCAGGCCATGAGAGAAATCATTCAAAGCCGGGTCGGGAAGTACAACAGTCATACTCAACATCCAATCAAAAGGCCTTGCTCACGCTGGCAAAGACCTGGCAAGACCTCAACGCCATCAAGGCCAGTCTGAAAACGGATTCGTCCATGTTGTCCAGGTGCTGGGGCCGCTGGCCATTTCTTCATCGCTTAACAGGCAGGCATCGAAACGGGCGCGCAGTGCTTCCTCGTCCATATCCATGCCAATCAGAACCAACTCCTGACGCGCATCCCCTACTCGTTCGTCCCATTTTTCCTTGATCAGCGCTACCGCTTCGGGATCCTCCGGCCAGCGTTCAGGCGGCATGGACGCCCACCAGTAACCCGCCACGTGATAGCGAGCCACCGCGCCAGCCTGTGACCAGGAGCCCGCCAGAGTCGGGAAGTTCGCCAACCAGAAAAAGCCTTTGGAGCGCACCACCCCAGGCCATTCACTTTCGACCAATTCCTTGAAACGCTGCGGGTGGAATGGACGGCGTGCACGGTAAACAAAATTGCCTATGCCGTACTCTTCGGTTTCCGGGGTATGAGTACCACGCAATTCCTGCAGCCAGCCTGGGGCCTTGGAAGCCTCTTCAAAATCGAACAAACCGGTGTTCAGAACGCGGTCCAAGGGCACCTGGCCGAACTCGGCTGTTTCAATACGAGCACGGGGATTCAGACTGTTCAGAATGGCCATCAGGCGCTCGCGTTCTGGCTCGCTGATCAAATCAATCTTGTTCAGAACCAGCACATCACAGAACTCGATCTGCTCAATTAACAGGTCCACAACGGTACGCGCATCTTCTTCACCCAAAGATTCGCCACGGGACTGGATGCTGTCTTGCGAGCTATAATCGTGCAGAAAGTTAAAGGCGTCCACTACCGTGACCATGGTGTCCAAGCGCGCGACTTCACCCAGGCAGCGGCCATCCTCGCCCTCAAAGGTGAACGTTTCAGCCACGGGCAGTGGCTCTGAAATGCCGGTGGATTCAATAACCAGCTGATCAAAACGCCCTTCCTTGGCCAGACGGTCCACCTCCAACAACAAGTCCTCGCGCAAGGTGCAGCAAATACAGCCGTTGCTCATCTCCACCAGTTTTTCATCGGTGCGCGATAGCTCGGCACCACCGTCACGAACCAAAGCGGCATCAATATTGACCTCGCTCATATCGTTCACGATGACGGCCACGCGGCGGCCTTCGCGATTGTTCAGGATGTGGTTCAGCAAAGTCGTCTTGCCCGCCCCCAGAAAACCGGACAAAACCGTTACGGGAATGCGGGCTGCGGGATCGACTGGCGTGTTATCGAGGGTCATCGTCATTTCTCTTCTTCCTTGAGGCATCAATGGGCCGTTCCTTGCAGAGGACTTCTGTCAATTTTGAGATGTTATAACATAACAATAATTGACCAAGAAAAAACCCTCTTGCAAGGAGGGCTTGACGACCAGGACAGAGAAACCGGTTTTCACAAAGCAAGGTCACAGGAATCTGGAATCTGGAATCAGGTGTCAGGTGTCAGGTGTCAGGTGTCAGGTGTCAGGTGTCAGGTGTCAGGCACGTAGCGTAGCTCTGTTTGTGTTGCACGCCACTGCTTGAACAAATCAGACCGATGCCGGGGATAAGACTCCTCCAGACAGACCAAGCGCTGTATCCTGTCCGTCCGGAAATGCCGGAAGTCCCCTTTCAATTCGCACCAACCCACCAGAATCCGGAAGTGCTGAAAGTAGCCCAAGGAAAAAGGCCAGATCACTCTCTCCGACTCCTGGCCTGCCCCGTCTACATAAATGATGCGCAGCTTGCGCTGCAAACGAATCGCTGTACGCGCAATGCCGAGATCAACAAGCTCAGCATCCTGAATCACTCTAGGCCCAACCCGTAAAGCGGTGCTGTCCAGGCTGTCTCTCAAGCTATCGGGCAAGACCGCAGAGATCTTGGCCATGGCATCGCCAGCCGCTTTGGTCAGCGGCTCGTCCGCAAACTTTTCTACCCAGCGAAAACCCAGTATCAAGGCCTCCAGCTCTGCTTGAGAAAACATCAAGGGTGGCAGCATGAAACTAGGTCGCAACACATAGCCGACTCCCGGCTCCCCTTCTATATCGGCACCTTGCACCTGCAAGGAAGCAATGTCCCTATATAAGGTCCGAATGCTGACGCCCAACTCTTGGGCCAGCCGCGCACCACTCACCGGACGTTTGTGCCGGCGTAGCACTTGTAAAAGGGAAAGAAGTCGTTCTGCTCGGGCCATGCCAGATACTGCCATTTTTTGGCAGTATGGTCACCCATAATGATCTGCTCAATCACCTTGTTGGAGCGATCATGAATCACCCAAACCTTTTGCTGCTCTATGTCCAAGACCCCGCCGCCAGCAGCCTTTTCTATGAGAAGCTGCTTCAAAAAGCGCCCGTTGAATCCTTCCCCACCTATGTCGCGTTTGAACTGAACACGGGCCTGACCCTGGGTTTGTGGTCTACCCAGGCAGCCAGCTTTGTCTCATCCGGAACTGGGCATCGCTCCGAGCTTTCTTTTTTAGTGGACGATGATGCGGCTGTTGATCAGCTGTATCAAAACTGGGTGACTGCGGGTATCACCATAGAGCAAGAGCCCATGACAGCCGTTTTTGGGCGCACATTCGTTGCACTGGACCCGGATGGACACCGATTAAGAGTCTGCACAGCAGCGTAAGACTGACGCTGCATTACTTGCAAAGCCGTCGGACTCCAAAGAACAAGGGCTATCCTGGACTTGATCCAGATAGCCCCTGCTCACTCCAGGCTCTGCGAACAGCACAAATCAATCTGTCACCATCGCTCTGCGCATAATTTTCTGCGCGACTGACGAAGATGCCATCGTTCCCAAGGTGCCGTAATGCGCTCCCCAAGACCCCACATCCCCGCCGCTGCGCGTACTTAAAAAGACATCCGCCACCTCTTGAGAGCTATAGCGCAGCAGCTCCGCCGCCTGCAAGACGCGGGCGACGGCTTCGGTCATGGGGCGGGCCAGGAACTCGTCCTCGATCGCCGCTATCACCAGACGCTCGGTGTGCTGCACCAAAGCATCGAAGCGCTTGTCTTGCCCGGCCAAGGGTCTGATTTCATTGAAAACCGCCTCCACCGTAAGCGGATCTCTGATCATGGCGCGCCGCACATCCATGCACATCATATTCGCCGTCCCTTCCCAAACGCTGTTCAAGGGGGCCTCTCGATACACACGGGCCATGGGGTTTTCTTCAATAAAGCCATTGCCGCCGTGACATTGCAAAGCCTCATTCGCAATGGAGGGGGCGCGCGAGCAATTGAAGTACTTAGCCGCAGGCGTGGCCACCCGAGCTAGCAGCCTTTCGTGGTCACTGCTTTGCATCAGGTCAGTGGCCTTGGCCACGCGCAAGGACATCAAGGTTGCCGCTTCCACTTCTACCGCCATATCCGCCAGCACATTGCTCATCATGGGCCGATCGGCAATGGAGGTTCCAAAGGCCTTGCGTGATGTCGTGTGACGCAGGGCCAAGGTCAGCGCCTGTCGCATCAAACCCGCCGAGCCAATCGCAAAATCCAGACGTGTCAAATGCGAGTGCGACAGAATTTCCCGAATACCGCGCCCTTCTTCCCCAACCCGAATTGCCAGCGTGCCCGCATACTCCACTTCACTGGACGCGTTGGAACGATTGCCCGCCTTGTCCTTCAAGCGTTGTACAAAAAAGCGGTTATAGCTGCCGTCCGGCAAGGTACGGGGCAAGAAGAAACAAGTAACACCGCCATTGACTTTAGCCAGCGTAAAAAAGCCATCAGACTGCGGCACTGAACAAAACCACTTATGCCCCGTCAGCTCATACCAATGCGCCGTAGCGCCGTGATAATCCGCGCTATGGGAGAAGCGCGCAGTAGTCTGCGTCTCGCGCAGATCTGAACCGCCCTGCTTTTCTGTCATCGCATAGCCAATGACCACCGAGGGCTTGTCCCCCACTTCGCGACGACTGTATTCGTAGCGCGTCCCTTTGAGCTTGACCGCCCAGATCGCCAAAGCAGGTTCAGCCTCGAAACCGGCATACGCCGCATACGCCATGCCGGTCGGACAACCCGTACCATGCTCCACCTGATTCCACAGATAGGACAAGACCGCACGAGCGAAGTGGCCGTTTTTCTCTTGCGTACGCCAGCTTAAATTCGGCACCTCGTGCTGCCAGGCCAGGGTCATCAATTCATGCCAGCTGGGGTGAAATTCCAGCCAATCAATCCGGTTGCCGAAGCGATCATGAGTTTTAAGTTCAGGGATATGACGGTTCGCCAAACGGGCCAACTCCTGAACATTGTCATCACCAGCCACCGCCCCCAAAGCCTGACAACACGATTCGGCCCACGGGGCTTCGCGGCGAATGGCCTCAGTTAACACCTGATCACCCGTAAAAGCATTGAAACCACTGGCGGGCAGAGCCTGATTCAAAACCTGATGCGTGCTGTAACGATCCTCGGGCGCATTCAAAATGCTGGGGGGAAGCGCTTGGTTCATGGTTGTCTCCGAACTGTTTTTCTAAGGCGTGGCAGAAAGGACTGCCACGCTGGCGCACGCCATCTGGGCAATCTGGTCAGCCAGCGCAGCCACTTGGCGCTGGTAACTGTCCGTGCCATCGTGCTGCTGACGGCTTAGAGGAGAAAGCGGGCCAATCAGCCCTTCCATGAAACCGCCCACAATGACGGTAGCCGCAATATCGGGCTGCACATCCTGGCGCATCTCCTGGGCATCTTGCCCCATGGAAACAATGGAGTGAATGACCTGGCTGATCGCGGCGCGATACACCAGACGAGCCGCGTCGATTTCCTTATCGCATGGCTCGGCAATCAAGGCATACGCCAGACGAGGATTACGCATGGCGCGTTTTACGAATGTTGAGACTGCGGCATGCAGGCGCAGCATAGAGGCTCCGTCAGCCTGCGCAATGTCTGTGAGTACATCCACCTCCCGCTGAGACACCTGCGACAGCACTTGCGCGAACAACTCGGCCTTGGACGGGAAGTAGCGATAGACCGTCCCAGTGGCCATACCCGCCGCAGCCGCCACACTGGCCACTTGGGCTTCCTGCCAGCCACCTTCACTGACCAAAACACGAGCGGCTTCCAGGATACGGCTACGATTGTCTTGCAGACGAGCTTCAACGGCGGGGGTTTGACGATAGGCCATAAAGAAGTGAACCTCGATTCATTACATGAGTGAATCCTAGTTCATTTCTTTATGGTGGACAAGAATTTCTTTAAGCAGAGGTGTCAAAATACTCGCCTACTGGCATTGCAGGCGGCTTGGGAGCATCTGTTATTTAAAGCAACACAATCAGCAGCCCCAATAAAACTGCCCCCAGCAACAGCGATGGCAAAGCCATCAATACTGTTTGCTGGGGGCAGTCTGAAACTAGCTAGCGCGAAGGTATCAAACCAATCAGGCCGACAGTTCCTTGCGAACGATTTCAGCACCGGCGCTCAGGGCGTGCAGCTTGCCACGAGCCACGGCGCGTGGCAAAGGTGCCATACCGCAGTTGGTGGAGGGGTACAGCTTGTCAGCGTCCACAAACTTCAGCGCCTTGCGCAGTGTGTTGGCCACTTCGTCAGCGGTTTCAATCACGTTGGTGGCCACGTCAATGGCGCCAACCATCACTTTCTTGCCACGGATCAGTTCGATCAAATCCATAGGAACGTGGGAGTTCTGGCATTCCAGAGAAATGATGTCGATCTTGGATTGCTGCAGCTTCGGGAAGGACTCTTCGTATTGACGCCATTCCGAACCCAGGGTCTTTTTCCAATCGGTGTTGGCCTTGATGCCGTAACCGTAGCAAATGTGCACGGCGGTTTCGCATTTCAGACCTTCAATGGCACGTTCCAGCGTAGCAATACCCCAGTCATTCACTTCGTCAAAGAACACGTTGAAAGCAGGTTCGTCAAACTGGATGATATCCACGCCTGCGGCTTCCAGCTCTTTGGCTTCCTGGTTCAGGATCTTGGCAAATTCCCAAGCCAGTTTCTCACGACTCTTGTAGTGGTTGTCGTACAGCGTATCGATCATGGTCATGGGGCCAGGCAGCGCCCATTTGATCGGCTGCGAGGTTTGCTGGCGCAGGAACTTGGCATCGTCCACAAATACGGACTTGGGGCGATTCACAGCACCGACAACGCTTGGAACGCTGGCATCGTAACGGTCACGAATACGCACGGTCTCACGCTTTTCAAAGTCCACGCCTTCCAGATGTTCGATGAAGGTAGTGACAAAGTGCTGGCGGGTTTGCTCGCCGTCGCTAATCAGATCGATACCGGCGTGCAATTGTTCTTGCAAGGACAAGCGCAGTGCATCTTTCTTGCCTTCGACCAGGTCCTCACCTTCCAGTCTCCATGGCGACCACAGTTTCTCGGGTTCAGCAAGCCAGGAGGGTTTAGGCAAACTGCCAGCGGTGGAGGTGGGTAGCAATTTTTTCATAATTAAATAACCTTGTTGTTTTTGATGAATCAAAGCGCGTAACTGGCTGCCCATTGATCAAGAATAACTTTGTATGGCTTGATAAAACTCTCTTCGGTAAACCGGCCCTGCTCAACCGCCAGACGGCTACGTTCTTCACGATCGTAGACAATTTGCGTAACCGAATGATCCGCATTTTTCAGGCTGGGCTGATAGCGCATTCCTGCTGCCGAATTGGCATTGTAAATCTCGGGGCGGTAGATTTTCTGGAATGTCTCCATCGTGCTGATGGTACTGATCAATTCCAGATTCGTGTAGTCACTGAGCAAATCACCACGGAAGTAAAAGGCCAAAGGCGCCACGCTATTTGGGGGCATGAAATAACGAACCTGCAAGCCCATTTTCGCGAAGTACTCATCGGTCGGCGAGAACTCATTTTGCTGGTATTCGACGCCCAATACCGGATGCTGATTACCTGTACGGTGGTAGACCTTGCTGCTGGATACGCTCAGGCAAATCACGGGGGATTTGTTGAAATTTTCCTGATACAGCTTGGAGTTCACGAAAGCCTTGAACAACTTGCCATGCAAGTCACCAAAGCCTTCCGGGGCGCTGAAACCGTTTTTGTTCTTGTTGTGCTCCAGCAGAACCACACTGAAATCGTAGTCACGCACATACGAAGAGAAGTTGTTACCCACAATCCCTTCAATACGCTTGTTTTCTTTGTGATCAACGATACTGGTTTTCAGAATTTCGATGGTCGGAAACGTAGAACCATTGCCTTCAACATCAATATCAACAGAGACAATATCCAGTTCAACTGAATAACGGTCCCCATTCGGGTTGTCCCAATGCGCCAAACTATTGAAGCGATTGTCGATCATCTTCAGAGTATTGCGCAGGTTTTGCTGACGGCTTTCACCACGGGCCAAATTGGCAAAGTTAGTGGTGATACGTGTGTTATCGGCTGGACGGTAGTTTTCATCAAAACGGATGCTTCTGATGCTGAACGCGAATTCTTTATTCATTTTTATGTATGCCCTAATTTCTGATTTCAATCTCGAATTTATTTTCGAGCCAAGTCATTGATCTTGAAAAATAAATTCATCTTATTTATGTACACTCTGTGCTGATTGTCTGAGCTGCTTCGGGGGGCTGCACTGCTTACTCTCTTTTTCCTGGTAAAGCCAGAAAACAGGTTTGAATCAGCCTCAAAAAAAGTCCCGGCATTTGGCCGGGACTTTCCGCCAAACTCAGCTCATGACCTGATCAGGCACTTGCCCGCAAAACTTTCGCTGCGGCCACCATATTGGTCAAAGCGGGAATCACCTCAGCCCATTGACGTGTCTTCAAACCGCAGTCGGGGTTCACCCACAAACGTTCTGCTGGCACGCGCTCGGCGGCTTTTTTCATCAAATTCACAATGTGCTGCTCGGTCGGAATATTGGGCGAGTGAATGTCGTACACGCCAGGGCCGATCTCGTTGGGGTACTGGAAGTTCTCGAAGGCTTCCAGCAATTCCATATCCGAGCGGCTGGTTTCAATGGTGATCACGTCCGCATCCATATCGGCAATGGAAGAAATGATGTCGTTGAATTCCGAGTAACACATATGTGTGTGGATTTGCGTCTCATCGCCCACGCCGTTGGCGGTGATGCGGAAGCTTTCCACGGCCCAGTCCAGGTAGCTTTGCCATTGCGATTTACGCAGAGGCAAACCTTCACGCAAGGCGGCTTCGTCAATCTGAATCACATGCACACCGGCCTTTTCCAGATCCAGCACTTCTTCGCGAATGGCCAGCGCCAGTTGCAGGCAAGAAGCCGAGCGAGGCTGGTCATCACGCACAAAGGACCAGTTCAAGATCGTCACGGGGCCGGTCAACATGCCCTTCATGGGTTTTTGAGTCAGCGACTGGGCGTAGGTGATCCATTCCACCGTCATGGCTTGAGGGCGGCTGATGTCACCAAACAGGATGGGTGGTTTCACGCAGCGCGAACCGTAGGACTGCACCCAACCGAACTGGCTGAATGCGTAGCCGTCCAACTGCTCACCAAAGTATTCGACCATGTCGTTACGCTCGGCTTCGCCGTGCACCAACACGTCCAGACCCAGTTTCTCCTGCTCACGCACGCTGCGCTCAATCTCGGCACGCATTGCGGCCTGATAGCTGTTTTCGTCCAGACGACCGGCCTTGAACTCGCTACGAGCACGACGGATTTCTGCCGTTTGTGGGAAAGAACCAATCGTGGTGGTGGGGAATGCGGGCAGTTTCAGGAATTCAGCTTGCTTGGAAGCACGCTGTTCGTAAACGCTCTTGCGCTTGCCCAGCTCGGCCGAGATGCGCGCCACCGCTGCTTTCACAGCAGGATTATTCACACGGGGCGAGTTGCGACGGGCAGTCAAAGCGGCCAGGTTATCGGCCAGCTCTGCCTTGACGGCATCACGCCCTTGGCTCAAGGCTTTACCCAATACACGCAGTTCATCCAGCTTTTGCAAAGCAAAGGCCAACCAGGGCTTCACATCGGCATCCAGCTTTTCTTCGCTGTCCAGATCAACCGGCACATGCAGCAGCGAGCAGGAAGGAGCAATCCACAAACGATCACCCAGTTGCTTGGCGATGGGCTCAACCCAGTCCAGTACAGCGGTCAAATCTGTTTTCCAGATATTGCGACCATTGATCACGCCCAGGGACAAGACCTTGTCGTCACCCAAGAGCTTGAGCAGTGCATCCACACCATCACGATCATTGATGGCATCCACATGCAAACCGGCGACAGGCAAGCTGGCGGCCAAAGCAGCATTTTCCAGCAACTGACCAAAGTAAGTGGCTACCAGCAACTTCACGCCAGCAGCTTTCAGTTGCTGATAAGCGGTCTTGAACGCTTGCTGCCAATCGGCATCCAGCTCGGTAACCAGAATAGGCTCGTCAATCTGCACCCACTCAACGCCGGCTTTAGCCAGCGTCTCCAGCAATTGGACATACACGGGCAACAAGCGATCCAGCAGAGCCAGCTTGTTGGATTCATCCTTGGCCTTGCCCAATGCCAGATAAGTCACGGGGCCAATAATCACAGGCTTGGCCTTCACGCCTTGAGCCTTGGCTTCAGCCAGTTGCTCCAGCAAACGCGAAGCGTCCAGCTTGAACTGGGTGTCAGCCGTAAATTCGGGGACGATGTAGTGATAGTTAGTGTCGAACCATTTGGTCATTTCACCAGCCGCCACACCACCGCAGCAAGCGCTGTGATCTTCCAGACCTTTGGCCGAACGACCGCGCGCTACGCGGAAATAGTTATCCAGCTCGTCACCATGAAAGCCCTGCACACGCTCGGGCAAATTGCCCAGCAAGAAGCTGGCATCCAGCACCTGATCGTAAAAAGAGAAATCTCCAACGGGCACCAAATCCAGACCCGCCTGGTTTTCCCAGTGACGCTGACGCAGTTGTGCGCCCAGAGCCTTGAGTTCGTCACGCGAAGATTCGCCCTTCCAGTAAGACTCCAAGGCGAACTTCAGTTCCCGTTTGGCGCCAATGCGCGGAAAGCCAAGATTATGAATCGTCGTCATGTGCTGCTCTCTAAAGGCCAGTGGATGAATGAATGACTTGCATTGTAGGAAGCCGTATCAATGAAGTAAAATGGTCTTATCTCACCAACCCATGAATATCATTCACGTATCATGTTAGAGCGCATCCACCTGGCCGTTGTGCAGCAAGTTGACAAGCAAGGGTCCCTGACCGCCGCCGCTGCCGTGCTGCACGTTACCCAATCTGCCCTTAGCCACACCATGCGGAAACTGGAGCAGCAACTGGGCACAGAAATCTGGCGTCGCGAAGGCCGTAGCCTGCAACTGACTCAAGCCGGGCAGTATCTGCTGGCCGTCGCCAACCGCGTCCTGCCGCAGCTGGATCTGGCAGAAGAACGCCTGGGCCAGTTCGCCCAAGGCGAGCGAGGATCACTGCGCATCGGCATGGAATGCCACCCCTGCTATCAATGGCTGCTTAAGATCGTCTCGCCGTACCTTAGCGCCTGGCCAGACGTGGATGTGGATGTGAAGCAGAAATTCCAGTTCGGCGGGATCGGTGCGCTATTTGGGTATGAAATTGATCTGTTGGTCACCCCCGACCCGCTTTACAAACCCGGCCTGAAGTTCGAGCCCGTATTCGACTACGAGCAGGTGCTGGTAGTGAACAAGGCCCATGCCCTGGCGAATGTGGACTACGCCAAGCCTAAAGACCTGGACAGGGAAATACTGATTTCCTATCCGGTGGACATAGACCGGCTGGATATCTACAACCAGTTTCTGCTGCCTGCTGGTATCGCCCCCCGACGGCATAAAACGATTGAGACGACGGACATCATGATGCAGATGGTTGCCAGTGGCCGTGGCGTAGCGGCGCTGCCGCGATGGCTGGTGGAAGAGTATGCGGAGAAACTGGACGTAGTGCCGGTAAGGTTGGGCAAACATGGCATCGCCAAGCAGATCTTCCTGGGGATGAGGGAGACGGAAACGGTGATTGATTATCTGCAGGCGTTTATGGATCTGGCTCGGGGGTCTGGGCCTGGAGGGGGGCAAAACTGTATTCGAACCTATCCGTAATCTTGTGGATGAGACATATTATGCAAGCTTACCCGCATGGATATGCCTATAAAGAAAAGATGCACGAGCGCCCCTTTAACGGTTTTGATGAGCGCATCACCACGCTTTATGCCCGAGGCATGAGCGTGCGCGAGATTCAGGCCTTTTTAGCCGATAATGACGGCACACAGGTCTTGCCGGCCTTGTTCAGTTCGGTCACCGACGAGGTAATAGTCGAGGCGATTAGTTGGCAGACTCGGCTCTGGGATGTCCTGTCCTCGATCGTGTTTTTGATACGCTGGATGAAGAAATATTTAGAGCCCACAGCCGTGTTGTCCGCACTGTCGTCAATGCTGAGGGTCCGTACTACTTTGCCAGCATCGGGATCGATGCCCAGAGTTTCATTCTTATCCCCTGACTGACATATCGCATGCCGGTAATAGTGTGATAGGTGGCACGGGCCGTCCAGATGCCTTCGCTGGGGATGTGGTGTATACAAGCATATTCGTCGCAGCATCGATGATCCAGACCAGACTACCTTATACAGGGTGGATAACGAAAAAGCGGTTGTGCGTGTCATCGACGATGGCCTTGCGTTTGGGGGCAAAGATCTCTTCGCCTTTGGCGTTCGTTTTCGGCTGCGCCAACTGAATCTGGTCTTTAGGCATGACATATGTGGCATCCGCCACTGAGAGCGATCCCTCCATCAGCTTGCCTAAATAAAGCGTAGAGGTCGTGTTATTCAGGCCACGTGCGAAAGAATGCCGTGGCACCCAGGGCGAACAAAGGTAAGGAATGCCGGATTCGATTGAGTATGGTGTCGGGGAAAAAGTAAAATGTGAAAGCGGGTTATCTGAAGGATGAACCCGCCATGGGGTGCGAACACCGAGCGTGGGATGTTGCAATCAAACGGCGGCATACACGGACGCTATTCCACCCTACGAACTAGAACTTGTATTGCGCTGTTAGCATGAAGCTACGCGGCTCACCCAGCAGATTGCCATTACGAGGGTAACTGACAGTGCGGTAATAGTATTTATCGAACAGGTTATTGACGTTCAAGCGCAAGTCAAGATGAGAGTTCGGGCTGTATCCGATCATGGTGTTGACAATACCATAAGCGCCTTGTCTGACCGCTGGCCCCTCCCCAGCAATAGAGCTGTGCACCGCACTCTGAAAGCGCGCCGATGCACCAACCCGCCAATTGGCCAGCGCCCCAGGCAGTTGGTACACCGTGGATAAGGTCAGCAAGTTGCGAGGCGTCGTCGTGGCATAAGCATCACCCGCTTTACCATTGACCGAATCCTTACGGTATTCGGCCTGCTGATACGCATATCCGGCAAACACGCTCCAGGCGTCTGTCAGATTACCGGAGACTTCCAGTTCCACCCCACGGCTACGAATTTCACCCGCTGCCGCGTAGCATGATTGCCCCGAGCGACACAGCAACAAAGGCAGGCTTTCCGGCAAATTACTTTGGTTAATCTGAAAAACGGCCAGACTGGCATTAAGCCTGCCGCCTAGGTATTCGCCCTTGATGCCCAGCTCATAATTGGTACCCTCAACGGGGTCAAGCAAAGCGCCTGAAGTCGAACTGTAATTCTGTGGCCTGAAGATACCGGTGACCGAGCCATATACCGTGTGCTGCTCAAACAGATCATAGGTCAAGGCAGCATAAGGGGTAAACTCCCCTTTAGCCTCATAGGCTGTCTTGCCAAGGTAGGTACCGCTTTTGAGAGTCTGATCCAGTTCATACCAACTGAAACGCCCGCCAGCGAATAGATTAAGCCCATCCAGCAAATTGAACTTGCCCGTGAAATACGCACCATACTCTTTCACATCTCCGTCACTCGACCACATCCAGTTCATTTCGGGCATAGGTGGGGCTACGGTCTCCTGCCAGTGCATCGGGTCAAAGCCATACTCATAGGCGCTCGGCCAACCGCCGGGGCCGTCGCTATCGACGCGATGGCGATAGTTGGCGCCCACCGCCAACTGATGAGATCTTCCGAACAAAGTGAAAGGCCCTGTCGCACGCAAGTCCAACGAGGTATTCTTATGGTGGTAGCGATACTGCCCGACGTTATAAAGAAACGTATCCTCCGCACTACGCCCCAGCAATGAAGTACCTAACATATCCAGCTTGCCATCTAGGTACTGTCCCTTCAAAGACACATCCCAATCATTCTCAAACGTGTGCTTGAGCTCACCGAAGAAATTCACATTTGTCTTGTTCCAGTATGACCAGGTCGGGCTGGCGCGCACCGAACGATCAAAGTCATAAAAGCTACCGTCAGCACGCGTGGGCAAACCGTTCCAGTCAGCGCCAGGGTTGTCTTCCTTGTTGTAATACCCCCCCAAGGTCAGCAAAGTGCGGTCGGTCAAATCCGCCTCTACGATGCCATAGAACAGCTCGCGCTTGTGGCCATACCCTTGAGTGAACGTATCGGCATCCTGCAAAGAGGCCACTACGCGGCCGCGCAAGGTGCCACTGGCGTTCAGGGGACCGCCTGTATCCACGCTACCCGAATAATCATCCCAACGCCCCAGTGCCGCCGTCAAGGAGGTCTGCCAGGTCGACGTCGGCCGTTTACGTACCAGATTGATGGATGCCGACGGATTTCCTGCGCCTTCCAGCAGGCCCGCCGCCCCCCGCACAACCTCGATACGGTCGTACATAGCCAAACTGGCTGACCCCAGGGTATCCGAATCGTGATCAACCGTCAGACCATCCACCTGGATATTGGAGACATCAAAACCTCGAGCACTATACGTATTGCGTTCACCGCCCGTGGCCTTCACCGTCATCCCTGTCGTAAAGGCCAAGGCATCCTCCACTGAGGTCATGCCCGCATCCGTCATACGCTCGCGCGTCACCACACTGACCGACTGTGGGGTTTCGCGGATGGACAAGGACAAGGGAGTGGCCGTGTTCATGCTACCAGTCGTATACGAGCCGGTGCCTTCGGTGGTAAGGCCAAGCTGACTGGCACTGACCGTCACAGCGTCCAGGATTGGCACGTCATCGGCGCGCGTAGCGGCTTTTATGACAATGCCGCCACCTTCCTGCGTGGCAAGCAGCCCGCTGCCAGAAAGCATCTGATCCACCGCCTGCTGCGCCGTCAGCTCGCCTCTGACCGCGCGCGCAGTTTTACCCGACACGAGTGCTGGAGAAAAACCAATTGCTGTACCAGTAGCTGCCGACAGTTCGTTGAGCGCAGACGATAAGGGTTGCGCAGCAATGGAAAGCGTAACCGCTTGTGTGCTGCTTACGGTAGCCTGTGCATAGGTGATGCCCGGCGTAGCCAGTGCAAACGTGATGGCCAACGCAAGCGGGGCCAGACGGAAATGAGGGTGCGCCAACGGCATAGAAACGTCCTTTACAAATCGAGCAATGAATAAAAATACGACTCACTACCCTTAAAGACGCACCAGCCCACCCGAAACTACACCTGTGTCACGATCTTTTTTTTTGCCCAGCAGATGTAGGGTCAACAAGCCTAGCGCTGCAAGGTGATTTCAAACTTTCCGGCTTCGCGGGGTACCAGCCTGACGGGCAGGATCTGTCTCACCATCCGGGCAAACTCATCGGGGCGGGTCACCTGAAAACTGCCGCCGATGGGCATGGCGGCGACAGCCGGATCACGCACTACCAGCCCCGTCGAGCCGTAGCGCTCCAACTCCACCAAAGCATCGCCCAGTGATGTATTCTCGAAGTGCACCAGCCCTTTGCGCCACAGTGCAATGCTACCTGGTGCAACTGCCGAGACCTTGCCCATGTGGCCATCTGCCGCCATGCTCAGACCTTGCCCTGCTACCAAGTTGACCTCGGCACCGGCCCCTCTGCCAAACCAACCACCCACGTCAGCCACTCGCACATGCCCTTCTTCCACCGCGACGTTGACAGTGTCGGCATCCATGCCCGTCTGGTGATAGCGCACGGAGAAACGTGTCCCCACAACGGTGACTCGCGCACGGCCCACCAGTACCTGAAAGGGGCTGTCACGGTCAGGCGCGACGGAAAACATGACTTGCCCCTCTTTAATACGCACCTCACGCCGATCACGGTAAAAGATGACCTTCGCCTGCGTTTCTGCATCGAGCACTAGCACGCTGCCGTCGGGCAAGGCAATCGTCTGGCTTTGTCCGCGCTTGACCGCGTACTGCGTCGAGAAGAACCGACCCTGCCCCCATTGGTGCCAACCGATACCAACGGCCAAAAAAGCCACGAAACAGAACGCGAACCAGTTTCGGCGTGATGACAGGCCAAAGAGTGATGACCACCTGCCCAAGACGTTAACGGATTTTTGGCGCCGGGCCGTATTCCTATCAACATGCTCGAACTGGCCCGAGGCATGATTGAAACAAGATGGACGCCCCTGAGCCATGTGCTGCGTCTGCTGTGCTGATGCGCTATGCAGCACCATCATGCCGTCATCAAGATGGACATAGGCAGCGGCATGTGCCGGATCCGTATTCAGCCATAGCTGGAATTCTGCCTGCTCGGCAGCGCTCAAGCCCCTCTCCCAGCGGGTATGCCAATCCACGGCGGCAACATGCACAAGATCTTGCTGACGAAAGAACTCTTCATACTCGCGCGCCTCCACAGCCTCATCAAATGGGACTGAAGATGCATGCGAGGATGGAGAAAAACGGCTCATATTATTGGTATAGACGCACTATCAGGGGCAAAACCACACCCCCACAGGAAATGTTGGCCACGGAAAGCATGTACTCAATTGTCACTATCGAGCTCCTCCCGGCAAGCCATGCAAGCGAGTTTACCGCGCTTGATGTAACGATCCACCATGCTGACCGACACGCCCATACGGTCAGCAATCTCCTGATTGGTGATATCTTCGAACAGATACAGGAAAAAGGCTTCGCGGCACCGGGGCGGCAAGGCTTCGATAGTGTCGAGGTAGGCTTGCACGGTTTGAGACGCAGCATAGGCCTGCTCGGGCTGCAGCGCTTGCGGGCCGCGCGGCTGATCTGCTTCCAGCAAGGCATGAATGTCGTCGTGCTGGCGGATGCTGGCACGGCGTTCCCAGTCGATTCTGGTATTTAACGCCACCTGACGCAGCAATGCGCCGGGCTCGCGAATGGCCTCACCGGTCTGCTGCATGGCCAGCACGCGCGCATAACTTTCTTGCGCCAGGTCAGCCGCGATGTCACGGTCACGCACCTTGCGCATGCAAAAGTTCAGCAAATCTCTGTAATAGCGGGCTAACACGGCTCAGTCAAAGTCACATCCATACGACGGGACCCGTCGTACCATGCATGTGCTGCGGCTGGCTCTATCGCACCAGAAGAAGCGGACGAACGAAGGGTTACTTATTGTACGCCACAGATGTTAATAATTCTCATGTAGATATAGAATATCGAGCACTTTCTGCTTACAACGCTCTCGCGCATCGGATTGACACTCCGCATTGACGGCCCATCTCTCACAAGTCACCGTTGCCCCACACCGTGGCGACAAGCTCAAATCCGAACTGTTCTATTTGCATTGCTTCCTGAGCATCGAGCAGCTAGGAAACAGCATCCGTCAATACATCCACTATTACAATCATCACTGCATCACACTTTACGCAAGGCTTATGAGGTCGCGGCTCGGTAGCTATTTGCATCTTAGCGGCCTAGGAATGCCAGACAGAATTGCGCAAAAAAGCCCGCAGTTACGCGGGCTTAGCGGCTTTTTATGCCATCAGTTGCCTGGCCGTGCCAGACGCGGGATCATTCCCACTCTATTGTCAATAGAAGGAAAATTTCATTTAAAAACATGGGCTTAAAACTACAAAAGGAGGCAGTACCATGAAAAATACCACACCCAGAAAACTCTCAGCCAGTCTCATGGGTTAGCAGAAACCACCTAACGATCAGGGGCAAACCACATGTAGATCAGCTTGCGCCCAGTCTATCGTGTTCCAGCAATTCCATCGAAAGCGGCGACGTAGCCACAAAGCTGGGGGAGAGACGGCCCGCTCCCGCCGTCTCATACCCTCCCCCCAATTGATATAGGGGAAGAGTTGGCGCTTGTGTGTGGGCTGCCAACAGCCATTAAGGGTAAAGCGGAGCGCCGAGGTTAGTATACTTCACGACTACGCTTCGCCTCCAGCTCCTTTCCGAGATCGAATTTATCACCCCAAGCGGTAAACCACTGATCGTTGGATGATTGAACCAACGCAAGTTTTACTGCATCCAGGCCAAAAATCTGTCCGATGGCATCCTTGGTGGCGGCACTAATATGAGGACAGACAATCAGATCAAGCAGCAAAATCAGTGTTTCTGCATCATCCGGACAGTAGGCCTTCATATATTCAAGTTTCGCGATAACGTGAGTCTCTATGAAAGCCTTCAACTTTTCATAGCGAACCTTATCTTTGATATAAGACAACAGAACTGTTATCGAAAAGTGATTCATAAAGCCCGACGGACGAACATAGTTCTCTGTACCCTCTTCCTCTTCGATTAGGAAATGCCGAAGAAGTGCAGAAACCGGCAGCCAATATTCCCGACCAATCTGCGACAAGGAAATAAGTAGGTATAGGCTTTCAATCTCACGATGGGCGCTCATCGTGTTTTTTTCTAGCTGCTGCAACACGTTGTCGTGGACGTACTTAAACAGCAAGTGCTTCTTCTCGTATGGAAAGCTTTGCGCCTGCAAAAAGTTTACGGAAGCTGTGACCATCCTACAGAGGCGGATCGTGTGATTGACCCTCGGGCTTGCAGAGTAGACAAAAAACACGAATTCCATAATTGCCAGCAAGGCATTGGAAAAGCGCTTACGATCACGACCTGTCTTATCACTCGCCACATACGCTTTAGAGAGCTTCTCAATTTTACTCTCGGTTATGGCAAAAGTGTAGTTCAGAAGATCACCATAAGTGACACCAGCCTCTTTGAGGGCAACCTTATACCGAACAATCAGACGGTTCGCATTTACAGAGCAAGCCAGATTTTTTTTTGGAGGGCTGGAAGGATCGACAAGAGGCTCCTCCTCACACCGTGGATCAATCTCATCATTCAGCAGAATCGAGACTCGTTCTTTAGCAACAGTAATCTCTGTGATAATTGGTTTTTGATAATGTTTTATTTTTGCCGTGTTGATGGCAAGCTTTTTCGATTTGAGCACTTGCTGAAGCGTCTCGAAAATCTTGATCTGGGTAGATTCCTCATTATAAAAAACAAAGAAATCATCCACGTAGCGGAAAATTTCATAATCAACCTTATGAGTCAGGTTTGCTCCTTCGAACAACTTCCTGACAAGCTCCACATCAACTGCCTGTAAAATAATCTCAGCAAAGATTCGGGAAAACTCCGGACCAATAACTATACCGTTGGTCTCTTTATGATTAAGATCTTGCATAAGGGCATCGAAACGCCCTCCAAAAGTTTTCCTAGAAGCATCCAGACTAAATTTCGTCTGATCCTTTCCCAATACAGCCCAAGGCAGTGAGTGAGTATAAATACTGTCAAAACACTTACTCACATCAATCTGAACCATTGCATCATACTTTTTCTCACTGCTATGGTATTGATGCGATTCAAAGAAGCGGTGAATATTCCGGTATTTACGATACACGAAATAAGACCCTAGCTGCTCGTACTCTCGGTCACTTTCCTCGATGCCTGAGACTGTATCTAAACGCTCTTCATGAAGCTTGTCTTTGAAATAAGCATAGCGCGACACCGACACAGGATGACGAATCGAGAATTCACTAACAGAGGTGTGATATATGATTAAGGCGCTGTGCGTTGAGTAAAAACTTGCAACAGCAACCTGATTACGCGGATGAACAACGCTAAGCGTTCGCCCATCAAGATTATGGGCGACACGAAAATTAAAAGGGATTGTTGCCATCTGGCACGCATTGACGGGTACGCTGCGGCGCGTTTTCTCCTTACCCCACTCGTTCACCACATTTATCGCAATTCCGGCATTGGGCTTGAGCTTGATTCCGAACAGTAGCACCATTATCTCGTCGAGCGCGTTCGTTTCACAAACCCAGCGCAGCTGGCCATTCTCTATCTCAACGCTGTTATCAACTAAGAAGCGGTAATAGCCCCTATTGGAGAACGTCGGCGGCACTTCGAACGGCAGCATGTCGGTGAGTACAGACCTTTGCTTCCGGTGAGTGAGTGAAACGCGTCGCTTAGTCATGCTTCCAGGCCCCCACGATCATCTGCAACTCGCGCGTACTGAAATTATGGTACCGCCGCTGCTCAAAACCCGTCGTGAATTTAAGTTTCCTCAACTTTTTTTGAAGACTACTTCGTCCTACCTTATCTATACACCTCCTGAGCTGCCTATCGAGTAATTTAAAGCTCGACAAATCGGTCACGATCGGGTTGTTAAAGTATATTCCGGTAGCGGCGCGTGATTTGCTGTTGGAAAGACGTGTATTGCCTGTCAGAAATTTAATACGTCCTACCAGTTTTCTGAATGCCCTCTTTGGACTGACAGGCTTCTCACGCCAATAGTCTGCAAACGCAGCATTCATCCTCGACCGATACTTCATCACTTTTGCCGCGCTCGGGCTAATCTCAAACAGTCCCTGCTTGAGATGAAAGCGATACCCCAGATACTCGAACTTCTGCGAGTTAGTATCAGCCAGATTAAATTCAGAGGTTTTCTCCTCATTGAGCGCCAGTCCGTTATCACTGAGGGTTTCGTTGATCAACTGCTTGAACGAGCCGAGGCTTTTTCCAGCAGGCGGGCGTGCAAACACAGCCACTATGTCATCGACAAACCGACAATACAGCACCAAGCCAGGAATAGCCCGGATAGTCTTATCCACCGGTCTAAGATACAGTTCGGCCAGGTACGCGCTGATACCTACACCTCGGGGAACCCCAGTAGATGTTCCGGAAATTAAGCCATATGAGTCCAACACCTGTTTGATGTATTTTTTTGACGCTGAGCTCAGTAGCTGGTCGCGCTCCAATTTCTCTAGCAAACGCTTACGATCGATACTCTCATAAAACGACGAAATATCCGTGCGAACCAGTTCAAAAGGAAATTTACTGCCAAGCATATCGCGAAGCTGACATACAAGGTCGTGACGGCTCGCTTGTTTGACGCCATAAATACGATGAATGTTACGCTGGATCTGCTTAATGACGAAAAAAGTCTCAGGCTCTTCGTCAATACAGAAAACAGCCTTTCCCTTCGGCCCCATCTTTTGGGAAAGATCTATCTTGAAACTCGGTTTCAGTACCTTCTGACTGATCTCATCCATCAAGGCATCGACGGCCGATGATTTAACTACCTTCAAATCCGTTAGTTCAGCTTGCAACGTAAGTAACCGTGCCTCGAAGTCACTCGCTTTGAATGTGGTTTCGCTTTTCCGTAGATCACGAATCTCCTGCACCTTATTGCGTATGCTGAGCGTGAACGGTTCAAGCGTGGGAAAATATCGGGTCGCCAAGTCGGCACCTTTGCGATTTTCAGCATCATAGATACGACGGAAGTTTTCCGCGGTGAACATTTGGTCGAGCATCGTCAGCGCTTATTCCATTTTTTATTGTCAATTATGTTGTTCAAGTTACTACCCTCGACATCCCAAAAGCATCTGATGATGCCAGGTGACTATCAAACTGGCATCGTTTAGCCTGGTTGTGCCCACTTACCAGCAAACTCAGCTGATGCTTGTTCTTCCTTGCGCTCAGCCTATAGCCCTATATCTCCGCTTCCGTTCGGCATCTGTCAGAGCGTCAGGCCACCTCGCCAATTCATCATCAGTAAGGCCTGCTAGGATTTGCGGCAAGTTTATGGTTCGGTGCGGCGGGATAGGCAGGTCATTGGACGGTGGACCGTCACTGATAAAAAACGGCTCAGCTTGGTATTCCCGCGATTTCGTCATACTACGTCCTCCTAGCGATGATCCCGGTCTGTGGCCGGAGCTGAATATACCTACACTGCTTTATGCGCTCACCAGCTTCGCAGCCTTCGGATCGTACACATACCCTGTGATACTCCCATCTTTAATCCGCGCAACAGCCTCATCAATGACGAACAGCGGAACAAGAAACCACTCCTCAGGCTGCACGGGATGGCCAAAGCGGTCGTTGATGGTAATGTTCAAGCGCGCGGGTGCGAACAGCCTATGGAACAACCTCTCCAGCCGGGTGCGGTTGATGCCTGCGAGTTTGTAGGTGGCTACCACCTCGACCTTGGCCAACAGGTAGGTGGAATCGTGTTCGGCATTGGCGATGCGCGTTTCTACTTTGCCGCCGGTGACACCAATTTTATGGATGACATCACGATGCTCAGCCACATAGGGGTTATCGGATAGCGAGCGCAACACATAAATAGTGCCGCTTTCCAGATCACCCTCTTCCAGAGAATCGCTGAACAACGGCCCCATATCTGGATCAGTAATTCGACGTGCAGTTTCGTCCTTGTACAAAGCACGCGCCAGGGACAGGCGCAGAAGGTTGCTCTCGGTACCATTGGAGAAAATGACCCGCAGCCGGGCGTCTTTCTTGCCTTGTGGCGAATCGAACTCTTCGCCCTCTTCCGCCACATAGGCTGTTTGTCCGTCCAGGATGAACCAGTGGCCCACTTCAATCGTGGCGTACTGGCCAAAAGGCCTAGTCACTCTTAAACCTGCTCTCAGATCACTGCGCACCTGATCAAATAGCGGTTTAAACGTCTCGAAATCGTCGCATGTCTCCCGGTTGGCAATTTCTTCTGCCGCCCGCTTTTGAGCACTGGTACGCACGTGGCGCAGTTCAGTGATATCAGCGGAACCAGCAGCCCCGGCCAACTCGGCAAGCAAAGCATCATCGTCCATCGCTTCCACTGCGTCCTCGTCACTGGCGCCATCACCACTGAGCAAGCCTTGATGATCAAGAGGCGTCAGCAGCTCGCGGCACTCTTCAAGGGCGCGCAGGCGATCCAGACGCACACTGTAGAGCCGCTCGAAGATGTCCCTTCCATCACCGTGCTGTGGAGCACGGCCATGCTGCTCGACAAAACGCTGAATTTCCTCAAAACCAGCAATAATCCGCTCTTCACGGGCGGAGAGGCTTTTCTTCTTTGTCTGCTGGGCGAACTCATCCAGTTCGGCACGCAAATCGTCCAGATCAGTCATAACGACCCTCATCTTTGAAACGCACAAAGGCCGCAGCACCTTCGGCCATACGCTGCTCCCAAGGATCTGCTGAACTCACCGATGGCAGACGGCCTCGCTCCTTCTTGAACTTGACCGCTCTCAGAGCAAGCTCCTTGGCCTCGTCCGGCGTCAGACTGGTGCGCTTGCCAGAAATGGCAGCGGCCACTTGCTTCAGGCTGTCCTCGCTCATGGATTTGGCCAAAATCGCATAGGCCTCGCTGAAAGGATTAATGCGGTCGATCAGGTCGATATCCAGTTCGCGTACGTCCATGGCGAACTTGCGCACGCCAGCAAGCAACGCGGTATTAGGTTTCGGCTCTGAGCCACCCACCTCTATCGTTTCGCCACCGACCAGAAGCTGCTTGGCTTGCTGAGTGAGATTCAGCGCGGCAATAGCGTGTTGGCGAACCGCTTCCTGATCTTCTGCATCCAGGTTGGGGTAGCGATCCTTGATGATCTTACCCATACGCACTTGCGTCAGCTCTTCCGGTACCAGTTCTTCATCGAACAAACCACGCTCGATGGTGTTTTTGTCCTGCACAAAGCTGGCAATTACCTCGTTCAAATCTTCCCGGCAAATGCGCGTAGCCTCATCGCTTTTTGGCTCCACCAGCCCCTTGATCTCGATTTGGTACTTTCCGGTCTCTTCATTGACGCCCACGTTGCATTTGTTCGGGTCATACCCACCCTCGCCATAGTCAAAACCTGCCTGCGGGCCACTGGTAGGGTTCTTGGGTGTGAACTCAAAGCGCGGAGCCAGCACCTGCTCCATCAGCAGGCTGGCGGCGATGGCCTTCAACGTATCGTTCACGGCCTCAGTCACTGCCTGCTCGGCCGCATCCGGCTCTGCGATCAGGTTGGTGAAACGCGCACGGGCCTTGCCCGGTGCATCCCGTGTCGCACGACCGATGATCTGAACGATTTCTGTCAGGCTGGAACGATAGCCGACGGTCAGCGCATGTTCGCACCAGATCCAGTCAAAACCTTCCTTGGCCATGCCCAAGGCAATAATGATGTCCACGTGGTCGCGATTGTGTTTCTGCTCGGGGTCTTTTAATGCAGCGGACACCCGATCCCGCTTCACGGCATCATCGTCTACCAGGTCGGCGATTTTTAGCAATCGGCCTTCTGGCGTTTTGACCAACTGGAAGCCCGTTACCGGGTCAGTGCCCTGCCATTCGCCCAGCTCCTCGATGATGTGCTCCACTTCACGGATCTTGTCCTTGGTGCTCTCACGGGAGTTCACATTGGGAATATGGACGATGGTCTTCTCGGCTGGATCAAGCACCTTGAGAATATCGTCAGCGTAAGAGTCGGAATAAAAGTAGTAACCAATATCCAGGTTTTTGAGGTACTCGTATCCGTTGAGCTGCTCGTAATAGGTGTAGGTCACCGTATCAAAGCGCGACTCGTCCTGAGGAGCGAGCACCGCTTCCGAATCACCTCGGAAGTAGGAACCCGTCATGGCCACGATATGCACCTTGTCACGAGCAATCAGCTCACCCAAGTGGGCACCCAGCTTGTTGTCCGGGTTGGCCGATACGTGGTGAAACTCGTCCACTGCAATCAGCCGATCATCGAAGGCGGCAATGCCAAACTGATCGACCGCAAAGCGGAAGGTGGCGTGAGTACACACCAGAATCTTATCGTCGCTGTTGAGGAAGGCGCCCAGCGATTTGACCTTGCCGCCGTTGTCCGAGCCCGGCGCATTGCACAGGTTCCATTTTGGCTCTACCTGCCAGTCAGCCCAAAAGCCGTACTTCGACAGCGGTTCGTTGTTAAAGCTCGCGCCGATAGACTTTTCCGGCACCACGATAATGGCTTGTTTCAACCCTTGGTTATGCAGCTTGTCCAGCGCAATAAACATCAGGGCGCGGCTCTTCCCGGAAGCCGGAGGCGACTTGATCAGCAGGTACTGCTCACCTCGCCGCTCGTAGGCCCGCTCCTGCATGGGCCGCATGCCCAATGCATTGGACTTGGTCGAGCTGCCATTACTCGCATACGAAACGGAAACAGAGGGTACGATTTTTGTCATAGTGCGATACCTGTCAGGGCCTTTTGCCCTTATGTTTGAGGTCTTGTTCCAGCTGCTCGATTTCCTTCAGATCCGCAGCATCTGCTGCTTCCGCCTCGGCTATACGCCGTTGCTGATCGAAGACCTCATAACGCTCACGGGCAACCTTCTCCATGCTCTCGCGACTGACTGAGCCAGCACCTTCGAGGATCGCCTGGTCATTAAAAGCCAGCATTCTATCGACGTTGTTACGCCAGAAGTCCAGGGTCAGCTCCTTCTGCTGCTTTACACGCAGCTCGGCCTGCTCCAGGAAGATCACCACCAGCCGATTCAGCGTATCTATCTCATCTTCGTTCAGGTAGTTCTTGGCGACGATGACATCCTGCTTTCGTACCCGCGAGCCACTCCAACTGGTTAATGCCATATTGGGCTGGCTGGGATCAGAGCGCTTCAAAATCAGCTCGGCGGCGGTGTAGCCGGTGGTGGCATACAGCAGCTTGTTCTGCACCTCGGCAAAGAACAGCGCGGTTTCACGCTCACGAGCCTGATAATCAGAACTGAGCGAAAACAGATCGCGAACCTTCTGATAAAAGCGCTTTTCCGAGGCGCGTATGTCGCGAATGCGTTCCAGCAGCTCATCGAAGTAATCCCAACCGCCGGGATTTTTCAGGCGCTCGTCATCCATCACGAAGCCCTTGCGCAGAAACTCCTTGAGATGGGTACTGGCCCACTGGCGGAATTGCACGCCACGGGGCGAGCGCACGCGGTAGCCGATAGCCAGAATCAGATCGAGGTTATAGAGCTTGGTACGGTAGTTTTTGCCGTCAGCGGCAGTTGTCAAGGATTCCTTGACAACTGAATCCTGTCGCAACTCCTTGTCTTCAAATATGTTTTTTGCGTGCAGGGAGACATTCTGCTTGGTCGTCTGGAACAGTTCAGCGATTTCCAGCTGACTCAGCCAGATGGTCTCAGTCTCTACTCGCAGGTGAAGTCGAGTTTGGCCGTCGTCGGAGGTATATAAAATAAGTTCGCTCATGCTTTCTGCCCCCACGGCACGCTCTCTGAGTCGGACGTATACGTTGCTGTCAGTCGATTAGTATATGTGCCGTCGTAACCGCACAAGGCCAGTACAGATAATTCCAGATACCAGAGGCTCAGTCTCCAAGCGTCCACATAGCAGTCACGCACATCTTTCTTGCTGACCGGATGAACCAGAGAGTTCCGGATATCGACAATCGCATGAGCTCCGTCCAGCCATTTAGAGCTTTTATTAAAACCATCATTTGCTTTACAAATGCCTGGCACAACATTCGTTATTTCGTTCGGTATACCGCAAAGAGAAAAAAGCATTCTCAACCGATCAGAGGCCCACAAATCATCGAAGCCTTTACCTGAAAGCATCTTGCGATCTACAACAACGTAGTGGTATGCCAGCCGTTCCAGGGCGACTTGTGCCAGGATAATGGCCGTGTCGATACTCGGCGAGTGGCCGCTCGTATTGGCCTGTATATACCAGTAGATAACCGCTCGCAAACACTCCCTCCACTCATCCGACTGTTGCCAACGACTTGCAAACATCGGAAACAGACGTTCAGCCTGACTTGCTTTGGATGGGGTGAACCACGAATAAGGAGGGTTACTGGTGCGAGGTGAAGCAAAGGTTGTCCAAGTTTTCTCACCGTCCTCAGCTAGTCCTACACCGCACACAGCCGTGCACCATCCACCCTTGATAAACGCCAGGAAGTTATCAAGAAGATGGCATTGCTCGCCGGCTTCTTCCCCGGAGAACGGCTTGCCATCGTTGCGCTCCAGCTTCACCATATGCGTCAGACGACAAATACCTTCGGCCTTTATTCGCTTCCATGCCTCACGCGTTGCGCCATCAGGCAATGCCTGTACCGAAAACGTCCATTCTTCGGATGTCAGAACAAGCAGAGGGCAACCTGCGGGCGCAGTATGCTGGTACTGGCCACCGTGGAAGTCAGGAAAGTTGAAAAGATGGTAAATTGCAGAAGTTGAATTCTTGGACTGCATATCGCATAACACTACAGGCTCGAACTCTGGGTGCCAATCCAACTCCCGGGTCACTGGATCCATGTTAGCTTTACGTGCTCCGGAAAATCCATCAACCATCTGGCCGTTAAACGATAACGATTCATCAACCGGCTCGTTGAAAGCAAAAGCAAGCGGAGACCGTTTCCCGCCCTGAACATTCGCATGAAAAATCAGACGAGGATTGGGTATAAATTGAAGTAGCAGGTCCGCTGTTCCAGGATATCCGGTACCATCTAAACTTACCTCTACCGTCCCTTGAGACAAGATAACGGGCTCTGATACAGAGGTAAAGTTGTATGCTGGCTTCAAAGGTTCGGGTCGACTCATATGCTCTTCCTCGCAACCTTTTTCGTTTCTTCCACCGTCATTTTGGTGTAGAGATCAAACAGCTTTTCCAACCGTTCGGTGTCATTTTTGAAACGACGACCAATATAGATACGTTCCAGCACTTCATCGTTGCGATCGTGGGCAGCACGAAGGTTATCCGGCATGACGTCAGGGTTGTAAAGGTCAGCGATCGTGGCGGGAAAATGCGCTTCGCGGGCGAGCAGGATATCTTCGGCGCAGCGGGTTAGGTCAGCTTTGTTCTTTTCGGTCAGCGTGGGGACTGGGAAAGTATTCCAGCCAAGGGTGTTGGAGTAGGAAAAATCCGTACGCATACGCACGCAAACAGTGCCGATCCAAACCCAGTGAAGCCTCGAAGCTATGAGTGCCATGTTCCAGAGTGGTGCGTCGTAAAGGGCGAAGTTTCGATCCCCCACGATAAAGTTTTCAGTCAGGTAATCAACCGGAAGGTAAGGTCTATTTTCAGAGGACACACGGGGAACCACTATTACATTTTCTTTAGCCGCCCCTGCAATCTGAACAAAACGATGCGGCCGCTTGGCGAATTCGCGTGTGGACTCTGCATTAGATTCGATCCGGTTTTCCGAAACCATTCTCAGCCGCTGCGCAATAAACTCGCTTTGCTTCGCAGCTTCAACTTCACCATCTTCAATCCACAAGCAATAGCGAAGTTTTCCGTTAATAAGTTCATCCGAACCAACGAAACGTTTAACGAATGGCTGCGCCGCAACATCTTCGGCAACAATTTTTTGAGCAAGGTCGGAATCCAGAAATAGATTTCCGCCATCACGCGGCATATTGCCGAAAAGCATAATGGACTGTTCACCAATCGGAGTTCTAGCCTTTTCAACGTAAGTCAAACTGTCAGGTACAAGATAAGGCCCAATAGCCGAGCATTCTTTTTGTAGATCTTCTTGATAAAGGGTTTTTGGTAAAGAAGATTTCCTTCCCAAACCGACAATAACCACAGTCACCCCTGCATTGTGCGCAGCAAGATTAGCCCATTTGAATGAAGTGTGAGCAAAACGAATCTCGCAGCCACGTTTGAACGTCGCCGGCCAAATTTCGGTAGCTTGTTGCCCTTGGCAGACACTATTCGTCATTACAAGTGCTGCAACAGCGTTCGGCTCCTGATCAATATAATCCAAGAATCTTGCGATCCAACCTGTGACGAAGTCAGTCGTTTTTGCCAATTTAGAATGCTTACGCCAAGCATTTGCCAGATCAGCTTTTTGCTCATCACTCTGCCACTTACTCCCTCTATACGGCGGGTTTCCGCAAATAAAGGTTTCACCACCTTCATTTTCAAAATCTATTTTCGCCTGATCAAGTGGTGTTTCAAACAAGTCATCGCCCAGTAATTTAACGTCCGTGCCTGACGGTGGGCAGATAGCCAGCCAATCCAACCGCAGCGCGTTACCGCACATAATCCAGTTATCAGAGCTAAGTGGCAGAAACTCGTTGAGTGCCAGCTGTTTGCCACGGTACTGCACGTTGCATTGGTATTCAGCAATGATGAGCGCCAGCCGGGCTATTTCGGCAGAGAAATTTCGCAGTTCAATGCCTCGAAAGTTGGTCAGCGGAATATCGGTAGGCCGATCACGCTCGCCTCGACGCTGATTAATCTCAGCTTCAATCTCGCGCATCTGTTTGTAGGCAATCACCAGAAAGTTGCCCGAGCCGCAGGCCGGGTCAAATACCCGGATGCGAGCCATGCGGTTGCGCAGGTTGAGCAGCTTGCGGGAGTTATCCCCTGCCTCTTCCAGTTTTGTACGCAAGTCGTCAAGAAACAGCGGGTTTAGTACTTTGAGGATATTAGGCACGCTGGTGTAGTGCATGCCCAGTGCGCCGCGCTCTTCGTCATCAGCTACCGCTTGAATCATCGAACCGAAAATATCCGGGTTGATCTGCGTCCAATCCAGTCCGCCAATGTGCAGTAAATACGAACGAGCTATCTTGCTGAACTCCGGTACCGCCGCGCTGCCGGAAAACAGCCCCCCGTTCACATAAGGGAAAGCATCGGCCCAGCGCGGAATACCAGCAGCCGCACGTTCGGCTTGTTTAGTGTTCATGGCACGGAAGATTTCGCTGATCACCTCATGGGTGTTCGCTGAATCCCGGGCGCTCATTTGTGCCACTGTGTCGGTAAACAGGCTGCTACCGCTGAAGATGTCAGTGTCTTCGGCGAAGAAGCAAAAGATCAGCCGCGCCATAAAATGGTTCATTTCATGGCGCTGTTCTTCCGTGCCCCACGCGGGGTTGTCCTTCAGCAGCTCCACATACAGCCGATTCAGGCGGCTGGTAGCGCGGATATCAAACGAGCTATCGCGCAGCTGCTTAACGGTGGTGATGCCCGCCAGTGGCAGAAAGAAGCCGAAGTGATCGGGAAAAGCCTGGTAGCTGCAAGCGACGGTTTCGCCGGTGTCCAAATCTTCGGCTTCGAAACTCTCGCCATCTGTGGCGAGAATAAAGCGGGCTTTAGCGCGACTGGTGGCGGGACTGGCTTTGAGTGCCGTCAACACTTGCGTCACAGCTCCTGCTTCAGCCACGGCAATGTGGATGTTTTTGGTCTGTAAAACGCCACCGAGATCGGATTTATTGGAGGTGCCGGAGCGCAGTTTTTTGAGAGTGGTGGCCTTGTTTCCAAAGGCCTCCAGAAAAGCATAAGCAAACTCAGCCGGGTCAAAGGGCTGGAGCGCTAAATCTGAAATAGCCTGTTCGATTTCTACTGCGTTCATGTGTCTTCTCGTGGCGTTGTCGCGCTTGCGTCTGTTTGATCGCTGCCTGGGGCAGCCGCGCCGCGAGGCGCCACTTTGTAAAGGGTTGTCCGGGAAACTTTGTAGCGTTCTGCAATCTGACTGACCGGGATACTCGGATCAGCCATGAGCCGCTTGATCTCCTTGATTTGCCGGGCATCCAGCTTCGGCTTACGGCCTCCTGATCGCCCACGCGCACGGGCGGCAGCCAGGCCCGCCTGCGTTCGCTCACGAATCAGGTTGCGCTCGAACTCTGCCAGTGCGGCGAAAACATGAAACACCAGCTTTCCGGCAGCGCTCGCTGTCTCGATCTTCTCGGTGATGCTCTCGAAGCCAATACCTTTGTCTTCCAGCTCTGCAACTATACGCACCAGGTCAGGCAAGCTGCGCCCAAGCCGATCCAGTCGCCACACCACCAAGGTGTCACCCGCTCGCAACGCCTTCAGACAATGATTCAGCTCCGGGCGGCCAGCGGCTTTGCCGCTCGCCATCTCTTCGTAGATCGCCTGAACCCCAGACAATTGCAGTGCATCGCGCTGCAAATCCAGGTTCTGGTCATCCGTCGAAACACGGGCATAACCGATCCGTTGATTCATTAACAGTTTCCGGACGATGAAAAAATGATGGGAATTTTAACAGTTTGATAGCCAGAGCGGCAGTGGTTAGGCGAGATTTTTATAGTGTTCAAAAAACCACCGTTTTCTGAACAGATCTACCCTCGCTCCGCCATATAAGGACCACTCGCAGCCCGCACTGTCACAACCACTTCTTGGCTTTGCTCGTTATTTCCGGCCGCGTATCGCTACGTGAATCAAATCGCGCATCTGTTTTTGCAGCATCCGAAAATCATCCATCATTGACGCAACCGCTGTTGGTGCAGCTCCCACCCCTCGCTTTTCCGCCAGCCATAGTTTCAGCAACCCTGCGACCCGGCCTAAATCCCCATTCACTTTAGACAGTTCGGTAGCGGCTTCTAGATCCAGCACGGATTGCACTGGCACATTAAGACCCAGGGCTCGTAAGAAGGCTGACTCTTTCATCCCTGCATCGGCAGCTGACTGCGCGATAGCGGCTTTTTCATCTTGCGTCACCCACACCTCTATCCGATGGCTGCGCGGCCTTCCTTCGCGCCTTCCAGTGCCTGCTAGATCACTTTCATCCATAGGTTCATCCTTTATTGAAATGGGTTCGTCGCGGCAGCGACTGTCAGCCTCGCAGAGCAAGAAGCCCGTTGAGAGAAGCGAATAAGGCTGGTGATGGACTGGTTCGGGCAACGCCCGTACCGGTACAACACACATCTTGCCGTTTAATCACACGCGATCATGTGCAAACAACTACCTGTCAGTGCACAAATTGCGAAAAATCGCGTTTGTTCGCGAATCCTCGCGTTTCATCGCATTTAATCGCGTTAAATCGCACTTAATCGCGTTAAATCGCACTTAATCGCGTACATCAAATGGAAAACACCCGTTATTCAATTGTCCTCTGCACTTTCTGACACTGCGACTCGCAAGGCTTGTCATACCGATAGAAAACTGAGGTGCCCAACAAGCCTACACAAGCACATCTCTAACAAAGCTGCTTTTCCCCCTAACTGACAGCACAGACATAGCGGCCCCCAATGTACGGAAAAATAATCAAGACACGTCGCCCGCATTCTCTGGCGCAAGCTTTTTGAGCGGGAAAAGAGGCACAAGCTGCAGGCTGAACCTCGCACCAAGGGCTCCATCCGTACATTGGGGGCCAACGTTTCTCAGGCATAGGAGCAATGCCTAAAAGGGGTTTAGGCAGCTGCAGACTAGATCCCAGGCGCTGACCGCTTTCCTCCTTTTTGGTGCCGCTTTTTTCTTACGCAATCCGGATCCTGTTCACCAGCACTCTAAACATTCAGGCCCCGCTTCACTTGCGGCGTTCACCCGTGGCAGCACGAGGAATAAGCCTCTGCCTTGCCTCAAGCTACGCAGAGGTCAGCGGCACCATCACGTTAAATATATATATTAGTTAAAACCGCGCGCGCGCGTTACGGTTTTGCAAGATTATGATTCATATAAGATTTCTAGAACTTTTGTTCCTGAAAGCACGATACAGGCGTTCCTGAAAGCACGATACTATCCACAGGCTAGCGTTCCTAAAGGCACGATGTGATTCACAGGGCAGCTCGACTTATCCACAGTCTCAAAACAAACCTTCTTGAGTTTCCGTCAAGCAATCACAGGAGCGTCAGCGTCTTCTCGATCTGGCAGAGTGCGCCTTCTGATGGGCCTTCAACGAAGCGTTCGGCCGACCAGCAAGCATGTCCTTCACTTCGGCTAATTTGCCTTTAGGACCGTTGGCGTAGAACGTCACCATATCCCGCTGCAGGTCAATCGCCATTAAGTAGTCCGGCAGGTTCCCCGACTCAGCAAGCGCCTTCACGTCAAACCGGAAACGACGCAATTCCCCCATGCTGCCACTTTTTTGATGCAATACCGCCAACGATATACGCCAACGTGGCTGCTCACCGCAGTGCTTGCGTGCCAGCTCATAGATACGTCGATCTAGGGGTTTACGCAGACGAAAATAAGCGCTCGATAAGGTCAGCACTCGCTTGGCCTGGACGGAACGAAACAACCATTTGGGCAAGTCCACTTCAACGGCCACCATACGACCAGCGTCTTGAGATTTCTCTATCACTCGCCAGCCTTCTATCAAGCCGAAGCCTCTGCGCTCGCGAAGGCCTGCTGTTTCAATGCTTGTCTCAACCACGGTACCTTTAAGGCGACGCAGCATCTCTGACATGCGCTCATAAGCACGCCCACTGGTACCGCGATGGGTCGTAGCTAGAAAATCAAACGCAGTAAAGCGGACTGTCGGCCCAATTTCACGACCCCGGTTTGCCGCTTCAATCAACTGGCTAATGCAATAGATCCAAAGATCCTTGTCATGGATCGTTGCGCAGCCCGTTGCGCCCGGCAAAACAGTTAAGGTGTGCCCGTTGCGCTCGTACCTGCGTACCTGCATATCCCCTGCACGTAGCGCAAAAATGGGGTGTTCCATGCTGGCAACATCATTTTTTGGTGCTGGATCGAGGATGTCTGCGACAAAAAAATCGCTACGCTGAATGCCATCGGCATCAAGTTGAGCCTGTGCGTCATTCACCGCGCACGCGTCTTGGTTCACACTGAACACGATGACGTTTACACACCGACCTCAGAATGTGGGGCGGGGATACTCGATTGCTTGCGCAATTCAATCCACGCCTCAATTTCAGCCAAGTCCCACGCCACATTGCGACTGGTCAGAGCAATACGTCGAGGGAATTCACCACGTTGCTCCATGTTGTAAATCGTCCGCTCAGCCAGTGGGATCATGGCGTGTAGTTTTTTGCGGTTGATCAGTATTTTGCGTTCCATCATTGCAGTGCCTTAGCATCAATCAGTTGCCTGACGATACCTGCCGGTGCCAGCATAGACATGCAAAAAAGTTAGAATAAAGTTGACACGACAACCGCGCATTCGCAGTCATGAAAAAACAGGGATTCGATCCGATTTATCAGCAGATCACCAGAGTTGCTGAGACCTCATCGCAGCGTATTCAGTCCAAGCTGAGCAATCCGTACTTGTGGTGCTTCTGCGAGCTTTGCTGGCGCACGACCGAATACTCGACTAACTTGAACTCACCGCTAATCATCAAGCACCTGCTGCGCGGCAATGCAAAAATCGTCGGCCTGACGGCTTCGGCTAGAGCTGCAGCCATCAAAAAAGCGGATGCTGTCGTGAAACGCTACGAGCAAGCCTTAGCTGGCGAGCTGGGGCGCTATACCGCATCTCGCCTATATGCCAAATACTGTGATGCAGTGGAGATGCGTGGCGACCGCTCGGTCGCTGGCTTTCGAGACTGTGTAGAACGAGTTACCTTGTATCAGGAATGGGCAAAAAACGGCGAACTAGCTTGGAGCACACGCAAACCTGGACAAGATGACAAAGCTGCCAAACCAAGCAAGTTGTATTGCGAGGCGCATAACCCAAAGCGCAGCGACGAGGCACGTCGCGCCTATCAGCGTGACCGAAGGTTCATGGCAGAGTATGAGAGTTTGATGGATGCCATCTGGTCGCAGGGCATCAATAGTGGCTCTTTGCCCACTTGGGATATTGAGGCACACGCTTACGTCCGGCGCGAGGCCTACCGGCTGCTCCAAGAGATCAAATCGCCCAGAGCAGCTGCCAGCACAATTGAAGAGCTCCTAGCCAAAGGGATGAGTCAAGCAGCCATCGCCCGTGAGCTCTGCGTTTCTCGTCAAGCTGTTTCGGCTGCCATCAAGCGGCACAAGCACAGGGCAACCACCTGACTCGGTCACGGACGATACTTGCAAGGCACCCCATCAAAAACCGAATTTATCATCCGGGAGCACTCATTTGATGACAGATTCGACCCATTGCAGTCGCCCAAGCTTCGTAGACCTATATCAACGTTGAAGCGATTGTTGTCGTTTATCGGGTCTGCTGAACTCATACTGAGCTCCGCCAAGCCATGCGAAGGCCAGCAGTACGGCTTAGATCGGCGTTAGGATTCCCAACTGCTTGTCAGTGACGTGCAAAGGACGGCTTGCGGACGATCCAACTAGTGCTGCTGACCTGCCAGCGGATGCAAAAATGCGGGCATTCGTAGCTGCAATTTAGTGTGCTCAGAGTCTCTTGGCACCTCTTTGGCGTGTTGTGTTACTTGCCAGCGGCGCAACGTTCCTCACCTGTGCCACTGCTTTCTTCGTGGCAGCTTTCGCTCTTGCGGCCACAACAAACTGATCGTCGAATGGGATATCAACAACGGTCAGGCGCACCCCCAGCTGTCTCGCGTAGCCGTTTAATCCTTCCAGTAAGTGGAGTAGTTGCGCCGTCTCTGAGGTACGAGCGGAGGGGGTGTCGATGGCATGTTTGAGCCTCATCTTGTCACAACAGCCTGCCGTTACAAGCACCACGTGTAACTCGCCGTCGGGCGCATCGATGATGTCAGCCTTCAATCTCTTCCAAAGAGGTGTACCCTTCTCAACACTGGTAGGCGTCTTCAAGATTCTGGGCACGCCCGTTTTGTTCCAGAACACATCCGATTTCCAAGACTTAGCGCCTTTGGGTGTCTCTGCGTTAGGCGTCAGGTAAACAAGATTCTTGATGGCCTGCGCCACAACTTCGTGAAAGTCAGAAGCCGAGATGCTTGAGCCTCCACCCGTCTTCGCATGAAGCAGTGCTAGTTTCCTCCCAGCTAGATCAGCAGCGACAAAGTCTGCACACTCTGAACTCAAGTCGTCGCAAATCAGAAGATCTGCATCAAAGGGAATTACTCCCTTCTCCGTCACGATAGCGTTGAAAATGGACCCTGTGGCAAAGGTGGACTGTTTCTGCGTATTGCCGGAGCCCTTTGCGAGCTCGATCTGATCCTTCGTCCCCTTCTCAGTTGCGCACCTCGCCGCACCGGTCAGCGAGATGATACGTTCGAGTAGCGTACTTTCAGCATTCCGATAGTCGATGGCATAGAAGTCTCGACCTTGGTAAACGACTTCGCCTCCATCCAGCCCAATCAGCACCAAATCTTGATTGGCGTTCAGATAGTCGTGCAGGCTTCTGCCTGCGGGAAACCGTGGATCACCTAGATCAGCTCGAATCTGACTGTTGTTGCTAGACTTAAACCAGAATCTCTTTTTCTGAGGCTGGTAGTCGACTAACAGCTTTTCCGTGATGTGGACGCGTGGCGCGACAGTTCCCTCGAATTCAAGGGAGAGCTCATAGCGCTGGGGCGTACCATGAACCTCAGTCAGGTTTCCCGATGATCGCTTAACTTGCACGGGTTCGCCCTCGCCATTAATCAGGAGAGTGCCCATCCGTACAAGATCCACGCAAATCGACCTCGCTGAGAGGTTAGTAGGTGGCTGACAGGTCTGCATGTAGCGTTCGAACACTGTATTGGTACTCGACGACATGCTTAGCTCCATCGCGACTTCGCGACACCAGCTCACGAAGTCTGGAAGTGAATAGTCTTTCCGCTGATGAGTGGAGAGCTCTTGGCGGACCCTTCCACGCTTCATACCAACGTAGCGGCGCCCGTGCTCTGGCGATGCGCCGCGTGCCGCCCGGCATATCTGGATGCGATCTGTCAGCGATGCCGGAATCCTACCGATGTCTTGACCTCGAATATCAGCTCCCCGCACGACGTTATCGAATGGTATTGCGCTGCTGACTGACAAATTGGTCAATTTGAACGTAGAGTCCAATAGACTCGACAGCTGTCCAGGAGCTAAGCCAGAGGAATGGTCTTCCAGGATCTCGACAGGATAGTTTCCTGCGGAGTCCGAGATAAGGAGATAGCCGTTGCTCACAACTGCGCAATGCGCCTCAAGCCGGATCTCGTACAGGGAGTGCCGCTCAAGAAGACGCGAATTCTGGACTGTCGCATAGATCCAGAGCGCATAATCGACACTCTGAACACATGGAGCGAACGGTTTCGGGCCAAGAATGATCGCGTCTGCCATCGATAGCGTATCAGTGCAGTCGGCGACATACTCGTTAAATTTAAACGTGTTGGATAAGGCTCTTACCAGGACGCTGGGAGCGACTGTGACTTTCGGGTTCCGATCCAAGTCCTGAACGTCAAACCTCTTGCGGAATCGTCTATTAAAGTACTCAGCGTCTGGTTGTGAACTTAGCAGCTGATCAATGACCTTCCGGTAGTGCTCCGTAGTGACGAGTTCAGAATTTTTCTCGAACTCCATATATGCATCCCAAGTTCGTTTGATATCGAACTCGTCTGGTGCCAACAAGATCGCGCTCTTCCCCTTGCGATCCGAAGCGTGTCGGCGTAGTGCGCGCCCAACTTGCTGCACCAGTTTGCGATCGTTCTGGACCGGGCAAAAGAGTGCGACGCAACAGAAACGATGGTCGTCAAGCCCTTCGACTAGCTTGTATTGATGAACCCACACCTCTGCATTGGTGTCAGTTGGCGGCACATCGTGAAAATGTCCTTTGGTTTCATCTTTTGAGAAGCTGTCGTGCACGCCAAGTGCGCTGAGGCCATGCCCCTTCAAGCCCGCAACTACTGTCTTGATCGCGATCGCGTTCGAGCAGCAAATGATTGCGCGCGGGGTGTCGGAAACTAGGCTATTGGACTCCGTCACACGCTTCCAGTAAGCAACAAAGTTCGTGATCAGTCCATTGAGGTCATTGCCAGTGCCGAGAGATTCAAAGCCGAGCGAACGGATGATCCGACGACGCTGCGCTTCGTGGTGTCGAAATTGCCAAACAGATTTTTCTGCGTTCGATATCTGAAAAAGCTTCAGATCGTTTCGGTACGGTGTGGCGGTCATCAACACGGTGAGTTTTTTCAACTCCTTGACCGACTTCCCCCACTCCACCGCTGGTTCATAGTGTCCCTCGTCAACAATTACAAGATCAATCTTTTGGCGGAGCGCCTGATAGCGAGGCGGATCGTCACGCCGCAAATCGGTGAGCGCAGCTAAGCTTGAAACAATGACTTTTACGTCTTTTTCGGCCAGCATCTTCTTGGCATTGCGGGGCAGAAGGGTCTGGACACTCAGACCTGGTGCGTCGATCCCCGCTTGCTTCCAGAACCCCTCTCGCAAGGACTCGACCATCTGCTCGCGCAAGTTTGTCCAGGGCGCCAACACGAGCGTCACACCAGAAGCACTCTTCATGGACAGCCATGCGATAACGCCGGTTTTCCCTGTGCCAGTAGGCATTCGCACTACACACGGCCCCTGCGTCGGCCCGGCATTCAGATGCGAGATAATGAAGTCCAGCGCTTCTCTCTGGTGCTTCCACAATCTCGTTGGGTAATTTCCCTTCGTGAACATGTTTCCTCCCTTGTGATCTTGTAGCCACGAAGGTTACTCGAATACATCAACGTGAGAACCTCTGCGCCTGGCTGAGTGCATTTAATTGGTCAACCGGGGGGTATGCCGCAGCGACCGTTTGGGCGGTGCACGACGAGCGCCGCAATGAAGGAGCCGGTTCCGAAGGATAAGCCGCTCAGGACCTGCAGCGTTCAACGTCTCGTGTTGGCATTTGCTGGCTTTCAAGCACACGACCATGAATGACTCAGATCAGCTTGAAGCAGTTGGCCAAGCAGCCGCCTTGCAACATCAGGTAGATCAATCTCATTACATTGATCGTTTGCTCGTCCACTCGTCAATCATGTTGGCCCAATCTTGCAGCATACCAGTGCGCTGTTCCCGGTACTCTGCCTTGTTATAAACCGCCCGTACTCCACGCTGCTCGTGTGCTAGGCACTTCTCAATCCAGTCCGTGTTGTACCCCGCCTCATGCAGCAAGGTGCTTGCGGTACGCCGCAAATCATGCGGCCCAAACTTAGCTAGTGGTTGCCCTTCTTTCTGTGCCAGCCGATAGGTCAAGGTCATCACCTGATTGAGCGTCGCGCTGCTCATGGGTAGGTCAGTGTCGTAACGAGATGGCAAGACATACTCGGAGCCACCCGCGAAGGTTTTCAGGGCGATGAAAATATCTAACACTTGTCGGGATAAAAACACCAAATGAGGATTGCGTCGTTTCATCCTCTCTTTCGGAATGGTCCATAACGCTTCGGTGAAGTTGATTTCGCTCCATTTTGCGTTAGTCAGCTCGCTCTTGCGCACCATCGTCAGCAGCAAAAGCTTTGCTGCTGCTCGGATAGAAGGGGTCGTACCGATACGCTCAATGTATTGATACATCAAGCCGATTTCGTCTGGTGTAAGAGCTCGGTCACGCGGCTCAAATCGGGCGATGCTGGCTGGACGGACCAACTCTGCAGGGTTCTCTACCTTCTGGCCGCGCTCAATCGCCCAGCGGAAGATTTGCAGCACCAGCTCACGCGCATGCACTGCGGTGGCAGGAGCGCCACGCTCAACAATCCGATCCGTCAGCGCGCGCAGATCCTCGTGGCTAATTTCCTGTAGCTTCAGTTTGCCGAACGCCGGTAGCAACTCCCGCTCATAGACGGACCGGCGCATATCGCGTGTGGAATCCGCCATTTGATAGCCGCGCAGCCATTTCTGCGCCCAGGCATCAAAGGTATCAGCATCTTTGATACGAGCCTTGTCACGAGCTTTCTCTTTGGCTGGTGACTTGCCTGCGGCGATCATCTTTTTGGCTTCGCCCAGTTGCTCACGCGCTTCAGCCAATGTGATGCCGCCCAAGCCGTAGCGCCCAAACGTGATTGTCTCCTGCCTGCCGTGGATGCTGTAGTTGTAGCGAAACGAAATGGCACCAGCTGGCGTGACGGCAGCATAGAGGCCATCACGGTCATTCACCTTGTACAGCTTGTCCTGAGGTTTGAGATTGCGCAGCTTGGTATCGGTCAGCATCAGAGGGGGCTCCAGATCTATAGAAATACCATGATTAAAAACTCAGAAAAAAATCAGTAAATATCCAGTAAAAACAATTGCTTATGTATTTTCAATACCATGCACAAACTGATTCGTTCGACATGGTATCTATGAGCTTCATGGTATCTAGCCCCCATGATACCAAGTTTGATGCCATGAGAAATACATGCTTGGTGTTGCCTGAAGGTGCTAGACAATGCCAAACCAAAAAACAAAAAAGCCCGCAATTACGCGGGCTTAGATGCTTTTTATGCCGTGTCGTTCCTGACTATGCCAGACGCGGGATCACTCCCACTCAATCGTCGCTGGCGGCTTGCTGCTAACGTCGTACGTCACACGGTTAATGCCGCGCACTTCGTTGATGATGCGGCCAGAAGTACGCTTCAACAACGAGTATGGCAGTTCAGCCCAGTCAGCCGTCATGAAGTCGGTGGTCTGCACGGCACGCATGGCAACAACGTACTCATAAGTACGCGCATCGCCCATCACGCCTACGCTCTTCACAGGCAGGAAGACGGTGAAAGCTTGGGAAGTCAGGTCGTACCAGTTCTTGCCGGTTTCTTCATCAACCGTGTTGCGCAGCTCTTCGATGAAGATGGCATCGGCTTGACGCAGCAGATCTGCGTATTCGCGCTTGATTTCACCGAGAATACGGACACCCAAGCCTGGGCCTGGGAAGGGGTGACGGTAGACCATTGCTGGCGGCAGGCCCAGGGCTACGCCTAGTTTGCGCACTTCGTCCTTGAACAGTTCGCGCAGGGGTTCCAGCAGTTTCAGGTTCAGCGTATCTGGCAGGCCGCCCACGTTGTGGTGGGATTTGATGCCAGTGGCTTTACCGGATTTAGCGGCGGCGGACTCGATTACGTCCGGGTAGATTGTGCCTTGGGCCAACCAACGGGCGTTGCTGAGTTTGGCGGCTTCTTCCTGGAAGATTTCCACAAATTCGCGGCCGATGATCTTGCGTTTGGCTTCTGGGTCAGTCACACCGGCCAGTTTGCCCAGGAAGCGGTCGGAAGCGTCGATATGGATGATCTTCAAACCCATATTGTCCGCGAAGGTGCTCATGACTTGCTGGGCTTCGTTCAGACGCAGCAGGCCGTGGTCCACGAATACGCAGGTCAGCTTGTCGCCGATAGCCTGGTGGATCAGAGCGGCAGCGACGGAGGAATCCACACCGCCGGACAGAGCCAGAATAACTTCTTCGTCGCCGACTTGTTCGCGAATATTGGCGATAGCCTCTTGCACGTAGTCCGGCATGTTCCAATCGCCCACGCAGCCGCAGATGTCGCGCACAAAGCGCTCGAACAAGGCGCCGCCTTGAACGGTGTGGGTGACTTCGGGGTGGAACTGAACCGCGTAGAAGCCGCGATCTTCATCAGCCATACCGGCGATGGGGCATGTAGGCGTGGAAGCCATCAGCTTGAAGCCGGGAGGCAAGGCGGTAACTTTGTCGCCGTGGCTCATCCAGACTTTGAGCATGCCGTGGCCTTCTGCCGTAGCGAAATCCTGGATACCATCGAGCAGCTTGGTGTGGCCATGGGCGCGGACTTCGGCGTAACCGAATTCACGCTTGTCCGAACCTTCGGTAACGCCGCCCAGTTGGCGGGCCATGGCTTGCATGCCGTAGCAAATGCCCAGAACAGGTACGCCGGCTTCAAACGCGGCGGCAGGAACTTGCAGAGCGTCTTCGGCGTAGACCGAGGCGTGGCTGCCCGACAGAATGATCCCTTTCAGGCCTTCTTGGGAACGGATGAATTCATCGCTGACATCACCGGGGTGAATTTCACAGTACGCACCGGCTTCGCGTACGCGACGCGCAATAAGCTGGGTGACCTGGGAGCCGTAATCAAGAATCAGAATTCGCTGGTGCATGAAAGTATCGAGCCAATAATAAAGCGGTAAAGGATCTATTTTACGCTGTGTAGCGCCGCTTAGGGAGTCGCAGAAATACTCCAGGCCGAAATTGTCCTGCATCACTGGCATTCATGCGGCAAGGCAGCTACAGTACATGCAGCCATTTTGGGAGTTTCAGCATGTCTTCGAGTCGTACCCCTCGTCCGAGCGAACTTAATGAACACCAGGAATCCCGACCTGCACAGGCCACACAACAACAAGGCGGCGGTAGCTATATCCCTGCTCCCGGCCCCTCCGGTGCCCGCTCGCACAGCTTTGCCTATGAATGTCAGGAAGATACGGACGAAGTCTCCGACAGCCTGACCTTTGTGCTGGTTCACGGTGCCTGGCACGGTGGCTGGTGCTGGTCCAGACTGGCTGCCCGGCTACGGGCCAAGGGGCATAAAGTCTATACCCCCACACTGACAGGCCTGGGCGAACGCAGCCACTTGCTTAGTGCGGACATCACCCTGAACACCTTTGTAGATGATGTCGCTAATTTGATACGTTGGGAGGAACTCTCCAACGTGGTTCTGGTGGGCCACAGCTTTGGAGGACTGGTCATTAGCGGCGTCGCCGACGTCATGCCGCGCTGCATTCAACAACTGATTTACCTGGACGCCTTTATCCTGCCCAGCGGCACCAGCACCTTCGACACCCTGCCAGAAAAGATTGTCGACAGCATGGTGGCCTCTGCTGGGAAAAGCGCCATTCCTGCCGTCCCCCCTCCTCCACTGAGTGCACTGGGCCTGCATGCCACAGAAGATCTACACTTTGTCGGTAACCGCCTGACGCCACAGCCGCTTAGCGTCTACCGCTCTTCCCTGCGCTTACAGAACCCCGTCATCGGCAATGGCCGCCCTTGCTCCTATATCTCCTGCATACAACCCACTTTCAGAGGGGTTGATACCTCACGTGAATGGGCCCGTCAGCAGAAAGACTGGGAATTCCGTGAGTTGGAAAGTGGGCACTGCGCGTTGATGACACACCCCGACATGCTGGCCCGGCTTTTACTGGAGCTAGCGGACTAAACTGCGTCGCCCGCGCTGTCTTTAGAGCGATAAAACTCTCTGGGAGTGACCCCAAAATGCCGCCGGAACACGGCGGCATATGCGCTTTGACTGGCATAGCCATGTTGTAAAGCCACTTGCACAATAGGCTCACCGGCTGCCAAGCCCTCCAAAGACCCCAACAAGCGAGCGAATTGACGCCATTGCCCAAAGCTGATGCCGGTATGGCGACGAAACAGGCGGTGGAAAGTTTTGACGCTCATGGCCAGTTGCCTGGCCCAGGCATCTGCATCTCTATCATCATCGGGGCTAGCCTCCAGATGTCGACACACCAATAGCAAGCGCGGCTCTTCGGGCCAGGGCAGATGAAACGGCAATACAGGCAACTCGCGCAGTTCATCCAGCAATAAACGCATCAAGCGGCCATCGCGACTGTCTTGCGCATACACCAAAGGAATTCGGCTGGCCTCCAGAATCAGCTCCCGTAGCAAAGGGCTGACATCCAGCACGCAGTTACGCGCCGGCAAGCCCGGAGCAGCATCCTCATCCACAAAGATCGTGCGCATTTTGACCTGCCCGCGCATGCGAACCGTATGAGGACGACCCGGTTGCAGCCAAACGCCACGGCTAGGAGGAACCACCCAGCGCCCTTCCTGGGCATCAATCACCATCACCCCTTGCACGGCGTACAAGAACTGCGCACGTACATGCTGATGTTCGTGAATAAGATGGCCGTCCGGATAGTCTGCTGCCAAACCACTAATAGGCATCTTGGCCAGCTCAACCGGAATATGAATAAGAGGATCAAGCACAAGCTGTCCCATTTGCGCTAATTCAAGTCAGTTTAGCGAAAGACAGGCAAGTCGGTCTACAGCGAGCATACGTCTTCCTTATTGATGGATGCTTCCAATGCGCAACTATGCTTATCCGCTGGTGACCATGCTGTTGTGGTCCGGCAATGTCATTGTTTCCAAAATGGCGCACGGCCTGATCGCCGCACCTGCCATGAGTTTTTATCGAGTCGTACTGGCGCTGGCCATCATGAGCCTGTTTGCCGCTCGCCCTGTCTGGCGACACTGGCACTCGATCCGTCCTCAACTACCCAAACTGCTGTTTCTGGGATTTCTGAGCATGGCGTTTTATCAATGCCTGTCTTATTGGGCAGCAGCCAGCACCAGTGCCACCAATATGGCCGTGATTACCGCACTGACACCCCTACTGACCCTGTTGACCACACGTCTGCTGCTGCCAGGCTCTGGCTCTCGCGGCATGCTGCCCGGCGCCCTGCTGGCCTTGTTTGGAACAGTCTGGTTGATTAGCGGCGGCCATCCCATGCAACTGCTAAGCCAAGGAGTCCGCTCTGGCGACTTGCTGATGCTGACAGCGGCATTGAGCTACGCCTTTTACAGTGTTTTTTTGAAGAAATGGCATATCACTGTGCCAGCCTGGCAATCGACCTATCTTCAAGCCTGGGGAGCCTTGATCACCCTGCTGCCCGTCTTCTTCTGGCTACCGGCTGAACAAACCCAGCTGAATGAGCAAACAGTCCCCCTGATCCTGTACGCAGGTATCCTGGCCTCCGTCCTGCTGCCCTACTGCTGGATCCAAGGCATCACACGCTTGGGCCCGGCCCGCTGCAGCCTGTTCCTGAACATCCTGCCCTTCATGACCGCCATGCTGGCCATCCCATTGCTGGGCGAACAACTGGGCGCACACCATGTGAGCGGTGGATTGCTGACTCTGGCAGGGGTGATTTTGGCTCAATGGCCGCCTCAACAATGGCTGTTCAAAACCAAAGCAGCCCCTGCTAAATAAGAAATATGGGAGTTTTATATTCAACTCCTGATATGAAATGATTTTCCAGCTATCCGCCACTAATTTGTGAGCTAACGAGTGACGAACTAATGAACTGAATAGCTGAATAGCTGAATAGCTGAATAGCACTCTTAGGGTAAGCGCACCCCGCAGTATCCAAAGCAAGGCGTCCCGTCATAAACGGGGCGCTTTTTATTATTTAGAGTTCTCTGCATTCCCATCCCTCCCACCTCATAAAGAGTCGCTCCCTGAATGAAATAAGGGCTACACAGCACCAGCCAAGGTGGAAATAGCAAAGGCTGAGATAGCAGTAGTTACTGCTATTGCTGTTGCTGTGATCTTGATGGTGACGGTGACGGTGACGGTGACGGTGACGGTGACGGTGACGGTGACGGTGACGGTGACGGCAGTGATTGTGTAGAGCCCTGACCAAACAGCCAACACACCCACAAAAATCCCAAGTGCAAGATACAGGCGGGGCTAAGTATTTCTCGATCTGAGCCTCTTGCGGCCTGGGTGGGGGCGCGGGGCGAGTCAGACTGCTTGCCGCGGGCGGTGTCGGGATACGGGATGCAAGCACTCTGCTGTTTGAACCCGACGCTTGTGATTGGTCCGGGGGACCAATCACCGGGTGAGTTCAGAGTGCGCCCGTATCTCGACACCGCCAAGGGCACCGGTGCGCAGCACCGGCAAGCGGTCCGCCCCGCACCCCCACCCAGGTCGCAAGAGGCGTCTATCCTGAGACTACCCCCTACCCCTCAACACAAAGGCGATACACAAAAAAAACCGCCAACCCAAAGGCTGGCGGTTTCTGGCATGCAAGAGACTGGCTAAGATCAGTCAGCGCGGTAGTTAGGCGCTTCCTTGGTGATCTGTACATCATGCACGTGAGACTCACGTACACCCGCAGCCGTAATCTCCACGAACTCAGCCTTGGCATGCAATTCCTCGATGGATTTGCAACCGCAGTAGCCCATGGAAGCACGGATGCCGCCAACCAGTTGGTAAATAATGGCAATAACACTGCCCTTGTAAGGCACGCGGCCTTCAATACCTTCTGGAACCAGCTTGTCCGCGTTGTTCGAAGGATCCTGGAAGTAGCGATCAGCCGAACCATCGACCATGGCACCCAAGCTACCCATACCGCGGTAGGACTTGTACGAACGGCCCTGGAACAGCACCACTTCACCCGGAGACTCTTCAGTACCGGCAAACATACCGCCCATCATGCAAGCGGAAGCGCCAGCGGCCAAAGCCTTGGACACATCGCCGGAGAAGCGGATACCACCGTCAGCGATCAGAGGTACGCCCGTACCTTCCAAAGCCTTGGCAACGTCAGCGATCGCTGTAATTTGAGGTACACCCACACCGGCCACGATACGAGTCGTACAAATAGAGCCGGGGCCAATACCGACCTTGACACAATCTGCACCGGCCTCGACCAGAGCGCGAGCGGCATCAGCGGTAGCAATGTTGCCACCAATAACCTGAATGCGAGGGAAATTTTTCTTGACCCAGCGAACGCGCTCGATCACGCCACGGGAGTGACCGTGCGCAGTGTCCACCACCACCACGTCCACACCGGCTGCGGCCAGTTTCTCGACACGTTCTTCAGTACCATCACCCACACCGACCGCAGCGCCAACGCGCAATTGACCGTGGCTGTCTTTGCTGGCCAGAGGGTGCTCGGTGTTTTTGACAATATCCTTAACCGTTGCCAGACCACGCAGCTGGAACTGATCGTTAACGATCAGCACGCGCTCCAGACGGTGGCGGTGCATCAGGGCCTGAGCTTCGTCCAGCGTGGCGCCTTCGTGCATGGTGATCAGACGCTCTTGAGGCGTCATGACATCACGCAAAGGCAAATCCAGGCGGTCTTCAAAGCGCAGATCGCGGTTGGTAACAATACCCACCAGCTTGCCGGCCTCAACCACAGGCAAACCGGAAATACCGTGTTGACGCTGCAGGTTGATGGCATCGCGCACCTTCATGGTGGGCGTCACGGTAACCGGATCAATCACAATACCGAACTCGTGACGCTTCACACGTGCAACTTCACGTGCTTGAGCATCCGCCGTCAGGTTCTTGTGGATGATCCCGATACCGCCTTCCTGTGCCATGGCAATAGCCAGACGCGCTTCGGTTACCGTGTCCATGGCAGCCGAAACCAGCGGGATATTCAGGGTGATGTCCCGCGTAAAGCGGGTGAGCAAGGATGTATCGCGAGGCAGAACCTCGGAGTAAGCGGGAACCAACAACACATCGTCGAAGGTCAGTGCTTTCTTGATGAGACGCATGCTTTTATAACTCCGTCCAAAAATCGATTATACGCGTAAGCAATTACGCAATCCAGACCCGAGCGTTGCGAAACATCCGCATCCAGGGAGTAAATCCACCATTTGCCATCTGATCAGCACCCTGATCGGCGGCGCCCCACTGCTCTGGCGTCCAGGACATCATGACGTTGCGCGTCACACGTTCCGGGTGAGGCATCATGATGGTGAAGCGGCCATCTGCCGTGGTGACACCCGTCAAACCGTAAGGGCTGCCGTTGGGGTTCAGCGGGTATTGCTCCGTGCGCTGACCGCGGTGATCCACAAAATGAACTGCAGCCGCTACCTTGGATGCATCGCCCTGACGCTGGAAGTTCGCAAAGCCTTCACCGTGAGCCACGGCTACTGGCAGGCGTGTCCCTTCCATGCCCTTGAAGAACAAGGATGGCGAAGCGGCGATTTCCACACTGGAGAAACGAGCCTCGTATTTTTCCGACTGGTTACGGGTAAAGCGTGGCCAGAATTCCGCACCTGGAATCATGGGAGCCAGGGCCGCCATCATCTGGCAACCATTACAAATACCCAGACCGAAAGTGTCGCTGCGACCGAAGAAGGCAGCAAACTGATCGGACAACTGGTTGTTGAAACGAATGGTCTTGGCCCAGCCTTCACCGGCACCCAGAACGTCGCCGTAGCTGAAACCACCCACGGCCACCATGCCCTGCATGCCTTCCAGCGATGCGCGACCCGACAGCAAATCGGTCATGTGTACGTCCACGGCCTCAAAACCAGCAGTATCAAAGGCCCAGGCCATTTCCACCTGACTGTTGCAACCCTGTTCGCGCAAGATGGCAACGCGTGGGCGTTTGCCGGTAGCGATGAAGGGAGCAGCAATATCTTCTTGCGGGTTGAACATGACACGCGGCGAGATGCCTGGGTCTTGCACGTCTTCCCAGCGATCGAATTCAGCCTGTGCGCAAGCGGGGTTATCGCGACGCTCCATGACGCGGCGGCTAACTTCACTCCACTGTTGCGCCAGTTCCACACGTGGTGCCTGGTAAATGCAAGCGCCATCGCGGTAGAACTCGACCTGATCGGTCTTGTTCAAGCTACCAATTACGTGGGAGTAAGCCGACAAACCTGCTTCACGCAGAGTTTGCATGACCTGATCACGCTGGGCCAATGGCACCTGGATAACAGCACCAGCCTCTTCGTTGAACAAGGCGCGCAAGGTGATTTCATCACGCTGCACGGAAACCTGTTCGGCACGAATCTTGTAATCGCCCCAATCGGCAGCATGAGGGTCGATGGTCAGCATGTCCAGGTTCACGGACACGCCGGTGTGGCCGGCAAAAGCCATCTCGGCCACGGTCGCGGCCAGACCACCGTCGGAACGGTCGTGGTAGGCCAGGATCAGATCCTGGTCGGCCAATTGGCGAATCACCTTCACAAACGCCAGCATGGCTTCGGCGTCCTGCATGTCAGGTACGGACTGGCCAACCTGATTGAAAGCGTGAGCCAATACGGAAGCGCCCATACGCTGTTTGCCCTGTCCCAGATCGATCAAGACCAAAGCGGTATCGCCCACATTGGTTTGCAGTTGGGGGGTCAGCGTGCGGCGCACATCCGCCACTTGAGCAAAAGCGGTCACCACCAGGGAAACTGGCGAAATCACCTGACGGGACTCACCGTCCTGCTCCCAGCTGGTACGCATGGACAGGGAGTCCTTGCCCACCGGAATGGACAGGCCCAGGCTCTGGCACCACTGGCTAACAGCCTGAACCGTGTCGAACAAGGCAGCGTCCTGGCCATCCACGCCGCAAGCGGCCATCCAGTTGGCGGACAATTTGACGTCTTTCAGGTCACGCACATCACTGGCGACCAGGTTGGTCAGGGCTTCAGCCACAGCCATACGGCCGGAGGCAGCAGCGTCAATCATGGCGCTAGGGCTACGTTCGCCCATGGACATGGCTTCGCCGCGCACGCCTTCAAAATCAGCCAAAGTAACGGCGCAGTCAGCCACAGGCACTTGCCAAGGGCCAACCATCTGATCGCGACTGCACAGGCCACCCACGCTGCGGTCGCCAATGCTGATCAGGAAAGTCTTGTTGGCCACAGTGGGGTGACGCAGCACCCGGTGCATGGCTTCGGTCAAAGGAATAGCGGTCAGGTCCAGCGGTTCGGCCACGCCGTCCAGACGCTTGACGTCGCGTTCCATGCGGGGGGCTTTACCCAGAATCACATCCATAGGCACGTCAACAGGACGTTCCTCAATGCTCTTGGGGGTGTGCACTTCGTCCACGCCAGGCAGGCCTTCGCCGAAAGTCACGCGCAATTGGCGCTCTTCAGTCGCCACACCCACGACGGCAAAGGGGCAGCGCTCGCGCTGAGCAATGCGCTCAAAACGCGGCAGATCCTTGGGCAGAATGGCCAGGACGTAACGCTCCTGGGATTCGTTGGACCAGATTTCAGCAGGCGACAGACCCGACTCTTCCAGAGGAACGCGAGTCAGTTCAAAAATAGCGCCACGCTCGGCATCGTTCACCAGTTCCGGGAAGGCGTTGGACAGACCGCCCGCCCCCACGTCGTGGATGGCAATAATGGGGTTATTCTCGCCCTGCTGCCAGCAGCGGTCGATCACTTCCTGGGCACGGCGTTCCATCTCCGGGTTACCACGCTGCACGGAGTCAAAGTCCAGTTCAGCACGGTTGGCACCCACGCCCATACTGGACGCAGCACCACCACCCATACCAATACGCATACCAGGACCACCCAGCTGAATCAGCAAGGCACCCACTGGCAAAGGATCTTTGTGAGTCAGGCGATCGTCAATCGAACCCAGACCACCGGCAATCATGATGGGCTTGTGGTAGCCCCAGCGCTGATCGCCAGCCGTTTGTTCAAAAGTACGGAAGTAACCCAGCAGGTTGGGACGACCAAATTCGTTATTGAAGGCGGCACCACCAATCGGGCCTTCAATCATGATGTCCAGGGGGCTGGCGATACGGTCAGGAATACCGTGGGAGTCTTTTTCCCAGGGTTCCATTTGCTCAGGGAAGCACAGATTGGACACGGTAAAGCCGGTCAAACCTGCTTTGGGCTTGGAACCACGGCCTGTTGCGCCTTCGTCGCGAATCTCGCCACCGGCACCGGTAGATGCACCGGGGAAAGGAGCAATTGCGGTTGGGTGATTATGAGTTTCCACCTTCATCAAGGTGTGAACCAACGCTTCGTGACGCTGATACACAGGCTCGTTGGCCTGATCATCAATACCGGCGTGGAACAGAGTAGCGGGGCCGCCCGTCATGATGGCGGCGTTATCCGCATAAGCCACCACGGTATTTTCTGGTTGAGCGGCGTGAGTTTCGCGAATCATGCCAAACAAGGTCTTGCCCTGGTTTTGACCGTCGATTACCCACTGTGCGTTAAAAATCTTGTGACGACAGTGTTCGCTATTGGCTTGCGCGAACATCATCAATTCCACATCGTGCGGGTTACGACCCAGCCGTGTGAAGGCATCCATCAGGTATTCAATTTCGTCCTCGGACAGCGCCAGACCCATTTCCTCGTTGGCCTGCTTCAAGGTCGCCACGCCACCGCCCAGAACATCCACGGTCTGGATGGGCTTGCCTTCCAGTTGGGTGAACAGCGCCTGACCGTCAAACTCCAAACCAACAACAGTTTCGGTCATGCGGTCGTGCAGCAAGGCAGCCAGTTGCTCCAGCTGAGCCTGATCCAGTTCCTTGGCACCCAGCAAGCCACGCTTGGGGGTGATGATGTAACGCACGCCACGCTCGATACGACGTACCGCTTGCAAGCCACAGTTATGAGCGATGTCAGTCGCTTTACTGGCCCAGGGCGACACGGTACCCAAACGAGGAATGACACGCAGAACCAAGGCGCCTTTAGGCGGTTGAGGGTCCAGCGCAGGCAGACCATCGTCCAGCAGGTCGCTGAGGTGCTGACGCGCACTGGCATCCAGGCCGGACTCTTCAGTCCAGACATAGTATTCGTGCAAGGCAAGAATGTCGGCAACAGGCAGTTGACGCTGCTCGACACGCTCTAGCAAACGCTCACGACGAAATGCGGAGAGCACGGACGAACCGGGAAAGTACAGGATTTGGCTCACGATACGGGAGGGGCAAAAAAGGTGGGAGAAATAGAAAACACGCCATTTTAACCGGAAGCGACACAAGAGGTCACATCGGTAAATGGCGTGCACAAAAAGGGAAAATTCAGTTCAAACAACGGGGCCGCAACAAGCGGGGCTGGAGACACAGCAAACCCGGCAAGCTCGACAAGACGTCTTGAGGGGCCGGAGCGATTGGCGCCCCGTAATCTCCAATACGGACCCGGTACGGCGTTCAAATCGGGCTGTCTCCATCCAGATCAGGAGCTGGTGCGGGTTCAGGATAGGACACTTCCAGAATATCCAGCTCTTCCTTGCCGGCGGGGGTGCGCAGCACCACGGTGTCGCCTTCACGCGCCTTGATCAGGGCCCGGGCCACCGGCGAAATCCAGCTGATACGGCCCTGCAAAGGCTCAGCCTCGTCCACGCCCACAATGGTGATGGTGAACTCTTCACCCTGGCTGTCGCTATAAACAACGGTTGCACCAAAGAACACCTGATCGGGATTGGGCTGCAAGCCGGGATCGACCACTTCAGCAATTTCCAGACGCTTGGTCAGGAAGCGGATACGGCGGTCGATTTCCCGCAGGCGTTTTTTACCGTACAGATAATCGCCGTTCTCGGAGCGATCACCATTGGATGCCGCCCAGGAGACGATCTGCACCACCTCGGGACGCTCCTTGTTCATCAAATGGCTCAGTTCGCCACGCAAACGGCGATACCCCAGGACCGTCATGTAATTCTTGGTCCCACTGGGTAGCGCACTGGCCGGGGCGTCCAGATCGTCGTCATCGTCCTGATCGGACTCTTTCACAAAGGCTTTATTCATCGTTTTCAAGGCTCCTGCTAGAGCCACTCCTGCCAAACGGGTTTCAATCCCGAGGGCAAAGGCGGCAAACCGCCTAAATCAACACGCCCTTCGCTGGGACCATGAAAATCCGAACCACAGGACACTTCAAAACCATAGCTGCGTGCTACCTGGGTATACACGCTGTATTCCTGCGGAGTGTGACTGCCCGTCAGCACTTCAATCCCCACACCACCCAATTCCAGAAACTGGGTATACAAAGCATGGCTGCGGGTGCCGTCCAATTCGTAACGTCCGGGGTGGGCAATAATGGCCTTGCCGCCCGATTCACGTATCCAGCCCACCGCTTCTTCCAGGCTGGCCCAGACGGTTTCCACGGCAGCAGGCTTGCCATCCGCCAAGTAGCGGCGAAAGGCCTCATTCATATCAACGCAGTAACCTTGCTGTACCAGAAACCGCGCAAAGTGCGTGCGGCTGATCAGTTCCGGATTGGCCGCAAATGGGACTGCACCTTCATAGGCATTGGGAAAGCCCAGTTTTTCCAAGCGGTCACCCATTTGACGGGCGCGCTGCTCGCGGCCAGCACGCACATCATGCAGTGCCTTTTGCAAGGCAGGATGGTCCGGGTCCACGCCCAGGCCAACAATGTGGATAGTCTTGTTCGCCCAAGTGACGGAAATTTCTACGCCGTCCACGAAGCGTATGCCCAGATCCTCGGCATAGTGCCGGGCCAGTTTCAAGCCACCAATTTCGTCATGATCCGTCAGGGCCCACAGTTTCACACCGTTAGCATGCGCACGCGCGGCGAGTTCCGCGGGGCTGAGCACACCATCTGAATAGATGGAATGGCAATGCAAATCAACGGGCAAGCGGGCCTGAACACTCATAAGGGGCTATCCAGCTAGAAAGTAGTCGATGTGGTCGATTTGCTCGGCATTGCGCAGCATGGGCGCATGTCCCACATTGGGAATAGTCACCAGTTGCGAATTGGGATTGCGTTGCAACATTTCCTGGGCCGCTTCTGGCTTCAAGAGATCGGACTCTTGACCGCGCACGATCAGCACCTTATCCGGCAAACCCTCATAGGCGCCCCACAACAAGGCCTGTGCCGCTTGCAAGTCCACATCCGCTTGCTGAGCAAAGGCTTGCGACAAGCGCAAATCGTAATGGCGACGCCATTTACCTTCATGTTCCACAAAGACGTGGCGGGACATATCGGCCCATTCTTCAGCGGAATGCTCTCCGAAGGAAGCCGAGACGGAACGTACATACTCCACCGCCTGCTCGAAGGTATCAAACAGCACGGACTGCCCAACGTATTCACTGATGCGTTGCAGCCCTGTCATATCCAGCGCCGGGCCTACATCGTTCAGAACGACTCGACCCAAAGGCAGTTGCAAGGGCTCGACACCCAGACCTGGTCCGGGGCGAGCCGGACGCAGCAAGGCTGACATGGCTTGCGCGCCTTGCAAACCCAAGGCAATCAAACCGCCCATGGATGTGCCCACCCAATCCAGCCGTGCCGGCTGCAATCGGGCAATCAATACCAACATGTCGGCAACGTATTGAGGAATGGCGTAAGCGGCTGGATCAATCAGCCAATCAGAGCGGCCACGTCCCACAACATCGGGGGCTACCACACGGTAACGTTCGGACAGGCGCTGAGCCAATTGATCAAAATCCCGGCCAGTACGTGTCAAACCATGCACGCACATCAAGACCTGATCGTTACCGGGATCGCCCCACTCCCAGTACGCCATGCGGTGCGTACCGGAGGCACTGGCACACATAACCCAATTAAGGCGCGGCTCCTGAAGATCAGTTGTCATGAACGCTCAGACCAGAATTTGACAGATAAAGGACTATTGTAGCCCAGCCCGAGGGCTTTACTATGCCGTTTCTGTCCTGCCGTCAGGGCGGTGGTGGGGACTGCCAGTAGCGGGCGTGACGATCACGCTCGCCAAAGTAATACAGGGCCGAAGGACGCGACTCCACAGTCAAAGCGCCCCAATGATCGGTACGCAGGAATAAAGCGCCGGAGCGTTCCCAACGCGTTTGCACCTGCGCATGTGGATGCCCAAAGCGATTCCACCATCCTAATTGAGCAATCGCCAACCCCGCTTGCATGTGTTTCACAAAATGCGCCCCCGAGGAGGTCCGGGAACCGTGATGCCCGACTACAACGACATCAACAGGCCCCAAGCCCGCCGCCACAATGGCTTGCTCCTGCGCCACACCGGCATCGCCCAAAAGCAAGGCGCTGTGTCGGGCACCTCGAATTTCCAGCACACAGCTGATGGCATTCTTATCTTCCTCGCTACCATAGGCGGCCTTGAATCTGGCTTCATCCGCAGGGGGCCACCAGAACCGGAAACGTACGCCGTCTACCTCCCAGTGCACATCCTGCTCACAGCGCAGGGCCTGCTCCGGGCGAACAGTGGAGCCAGCAGGCACAGCCAGCAAACGCTCCTCCCGATTCAGATGCGCGTCCAGATCAAAGCTGCTATAGGAGCGGCTAACCGGTACCGCCTGCAATACGCTGCGCGTCCCGCCCACATGGTCCATATCGGCATGAGACAACACCAAGGTATCGATCCGCCCTATTCCCTTGGCTTTCAACCAGGGCGCAATGCTGCGTTTGCCTTCATCGGAATCAGGGCCGTAGCGGTTTCCCACGTCAAACAGCAACACCTGACTGCGAGTACGCAGCACCACCGCACTACCCTGGCCTATATCCAGGGCAAACAAGTCCCAGTCCCCTTCCTGCAATAAAGAAGGTCGCAAAGCCAAGGCGGGCACCAGCAGAGACAGGCCGCTCAAGCGGGACACAAAGCCTTTGGGCAAAAGTAATAGCAGCACCCCCAGCAAAGCCAGAACTGTCCAAGCCCAGTGCTGGGCAGGCACTGGCACACTGGCAAGGCTACGCTCCGCCAGCCAGATCGTAGGCTGCATGGTGAAATCCAATACAGCATGAGCAAGATTAGCGACAGACTCGCACCAACTTGACGGAGCCTGTAGCGCCGCCAAAATCAACAAGAGCAGCACCAGCGGCGTCACAACTGAGCCGATCAAGGTGATGGCATACGCATTCGCGGGCAAGGAAGCCAAGGATATTTCATGGAACAAGGGGGCCAGAGCGGGCAACAAGGCCAAGGTAATCAGCACCTGCAACTGAGTCGCAAACCAGATCCGCCGCCCCCAGCGCTGCCACCAGGAGCCTGGCTGCGGCACCTGCCCCATCAAAGCGCCAAACGCGAACAAGACCGAAACAGCGGCGAAAGACAGATAAAAGCCGGTGGTCAGCCCCGCCCATGGATCATGCAAAACCACAAACAGAGCTGCAATCAGCAAAGTCCGGCTGGCTCCCAGGTGCAAGCCCCAAAGACGGCAGACACCCAGCACCAGCAACATCAAAAAAGTACGCTGGGCAGGAACACCCCAGCCTGCGATGACGCAGTAAGCACCCGCCCCGGCAATACCTACCCAGGTCGCAGCAACCTGAGCAGGAACTTGTTCGGCCAATACCCAGCGCCCCCAACGAACACGTCGCCAACACCAGGACACTAAGGCAGCCAACAACACGGCCAGGAACGTAACGTGCGTGCCGCTTATCGACACCAAGTGCGTCAGGCCACTGCGGTTAAAGATCAGCCAATCCGGTGCCGCGATACTGGCCTGATCTCCCAAAGACAAAGCCAGCATCACCCCGCCCCAGCGTTGTTCTTGTACGTAGGGCATCAGGACGTTGCGCAAATGATGGCGTAGACGCTCCGTCCATGTGAACCAGGACTGCGCCGGATCAAAGTCCAATCGTTGTGGCTGACCCCGCACACTGCCCACAGCCCGCCAGCCTTGAGTCATGGCATGACGTTCTGCGTCAAAGCCATGAGGGTTACGGGCTCCTTGAGGTGGACGCATCAATAAAGACATGCGCCAGCGCTGACCGGGCATCAGCTCGGGGAAGCTTTGTACAGACGGCTCACGGTACAAGGAGCGATGGCCTTGAGCCGCATTCCAGCGAACCAGAATCTGCTCGGGCAAACCGGGCGGCTGGGAGTTCAGGACGCGTGCCTGAAACTGTCTGTAATTCGGCCCGGCCTGTATCAAGGACTGGATTTCCAGCTCTACCCGACTGACTTTATTGATGTCAGTGACCGGGACGGATTGAGCCAGCCGGCCCTGTATATGCCAAATGCTGTAGCTGGCTCCCAAGCAGGCAAAGACCAGAACATAAGCAAAAGAAAAACGCTGCGCCAGCAAGATGCTCACAACCACAGCACCCAGCCACGGCCAAACAGGCAAGGCCAGATACGAAGGCTTCAGGAAATGGGTGAATGTGGCTGCGGCCACAAAAGCGGCTAAACACGCACGCCCTGTCATGGGCTCTGCCCTGCCATCGTGATCTCCACGCAAATCTATAGCGTAGAGTTCAGGCGTGCCTCAAAGGGTCGACACAAGAACACTTTGCTCATATCGGCTTGTACCGATAGGCAAAACGCGCCTCTTATCTGACAGATAAACCAGGAGTGAAAGCCCAGGGAAAAAGCAGTTCTGGCAACATCAAAAAGCCTGCCCCCAGCCTAATACCCCTGGCTAGACAAAAACGCATCCAGCCTTGGCAAAACTCGTCGTGCCGTGGCCCCGGTCTGGCGAATGACATCAGCCACGCCCGTCCCCCGCAGCTCTGCAAGACTCTCCGCGACTCCTTTCACCTCAGCCGGCTCATTGCGAACCGATGCCAAGGGAGTCCCCGGCTCCACCAACCAGGACGGCGCCAAATCCGGCGCATCGGTTTCCAGCACAATATCATCAAGACTCATATCCTGCGCCAGACGGCGAATCTGCTTGGCTCGGCCAAAGGTCATGGCCCCACCAAAACCCAGCGCACAGCCTTGGCGTACGAACATCTGCGCCTGCTGCTCACTACCGTTAAAAGCATGGGCGATTCCGCCTACTCCCGGAAATTGCCGCAGATATTTCAGCACCCGGTCTTGAGAGCGACGCACATGCAGGAGTACAGGCAAGCCATAGCGTTGCGCCATGGCCAATTGAGCTTCATACAGCCATTCCTGATGACGACTAGCCTCTTCGGTTTTCAGCTCTGGCACAAAGTAATCCAGACCGATTTCACCCAAGGCGACAAAACGCGGGTCGTCCAGACGCAGCTGGATTTCCTGCTCCAGGGCTTCCAGATCTGCTGCCCCCGCTTCAGGAGTAAACAGGGGGTGAATCCCTAGCGCATACACGCCCCCGGGTGCTGCCATCGCGGTCTCACGGGCAGCTTGAAAGTCAAATACACCTACGGACGGCACCACAATCGAACGTACACCCGCCACGCGGGCACGCTCAATCACCTGCTCTCGGTCTTGAGCAAATTCGGGAGCATCCAGATGACAATGCGTATCAATAAGCATAACGAGACTCCCCACAAACCTCAGCCCCTCAAAGGGAAGGACGCGGTATGACAGCCCCACGCCCCTGCCAGGTATTAGACCCGGCGCTCGGACCTGATTTCCTGGGTCAGATAGCCCTTGTCCATGACCAGCTGACGATGGGCCAGGGAGGCCAGGGCCTGGTCATGGGTCACGATGACAAAAGCCGTGCCGAACTCTTCATTGACCCGGCTTAACAGTTCAAACATGCCTTCAGCGGTATAGCGGTCCAGATTACCCGTAGGCTCGTCCGCCAGCACGCAGGCAGGTCGTGTGACCAAAGCACGCGCCAAGGCCACTCGCTGACGCTCGCCCCCAGACAACTGACCCGGATAGTGATGCACGCGCTGGGACAAACCCACTTGTTCCAGAACCTGCTGAGCCTGCTCGCGCGCCTCTGGACGCTTCATGCGACGCACGATCAAGGGCATGGCCACATTGTCCAGCGCATCAAACTCAGGCAGCAAATGGTGGAACTGGTACACAAAGCCCAGCACCTTGTTGCGCAGCTGACTGCGTTCGCTTTCATTCAGACTCTCTGTCTGGGTGCCGTTAACCTCGATGCTGCCTGTATCAGGCTTATCCAGCAGGCCCAAAGCGTGCAGCAAGGTACTTTTACCCGAGCCGGAAGCGCCGATAATAGCCACCATCTCGCCACGACACACTTCCAGATTCACCCCGGAAAGCACTTGAATGCTGTTGCCACCTTCCTCGTAGTGGACGCTGACATCGCGCGCGCGCAGCACGGTTGGAGCGATAAGATCAGTCATGACGCAGCACCTGTGCAGGTTGAAGCTTGGAAGCACGCCAGCTTGGGTACAGCGTGGCCAGGAAGGACAAAACCAGCGAGACGATAGCAATCAGCACAATGTCATAGACCTGCGGATTGGAAGGCAATTCGCTGATGAAGTAAATCTGCTGAGGCAGGAATTTACGACCCATCAGATTTTCAATAAAGGGCACGATCACGTCGATATTGTAGGCAATCAAGGTACCCAAACCGACGCCCAGCAAGGTACCCACAACGCCAATCAAAGCACCTTGCACCAGGAAAATACGGGCAATCTCGCGGGGGGTGGCGCCAATAGTGCGCAGAATCGCAATATCCGACTGCTTGTCTTTCACGGCCATCACCAAGGAAGACAGCAGGTTGAAAGCCGCCACGGCCACAATCAAGGCCAGAATCAGAAACATCATGCGTTTTTCGGTTTGCACAGCGGCAAACCAGGTACGGTTATTGGCTGTCCAGTCCGACACCAGCACGTTGCGCGGCATTTTGCTGGCCAACTCCTGAGCCACCATGGGGGCCTGCTGCATATCTTTAATACGCAGACGCACACCACTATTGCCACTGTCGCGGAAAATCTTGGAAGCATCATCCACGTTCACAAAAGCCAGGCTGGCATCGTATTCGTAATAGCCGGAGGAAAACACGCCGGTTACCGTGAACTGGCGCATGCGTGGCGAAAAGCCGGCTGGCGAGATCGAGCCTTGCGGGGCCATCAGCATAATCGTATCGCCCGTGCTGACACGCAATTGATTGGCCAACTGCTCGCCCAGCACAATCCCGAAAGTGCCTGGCTGCAGATTTTCCAGTCGGCCCATGACCATTTGCTGGGCCAGCTCGGACACCTTGCTTTCCTGATCAGGCTCAATGCCACGTACCTGCACGCCCATCAATTGATTACTGCGCACCAACATGCCCTGACCGGCCACATAGGGGGCCGAGCCCACCACCGCCGGATTGGTCTGGGCTTTTTGAGCCAGCGATTTCCACTCATTCAAGACTTGCTGATGATCGGCATTGCGCACAATCAGTTCAATATGCGGCAAGACCGACAGCATGCGATCACGCACCTGGGTCTGAAAGCCGTTCATGACAGACAGCACGACAATCAGCGCGGCTACCCCCAGGGCAATCCCCGCCATCGAGCTGCCCGCAATAAAGGAGACGAAACGGTCTTTTCGTCCCCCACGCCGTTTGCGGCCCTTGGCCAGGCCGGCATACCGCGCTCCAATCCAAAATTCGTATCCCATGCGAGCTGCTATCGCCTCAAAGAAAACACTACAATCGCTGTCATGCAGATCGTAATCAACGGTGCGCTGCCGGAACCGGCCATCGCGCGCGAACTCATCAAACACTTGCCCCAGACGGCCCCTTCACTGGTTCAGTTACTGACTCAGGGCAAAGGCACGCTGTCGGTACGCGACCCGTCCGAGGACCTGTGCACGCCAGCACAAGCCTGGCTTTTGCACGCCCACGGCTTTACGGCGCACCAAGCCCAGCATCTTAGCGCAGGTCTGGCCCCTTTGCGGCTACGCCAGTTGAAACAAATCCACTCGGTGACACCTGAAGAAGCTGTCTGGCTGGCAGAGCTGGTGCACATTGCCCCCTCTCGCGAGGGCGCCATGCTGATACCCAGCGAGCAACTGGCCTTGACTGAGTCCTATAGCCGCGCCTTGCTGGAGGCCATTCGCCCTTATCTGGACGACACCGGCTTTCAATTCGAGTACATCAGCCCGGCCTTGTGGCGTGTCACTCCACCGGCTGATTTTACGGTGCAAGCGGCCTCCACAGAACTGGTCAGCCAAAGCAATTTGAATAATTGGTGGACACAGGATGTGCAAACCCGCCCCTGGCGTCGTCTTATCAATGAATTTCAAATGCTGGCCTTTTCCCTGCCGGACAATCAGGAGCGCGAACAGGCGGGTCTGCCCAATGTGAACAGCTTGTGGCTGTTTGGCGGAGCGTCCTGTCAGCAATTAGGCCCCGAGCCCGCCGAACTGCGCATTATTGATGACTTGCAAGACAGCCTGATACGTCAAGACTGGGGGCTTTGGCTGCAACAACTGGCCGAGCTGGATCGTACCGTGCTCGCCCCCCTGGCCGCAGGGCCCATGCCAGAACTGGTGCTGACCGGACTGGACCGCTATGCTCACGTCGGTCCCGCCTCGCGCCGCATCTGGCCCCTGTCCCTGTTCAAACAAACCTCTAACTGGAGTCAGTGGTGGTCACCCCTATCCTGAAAAACCGTCCCGCTCAAGAAGCCGCCAGCCACGCCCTGAAACAGGCCGGGATTCACGATTTAATGGCCCGTCTGCTGGCCTCCCGGGGTGTAACCGATGCCGCCCAGATCGATCCGGCCTGGCGCAACATGATTCCGCCCAATATGCTGACCCAGGCTCGTGAAGCCGCCGTCTTGCTGGCCGATGCCATTGCCCGCCGGGACCGCATGCTGATCATTGCCGACTACGACTGTGACGGTGCTACCGCCTGTGCAGTCGGCCTGCGTGCGCTGCGCAGCATGGGGGCAGTCGTAGACTTTCTGGTTCCGAACCGCTTTGAAACCGGCTATGGCCTGTCGCCCGCCGTGGTCGAACTGGCTGAGCAACATCCCTCGGGCAAACCGGATCTGCTGATTACCGTGGATAACGGCATTGCCAGTATTGATGGTGTGGAAGCCGCTCATATGGCGGGCATGAAAGTTCTGGTCACAGACCACCACCTGCCCGGCGATGAGTTGCCCAATGCCCTGGCGATTGTGAACCCCAATCAGCCCGGCTGTGAGTTCCCCTCCAAGAACCTGGCCGGTGTGGGCGTTATTTTTTACCTGATGCTGGCTTTGCGTGCCGAGCTGCGTCAGCGCGGGGTATATGAGGCCAATGCAGGCCCACGCCTGAACGAACTGGCCGATCTGGTCGCCCTGGGGACCGTGGCCGACGTAGTCAGCCTGGATGCCAATAACCGCCTGATCGTCACCCAAGGGCTGGAGCGCATGCGCAAGGGCCAGATGCAGGCTGGGCTGCGCGCCCTGTTCCAGGTTGCTGGCCGTGACCCGCGGCAGGCCAGCGCCTTTGATCTGGGTTTTGCCCTGGGGCCACGCATCAACGCCGCCGGTCGACTGGCCGATATGGCCTTGGGCATACGCTGCCTGATCACGGATGACGAAGACGAGGCCGCTAATTTGGCTCGCGAACTGGAGGACATGAACCAGGATCGCCGCTCGATTGAGCAATCCATGCGCGAAGAGGCCCTGCGCGCAGCCGAACTGGCCGAACCGGACACCAGCGCCACTGTGTGCGTGTTCCACCCCGAATGGCACCAGGGCGTGGTTGGCCTGGTCGCCTCGCGTTTGAAAGAAAAGTACTGGCGTCCTACCCTGGCGTTTGCACAAGGTGACGAAGGCGAGATCAAAGGTTCGGGCCGCTCCATCCCCGACGTCCACCTGCGCGATGCGCTGGATCTGGTCTCCAAACGCTACCCCGGCCTGATTCTGAAGTTTGGTGGCCACGCCATGGCAGCTGGCCTGACAATCGAAGAAGATAATTACGATGTGTTTGTGCAAGCTTTTGAAGAAGCCGTGCAGGAACTGACAGGCCGCTTCCAGTTTGATCCTGTCATCGAAACCGACGGTTCGCTGGAGCCCGAGCACATCAATATTACGGTGGCCGGCATGCTACAAAAACAAGTCTGGGGCGCAGGTTTTCCAGCACCAGTATTCCATGACCGATTCTTTGTGCGCCAGCAGCGCTTACTGAAAAACAAGCATCTGAAATTGAGTCTGGAGCGTAACGGCGAATACTTCGATGCCATTTGGTTCAATCGCGATACCTTGCTGTCCGAGCATATCGAAGCCGCTTATCGCTTGGACCAGAACGAATGGAATGGAAACGTCAGCGTGCAATTCATTATTGAATTTGCCCAGGACTGCCCCAACGATCCATCCCGCTGACCGAACCCAAGCACTGCCCTTCCCAATAACATATCCGTGACCGCTATCCCTCGCTCATCACACACAAACAGGGGTAGCGCACTCACGATGGGAGAATACGAGGCAAACCTACGCAGAATCAGCACTGCCCTCAACAATGATGCGCCCCATTCGGATAAAACCCTTAGCCTGCCAGGGTGCCTGGGGCATATCTCGTTTGAGCTGAACCAATAAAGAGCGCTCGAAAAGGGCTGCTGTTCTGGTCCGCCTATGCACTGCCCAGCGTCAGAACCCACCTTTTGGACGGCTTAGCTCAAATGCTCACGGAAGAACTCGCGAATGCGTTTATAGGCCGCTTCGCGGGCAGCGGGATTGGCTCCCACATGCACTCCTGCCTGACCATTAACACCGTTAGGTACATTCTTACGGACGTAGACTTCATTTTCGCTGTCAAAGGCATGATAGGCGCCTTCATACACAATCAGTTCAACAGGCTCGTTGCGCTGCTGGCTACGAGTCGTCAAATCTCTGCACGGCGCTACCGGCGTCCAGTCGTCTTTCTCGCCAGCCAAAATCAACAAAGGGCCATACGCAGAAAACTCGGGGCGCTTGCGCGACTGCCAGCCGCAGCCTGGGTATAGGGCCACCGCCGCTGCAAATTGCTGTCCCGAGCGCTTATACGCTTCGCTTGTCGCGTCCATTGCCGACAACGCACCGCTACCCCCGTGCGAAAACCCGATGGCACCGATCTTGTCAGTCACAATGTCAGGGCGCGAATTCAAGTACTGCAAGGCCCCATAGGCATCCCTGATCCGGTGTCTGTTCTTAATATCCCGGTCCGCAAGAGGTGTCGTGCATATTTGTGACACGCCACGTGGATTAAAGCTGTCCACAATCAACACCGCATAGCCCATCTCGTTGAGCAAGTGCGCCATATTGGTAAATCGCGAGGTAATGCGCCCAGTCTTGACGGATAATGCACCGGCGCAGCCATGAAACATGACAACAGCAGGGAAAGGCGCAGCGCCTGCGGGCTTGAACAGGTATCCGTCCAGCGTTAAAGCCTGATCGCCCTTCCACTTATCCAGACTAGGAAAACGAAGCTGCTCAGGCTGTACCGGTTCCCCCTGCGCTACTCCCAGCATGGCCCCGCCCAACACAAGAGCCAAAGCCGCTGAGACCAGGTTCCTGATCCGCGAACCAGACCTAAAGCTGAAGTCTCTTACTATATATCCCGCACCAATCCGATTATTTACCAGGTTCTGCCTACTCTTCTTCATCGCCACCACTACCAGAAAATCTCGTTCAAAACACAAGGCCAAGCGCTGCCGCCAGACAGTACGACAACAATGCGGCTCCAAGCCTAGTGCAACATAATTGGAACTGCGATTCAACCGAGGTTAACAACCCCTTAAGCCTATTGGCGCTCTCAGAACATGGCGCACGGTACTGCCTCGAACAGGCACAATCCATACCTTAGGTAACGAAATACCTAGCGCTAATCCTTGAATTTTGTGTCCAGACAAGCCCCGGCACTCACCTGATCAAACTGAGCCGTTCAACTTTGGGCTTACCCTCTCTTGCCTTTTGGCTTAGTTAAGGCGTCCAAGAAATAAGCTCAACACACCCACAGGCTAGATCACCTATTTATTCAGGCTCCGTTACTTTTCCGGGACCTTATCTTTCCGGTACGAATTTGGGGCCTGCTTAGGCAAGGCCCATATGGCCATTAACAATGAGGTGCCGCCTCCCAGTAACGCACTCGCCCAATCCTTCAGGCCTGGAAATACAAACATGTTCCACAGTAAGGCGGTCAATGCTCCTAGAAGCGCAATTAATAAAACGTTAAGCCATGTTCTGGTAGGTTTCACCACGCTATAGATCAAGGCCAGTAACAGCGCTGGGGCGCCATAAAAAGCAAGTGCATTAAGAGCGGCCAACAAACCACCTGCCATACTGCCTACCAGCACCACCCAAGCCTGATCCCCGGACTGGGCCCCCGAGAGCGCCAGCCACACCCCAATAAACAGACCCGCCAGCATGGGACACAACAAGAAACCCAAAAATACCCGCAAGCGTGGGTACGGACTCATGCTTCGCCCCCCTGATTGGCTATACATCAAAAACTTATACGCAAAACGAACCTAAGCCCTTCTTCCAAGATGAATCAACTTATTCGCCTCTAGGGTACTTAGGCAAGACCCATAAGCCATCAAGGGCTGTCATGGCGCTATTGATTACCATGATTGCTCGCACCGTTATGCTCTTCGCTCACCCGCTCCAAGTGGACAGGGTGTTAAGAAAATGATCGATCTATCGTCTTAATATTTAATAAAACCCATTTACGTTGGCTTTCACCAATTCATGACCGGGTTAATTTCAACTATTTCACTGTTTTCTGTCGCTTACTTCAGACCGTTTAGGCAAAACCCAAAACGCCATCACCAATGACGAAATCGCGCCAAGTACAAATGCACTGGCAAACGGCGTGGTTAACCAATTTTCAGAAATTGCCTCCCAATAACCAAGCCCATCATTAGCAGGAGATATATACTGACCCCAGAAAAAAGCCAGAAACCCACCAAAAATAGAAATAAACAACAAACTCATCAACGATCGAAAAGGACGAAAAAACAACAAAACCATAGATATAATAAAAGCCGGTGGAATATTAATAACGATAGTAAAAAAAACTATTACCGGCAAAGAACCAGAAAAAAAAACCCAAAACCCCAAGCCAACTTATTTTCGGATCTATTATTTGATAATAGGTTCCCACTAAAGTTGCAATAACACCCGCAATTCCAGGGCACAAAATAAACCCCAGACCAACTTTCCAGTATGGATAGCCCTTCATGGTGTGCAACCTTGCTGTTCAGAATAACCTAGAAGCCTACATCCGTATCTAACACGAGACTGATAATCCAAGACATCAATCCCACCAGGCTGCCCCTGCTTATCAGAAGTAACAAAATTATTTCCAGCACCTAATATAGAGTTTGTATTAGTCTGCCATTCGGACATCAACCCAAATAAAAATCTATCCTTAAGATAACCTTCATGGATAGGCCGCAAAGTTTGCTGCTCACTTATTAACTGATTAATATCCCACCGCACCGGGTCGCCTCCGTGGTTATCCAGGGCTTTGAAGTTGCTAAAGCCCGCATTCATCAAGGCGCTACCCGCTTCTGCCCGCCAATCATAAATAGTATCTGCGTTTATTCCAGCTAAAGCAGACCCGAACAGAAAAGTCTAAAAACAACCATCAACTTTCATCCAATTCTGTTCAATTTCATTCCGTATCTTTTATAGTCGGACCACATAATCATCTCAGCACGTTAATCAAGCATGAACACAAAAACTCAGTGCTTATCACCTATTGCAAATTGCCACTGATGCTCAAGCCCTTTTCCTTGCCGTGAAACTTGCAAAGAAAAATCCTCTGAGTAGAAACGCGTAGGTGGAGGCTATATGTACTAGCCTCCACCTTAGTTGAAGAGTTCATAACACAAGCTCAGCATGCCTAGGTTATGTCACTTACGTCCCCAGGCTGTGCTACGTGTCCGACATCGTGCCTTTCAGGTGCGAATTTGGGGACTGCTTAGGTAAGGCCCATAGGGCCATGAATAGTGACGTGCCCCCCCCCAACAACGCGCTCGCCCAATCCTTAAGACCGGGAAACACAAACATATTCCAAAACAACGCAGTCAGCGCCCCCAGAATGGTAATCAATAAGACACTAAGCCCTGTTTTTGTAGGTTTCACTACGCTATAGAGCAAGGCTAATAGCAGCGCTGGAACACCATAGAAAACAAGCGCATTGAGTGCGGCCAGCAAAGCACCTGCCATACTGCCTACCAGTACCACCCATGCCTCATCCCCGGGCTGTGACCCCGACAAGGCCAGCCACACCCCAATAAATGGGCCGGCCAGCACGGGACAAAGCAAGAAACTCAAAAATACACGCCAGCGTGGGTATGGACTCATGGTTTGCACCCCTGTTCCTGGCTATAACCTAGCAGCTTACATCCGTAATTTATCCGCGAGTTATAGTCCAGAATATCGATCCCGCCGGGTGCGGTTTGTCTATCTGGCAGTATTGCGCCCAGACCATCACTATTGGTCATCGTTTTAGATACCCATGTAAACACTACGCGGTCCTTCAAGTATTTTTGATGGATAGGCTGCAAGGTTTGTTGTTCACTTCGTAGTTGATTGATATCCCACTGCACTGGGTCAAGATCTTGGTTATACAAGTCCTTGAAATTTGAGAACCCGGCGCTCATTAGCGAATTACCAGCTTCTTGCCTCCAATCATAAATTGTGTCTGCATTTACCCCCGCGAGAAGCGAACCGAACAGGAATGAATATCCTGAACCCTTTCCGTCCGCACCCAGGCCTGTTAAGGCTGCACGCGATACATCTTCCGCACCCCCATACCACTTCGCCCCCGAACCGACATGTTGCTCATAGCGGTCCGATGCACCAAAGAAGTCCGCCCGGTTATCAATGGTGTTGTAGTACAGCGCAAAGCGTGATTCGGCCCCGAGGCTGTTGTAGACATAATCAAAGGTGTTTTTGGACGAACGGGTCACGTCTCCATTCAATAAGGCCCAGGCATCTTGCATGGCTATGTACTGCGTAGCCGTATTGACCGCAGTACGACATGCATCCCCCACCGGATTGGCCGCGCACAGCGCATTCATTTCTCGATCAAGCAACTGACTGAGACGTTCAGCCTCTTCCTTACTGACCCTCTTTTGCTCCTCGGACGAGCAGGTCTTGCCGCTCAGGCAGGCTTTCACTTTATCGACAGCCGATTGCGTCAGATAGTTGTTATCAAGGGCAGCAATAGCGCTGTTGGTGGCGGTAGCCGCCTCCAGGCCACCGGTCGCACTGATGCCGGCCACCAGCGTTGCAATCAGATTGCGCTTCGCTTCTTTTGCCTGCGCCGTCTCTCCCGGTTGATCCAAAAACAAATTGGTCAACAAGCTACTGCTTGCAGCGCCTAACGCACCGTCGGCACAACCTTGATTACTGGCCGCCGCTCCCGCACACGCCAGCACACCGTGCAAGGCGGCATGCAAGGCACTGCCTTCGGTCAGTGTGCCGTCTTTAACTAAGCCGCCGATATACCCTGCCCCTTGCTGTTGCAGGTAATTGACCACCAGATTCTGGGCAAACTGGGATGAAGCACCAGTCACGTTGCCGCCCGCAGCTGCCGCCAAGGCCGTTAACACCTGACGACCCGTACCACCCGGGGCCCAGATTGCCGTGGCTTTTAGCTGTTGCTCAAGCGCTGCCAAACGTGCAGGATCACGCTCACCTTCCGGTTTGCTTCGTTCACGATCCAATGCCTTCTTAGCGGCAGTGGCTTCGTTGGCCCGATTATTCAGGAATACGCCGGTCTCGCGTTGCAACGCTCCGACAATCTCAAAGCCCGCCTGGATTTCTCGCTCGTTGAAAATCGGCTTGAGGGCATTGCTGCCGTCCTGGCCCGTCAATACGTCACGGTTCAAACTGGCCAGACGCTCATCCAGTGTTTCCCCGGTGAGAAGCTGTTGTTTAGCTTGATCCGTAATCGTGATTTGGGCGCCACTAATGCCGCTATACGTGGTGCTGCTGCTCTTGCCGCTGGCCGCCATGACCATTGGCGGGCTGGCGCTAAAGCCGCCCGTGTTGGGCAAGGTGGTGCCAGGCACCTGCTCGCCCGTGGCAGCTTGGCCTTGCTGGTCCGTACCTACACCCGATGAGGTATCACTGCCGCCTGAACTATACCCAACCCCCAGACTCATACTGCTGGCTTTGTAATGGGCGTAATTGTCTATATCGCTTGCGGTCAGCGTACCCGTCGTCAAGGTGTTAAGCCCGTCCTTGACGGCTTGCTCTGAAGCGGTGATGACGGCCCCTTTCAGGTCCGTATTCCCTTTGACCGTGATTTGGAAGCCCGCATCCCCAGCCTCAATACGAGACTGCTCGTGAACGCTGGCGTAATCACTATTGATCTTCTGCTTGCCAACGTTGGCACTGGCCGAAAAACCGACTCCTACCATCACGCTGCCACCAACATTACTGTCCTTGCTGGTAAAGCGGCTCGTATCTTGCAGGCTCTCTATATTGAGATCGCCCCCCACATCCGCCACCACTTGCTGACCACGGGCTACCGCGCCGCGCAGATTCGTATCACCGCCGGACTCCAGCACCAGACGGTCTCCCGCGGTGACATAGCTATGACTCCAGGTCAGGTCTTTACCCTCGCCTTTGCCCTTGCCACGACTGGCGTTAGCCGTCACACCAAAGCCAATCCCATTGGACCCCAAGGAAACGGCCACCCCCACGCCAGCACTGGAACTACTGCTGCTGCGGTCAGTCTGGACCGTGTTTTCTGCCGCCAGCAAGTTGATGTCGCCATCAGCCTTCAGATGAACATCGCCCCCTGCGCTGACCGTACTGCCACGCGCCGTCAGGTCGGAATCCTGGCCCGCACCCGTCGCACTAATACGGACATTTCCACCTGCTGCCACCGTAGAGTCGGCGGCTGTGTCGTAGGAGGTCTTGGACTTACTGTCGCTTTTACTGGAACCGACCGTAATCGAGAGGTTGATCCCCCCGGCCGTTGTAGGGTCAGCGCTGACCGCATCGTAGGCATTGACGGCCGCCAGCCCCGTCGTGGCGGCCGCTAAGGCTTTCATTCGGGTATCAGAGGTATCGCTGGAGGCCCGCTTCATCTGCTGACCTGTCTGAATAGCGGAAATGACCGGCGAGGTCAAAGCCACTGTCAGGCCCGACTGGCGAAACTTACTTTCCTGAATGTTTATGCCGGTTTCACGAGCCTCAAGAATATCCACCCGCTTAGCATGAATGTCGATATCGCCTTTGGGTGCCAGAACATGGCTACCTGTCTGCTGATAGCGATTACCCGCTGCCAACATGACATCCCCATCCGTCGAGCCGATTGTCGAGGCCGCTGCCCGTGTGCTGGCATCCTGTTGGTCAGCACTTTGCATCTGCTTGCCAATCGTGAAACTCAAACCGCCGCCAGTCATGAAACCGGATTTGTCGACCCGCTTGAAATGGCTTTCCTGCTTGGTATCTGTTGCGGCCTGAATGGTCAGATCATTGCGGGCCGCAATAACGGTACCCGCATCAGACACCAGATTGCTGCCAGTGACCGTGACATTTTCCCCTTGCACAGCCACGGTCTTACCACTGAAGGTACTGGATACGGCCGTTGTTTCCTCCAGACTGTCGCGGGTGGTCATTTTCTTGGAACTGAGCAGACCACGACTTTTGATTTGCCGGCCTTCACTCCAGTTACGACTATCTTGTCCGGCCAAAATCTGGGCCTCGCCTTGCGCAACAGCGACCACAGCGCCTTGCTCACTGGTCACGGTCGCGGCAAGCGCTGTCAAGTCTCGACCTGCTTGTACCCGTACGTCCCCCGCGGTCGTGATACTGGTGCCTACCTCCCGCTCATAACCTTGCTTCAGGTAGTTGTTGGCATCAAGAACATTATTCTCTTGTTCTGCAATGGCGACGGTCCCCAGACTGACATCACGACCGGCCACCAGCGCAGTCTGGCCGTCCTTGCCGCTATTGATCACTTGTGCTGCATTCAGTGTGAGGTCACGACCGGCTGCCGCCAACAGAATGCCATCAGAATTGGTCACGTAAAGGCTCGCCACCCGGTCTAGGTTGGTCCGGCTAAAGTCACTTTTCCCTGCCTGCTTGACATCACTGTGGGTCGTGCTGACCACGTTAAGGTCGCGTCCGGCATCAAGCAGCAAGGCGCTCTTGGCCTGGATCGTGCCACCCACATTGTCAATATCCTCACGGGCACTAAGGACCACTGCGTCACTGGCAATACGCCCTCCCAGATTACGCAGGTTCTGTCCCGTGATCCGGACGGCTGTACGCCCGGCAATCATTCCGGAATTAAGCACATCATCCTTGATAGCAAGATCGATCGCGTTGGCCGCCACTAAGGTGCCGCTCCCATCAAGATCATCCGGTCTGACGCGAACATAGACTTGCGGCACTAAAGCACGGGCCTTGCTGCCATCCGGTAAGGTGACATCACGCTCGACCAGCCAAACCATATCGCTGGTCAGTTGAGCCATTTGCTCTGTACTGAGCGCGACTCCAGGGCGCAAATTCCATTTCTTGGCATAGGAGCTGCCCGCCTCCAGCAAAGCACGATACTGCTCCTCATCATTGACGTAGCCTTCCAAAAAACGGCGTCCCGTTAATTGATTGATCTGGTCACGAACCAGCTTTTGCTCATAAAACCCATCGCCCAGACGCTTGAGCATCGTGACAGGATCATAGCCAAGCCGGGTCAACATATAATCCGAGCTGAGCCATTGGCGATAGTCGGTAAATCGCGGGTCGGCCTCAACCAGATAAGTACCAGCATCGGGGCTGGTGCGGAACAAGCTGTTAGTGGGGATCTCGGTATCGACCTGAACCATCCGGATGTGCTCGAGCGTATCACCATTGAAGCCAGGGGCCTGAGCCTGAACTTCACTTATTGGCTTGCGCTCCACGGCGCCATTGCGCTCCAGTTGCCCCCCCACCTGAGCCGTCTGTCGATCATCAATGGCAAAGCCACTGCCTTGTCCCGCCGCATTCTCGATAAGCTTAGATACATCCAGGCTGAATGTAGTGACGCTATCAGCCGGGTTATAGGCAATTTTCGAATGCCATTTGCGCTGGTGATAACGCTTGAAACCACCCCGCCACCGGCTGTAGGTGTATTGGCTGGTTCCAGCCTGGCGAATGACATGCTGCCCAAAGACCGCTTCATTCTTTAGCTTATCCAAATCACCCTGAAGAACGCCACCAGCAATGATCTGACTCTTGTCGTTCAGCAGCTCATTGCCATGTAAAGTGAGATTACCACCGGCGCGAATCAGGGATGGAGCACTTTCGGTCACCTGGGTTTCATATTCGCTGCGGGTAATCTCATACTGAGTCCAGTTGCGCACCTCGGCACCCGTTTCCCGGTGACGATAGCGTCCAGCGCGGCTCCAGCCTTCCCACCGATACTCACTGATATCATGCTTGTTCGGATCCCCCGAGGGCTGAATATAAGTATGCTGTGTCGGTTCGCCTACCCGGACCAATTCGGTATTGAAATGCAGATTGCGATTGAGCAAACGGTTGGCATCGATGCTTATGCCACCCAAAGATTCAATGACGGCGCTGTCATTCAGAACCAGGACCGCGCGACCGGTCGCCTGCCCCTGCCCATCCAGTGCACCACCGACATTAAGAGCATCAGCACCTGGGCCAGCACTGAATATCAGCGCTTGCTCCCGATTATTAATAAGCTTGGCACCGATGTCCAAGCGCTCTCGTGCGGCGATGACAGCAGCACGATCACCCTCTTCCCGGTTATTAACAGTATCGGCCTGAATGCTTAGATGATCCCCATATAGGCGACCCGTACCCGCATTATCCAGCGTGCCCACATCAATATGAGTTCGAGCGCCATCGATAAGGCCACGATTACTTAACGTTCCCTTGGCAACAACGGTGGTGCGCCCCCCGCTGATCTCCCCCGTAACCGTGTTATTGACGTGTTCGCCACGCAGTTCAAGCGTACCCGCCTGAATCACGCCCTGATTGTTCAACTGTGCAGCCGAGTGAATCACTGCTTGGCCGTTAGCCCGAATATCATTCAGGTTAGTGAAATTCTGCTGAACAGACAGGCTCAGATCGCCTTTTGAATGCAGGCTGCCATCACCTCCTACCGTGTCTGCGGCAAGCGCTAAGGATTGGCCGGCAAGCATCGTACCTGACTGGTTAAGCACCCGATGGGCAGCCAGTTCAATACGGCCATCCGAATACAACTGGCCTGCCGTGTTATCCACCACACTGGCCGTACCGCTTCCACGAATCACCAGGGAGTCATCCGCAGCCAACGCACCCTTGGTGTTATCAACATGACCCGCCGTCAACGTGACCTGTTTGCCTTGTATGCCCCGAGAGGGGCTGGCATCTGTGCCTTGAGTATGCTGATTAAGAATCTGCTCCGCTTGAAGGTGTAGCGCCTTACCTGCCGCTATCAGCCCAGCCCTATTGTTCGCCACGCCCGACAGCTCCAGATTGGCATCACCTTGGCTGTAGATCACCCCTTCACGGTTATCCACATTCGCACTGGTCAGCGTCAGGGCCTGGCCGCTCACGATCCCGCCCGCACTGCCCGAGCCTGTGTTGATCAGTTCCTGCCCATGGGTATCCAGACGCAACGCTTTGTTCGATTGCAGCAAGCCGCCGGCATTATTCAATGCTCCACTGTCCAGATTCAACGTGCCATCCGTGCTAGCAATGGTGCCGCCGGCATTGTCCAGCGAGGCCCCTTGGGTATGAACATCAACACGAGAGCCCAGCACGATGCCCCCCGCATTGCCCAACCCAGCATTCATCAGGCGGGTAGCCGCAGCACCTTGTACTATGCCGTTGGCGTTCTCGGTACGGCCCTGTGTCCGTACCTCCATGCCACCGTCCGTGGACACAAGCAGACCGCCTTCACGGTTATCGACGGTTCCGGCGTCAATAAACACATCGGCCACACCCAATACCTTGCCACCTTGATTATTGAGCGACTCTTGAACATCCATGCTCAATGTCTGTGCGGACGATACCGTACCGCCCTGGTTGTGAAGCGCGCCCGCTTGCACTTGCACGTGACCATTGCCGATGATCATTCCGTCACGGTTATCGATTGAGTCCTGCGCCTTCAGTACCAGGGCATCCCCGCCCGTGGCCAGCAAAGTGCCTCTGGCGGTATTGAGCGTGCCAGTCTCAACGCTGATTGTCTGTGCCTGCGTCGTGGCCTGTTGCAAGTCTGTCGTTGTACCGCGAAGATTCAAGGTGCCATTACTGGCAATATGGCCTTGCTGCCCCTGCAAGTTGGCGGCATACAGGTCAAGGTGCCCACTGCCTGCGTGCAAAACCTCACCTTCCTTGTTTTCCAAGACACCGGCTCGAATGTTCAGATCAGCATTACTGGCCAGTTTTCCCCCGTCACGGTTATCAAGTGTGCCCACCACCTGCACACGAGTCGATTGATCGCCTGTAGCGACAAGCTGGCCGCCACGATTGGACAGTTCCTGTGCGCTCAGATCAAGCGAACCGGCCGATTGCAACAGGCCCTTGTCATTACGGAACTGCCCGACGGCAATTTGGGCCTGATCGGCAAGCTTGATTTCCCCCTGACGGTTACTCAAGTCGCCGCCGCTAACCTCAAGCCGCCCTAGGCCCAGGTGTCCCCCATCATTATTCAGCCCCGCTTTGGCAAGCATATTGATATTGCCACCAGCCACAATACGGCCACCCGTATTGTCCAAGCTAGTCGCAATATCAAGCTGTCCCGGCTCCAGCGGCGCAACGCTACCAACGCCCGTGCCTTCCTGGCCAGTGCCCGGCGCCGGATTAGCGCCCGTACCGCCCGTTTCCCCATCCACACCGGTCCCCGAAGGAGGGGGCTCTCCTGACGATGAGTCCTGAGCAATCAAACCAATACGACCGCCCTCCCGGTTGCTGATTTGAGCGGCTGACAATGACAAACTCTGGGTTCCAGCCTGCTCAATGGTGCCTGCCTGATTATCCAAAGACTGGGCTTTAATCGCCACCCGCCGCGCGTTCAGCGTCCCCTGGCGGTTATCAATATCCTTGACACTGTCTATGGACAGTTCACGGCCCGCACTAATGACGCCGGTGTTTGCCAGGCCATCATTTGCCTGTATCTGCGTATCTGCCTTGGCCTGTATCGTGCCACTATTTTCCAAACGACCATCGGCAGTCACCACCACCTGCCCCACATGAGCACCAATCGCACCAGCGTTACGCACCCCGACCCCACGCTCGGTCCCCACGAGAACAATTTTCTGGCTGTACATGCCCCCCAAGGCGCCGACATCCAAGGCAAATGCAGGCGCCCCGCTATCGGTATCGACGGCTTGCACCTTGCTGTGGTCGGCACTGACTTCATTGGCACCCGTAGTGACCTGTAATTGCTGTGCCCAGATGCCTGCATTGACTTGCACCGAGCGGGCGATTAAATCCGTATAGTCAGCGGCACTGGCATCCAAACCTTGACCCAAAACCGAAATGCTGCCGCCTTGCACACGGTAGCCCTCCAGCGCCCCACCATTAATAATCGGTTTGCCGGTGGTCAGCGTGCTACGGTCAGCATTGATAAAACCACAACCATCACACGAGATACCCGCAGGGTTGGCAATGATCAGTTGCGCACGATCACCCGCCACTTCCACATAGCCCCGCAACAGGCTGGGATCGTTGGAGTTGACCTCATTTAAGATAACGCGCGCCGTCCCTTGCGCCAGCCAGGGGTTGCCTTGCACCCAGCCTCCCAATTGGGACTGCACACTTGTACGGGAATTGTTAAGAATCGCACCTTGCGTATCGACATCAAACTGCTGATAAGTATTGCGCGAGACACCCGCAGCGCTAGGCGTTTGGATGTTAACCAACGGCACCCCATTGGCTGCTTCCAGCACCGTTGGCTGCTGATTGCCCGGAGCATTCGGATCGGCTACAAGCTGAGCATGGGCTACCGGCACCATAAAAACCTGACCAAGTGCCATCGCCAAGGCAAAGTAGACAGGATTGACAACGGCCAGGAAGCGACTATGCACGGTGGTGCTCGTACCAGCACGCCCACCGGGTCCATTGCGGCGCACAATTTCCGCTACAACCTGGAATAAGCCCAACGTACGGTTAAAAACAATACGATATAAATTCTTGTTCATATCATCACACTCTGGATCTGGCGCGAAATAAGAAAGAAAAGTTCAGTTCAGTAGGACCAGCTCAGGGTAAAGCCCGTCGTGACCGAATCGGTCTTGAATCCTTCAGGCTTATGAAGAGGCACACCGGCGTACAGATCCCAGTAAAACCCCTTGGCCCCTCCTCGCAGCCCAATCACGGAACCCGCTAAGTTGCGTCCCTGAAGCCAGCGTGTGGATGGCCCACCTACATGACCATAGTCGGCACCCAAGTACAGTTCCTGGCCGGCACCAACCGCTACACCGATTTCATTGCGCCAGACCCAACCGCGCTCACCCATGAGCATCAGCTCACCATCAAAGCCACGCACCGAGTAACGGCCGCCAATAGAGAAGCGATCCTGCGGGACCAGAGGCGTACGATTCCATTGCGCTCGCCAACTACTGATGTAGCGGGCGCGCTGAGTTCCCAGCGAGAACGGCGCCATCAACTGCACATCGGCAGTAATCAACTTCATCCGTGAGGTGCCTTCTCCGAAGGGCTCCTCAGGCGCACTTTTCGCTTTAAAGGCTCCCGTGCCACGGCGATAAGCCACACTCGCATCCAAGGTACTGTTACCCAAATACTCACGATGGGTCACCCCCAGCTCCCAGCCACCCGTGCGACGGTTCTGGACCTCGATTTCCACATCGTCAATAAAGTTACTCGAGCGACGTGTCCAGGCTCGGCCAAACAAGGCTGTTTTTCGTGTTGCGTCACGGTAAACCAAACGTGACAAGCGTAACTCTGCATTGTCACTGGTGCCGCTGTACACATAGCCTTGGTTGTAGCCCGCAATCGTTTGATGATATTTATAGCTACTGATGGTCGCGCCCAGCGTCCAGTAACCATAGGGCACACTGTAATGAAAGGTCTGTGCCCGGTTACCTTTGCCACGGCTGCTGAACAGGTCGTAGTTAAGGTTGACGTAAAACAAGTCGTTCAGCATCAACAGGTCATCCAGCGAGACGGTCACGCCCCCTTGCAGCTTGCCTGTTGACTTACTGCCAGAGTCATCTAAATGGGCCGATAAACGGATCGGCGGCGAGCGTTGCTGCCATGCGATTAATAGATCACTGTCGCCAGGCCGGGCATCGTCGCCTTCAGCGGGAACAATCTGAATATCTGCCTCTACGGTGGGAACACGCTTGAAATTCTCCAAAGCCTGTTCAATATCGCGCAAATTCAGTAAATCGCCCCGTCGGATAGGAACCGCGTTCCAGGCTGTCGCCTTCAAGGATGTTTCTTCGGTAAAACGTACGTCACGCACACGACCTGGAACCAGCGTTAAGGTCAGTTGGCCCGCACGCAAATCTTGTGCAGGCGCCAACACACGCGTTGTGACATAACCACGCGCGATAATCGCATTCTGAATACGGGCCATCACCACGTTGATCCCGTCCGTACCCAGGCAACGCCCCGTAGCGGGATCATGGGCCGGGTCGGCTGCCCTCAAGGCCCAGGTAAAACGCGGGGACTGGTCCCCCTCCAACCGTATTTGTGAAATAGGAAAGCAAGGACTTTCCTTATCAGGCAATTGCTCAGGAGCAGGGGTCTGCACAGGCGGCAAACGCACATCGGGCAAGGTTTCTTGCTGTTCACGCAGGATACGTTCCCGTTCCTGCTGCCGCAGCAATTCCTGCGCCATACCATTTTGTGTCTGCGCCAATGCAGGAATAAACGGTGCAAACAAAACCAACAAAGGCCACCTCTTGGGCCAAACCGTGCCCCTCATCACCTATGTCCTTTTGCGTAAGCATCAATAGTTTTTTCTAATACCGATAAACTGGCGGGACTAATGATACCCAAGTAAACAAAGGGTGAGCACAGCAGTAATACTTTGTAGAACCATTTACGGATGCGGACAAGTTGTGTGGGTATAAGTCAGGGCGATTTGGCTCCTGAACGCTGCGGCAACGTCGCCAACAGCAAACCCGCCAAGGCCAGGATGAAGGCGTAAATATGCACGGTCGTAAAGCTCTCACCCAGCACCAGCACACCTACTGCTGCGGTGCCCAGGGGCATCAAGACCATAAACACCGCGGCTTGCGAAGCAGGTACGGAACGCACTCCCGTCATCCACAGCCAGACCGTCCAGACACTTGCAGCCAAGGAATAAAACACCAGCAAAGGCCAGATCCAGCCTGCCGGTGCCGTGAAATCGAAATCCCAGGCGGCGTATAAACCTAGGGGCGTAATCAGCACCAGGCTACACAGATTGATAATCGCGCTGATGCGCTTGGGACTAAGCACGGCGGTCAGGCGCTTGCCTATGACCGCATAAGCCGACTCGCACAGGACGGCACAAAAGATCAGCGCATTGCCCAGCCACATTTTTCCTGGGTCCAGTTGACCCACACCGTGATCATCCGCCTGTACCAAGGCCAATAAGGCAATCCCGCCCATCCCCAGGGCCAGTGACACCCAGGTGCGCGGCCCTATGCTTTCTTTCAGGAAGTACCAACTGAACAAAGCCACCATGCCGGGGATGGCAGACAAAATGACGCCTGCAGATACCGCACTGGTCATGCTGATGCCCGTCACCATGCACAGCGTGAACAGGAAATTACCCAAAAAGGATTCCAGAAAAATCAGGCCACGGGTACGCAGGTCCAGTGCGGGTTCGGTCGCCGGTTTGCGCAGCCAACGCAGCATGGCTATCGCGCCAATGCCGAAACGCAGCCAGGCCAACAGAAACACCGGCAGCGCCGCCACCAAAGGCCGTGTCAAGGCGATATAACTGCCCACCAAAGACATGGACAAGGCCAAACAGGCGTATGCCGCCAGACGTGATCCCGCTCTATTCACCCACCCTCTCCTAATACACACATTTGCAAGGCAGCTAATCAAAATACCATGGCGGCCAGGGTCTACAATACGCCCGAGCTCGGCCTTCCAGGATAAAAACATGGCCTGCCATGTTGTCCGTTTCGCTCACCACTGCCTGTACTCCTGACCTTACCCAGATCTGCCCGTACGGCCCCGTGTTGCCAGCGCTTTATCCCACCCCATCGGAAAGTCGCGTCGCCAGCCCTTAAGCAGGTCTGCGATGGACGGCCCTACACCCGGCCCGACCCATGCTGCTCCCCGTAACAGACTAATCCGCACCGCGCCGGCCCACCGGCCAGCCGTGCTCCTTGAAGGATATTTCATCATGCAGGCTATCGCCCGCCTGAGCCGTTTTGTTGGCAATACCTTTGCCATCTGGGTTCTACTGTTTGCCGTTCTGGCCTATTACTTTCCCGACCACTATCGCTGGTTAGGCGCTTATATTGTTCCACTTCTGGGCATCATCATGTTCGGTATGGGGCTGACCTTGTCGCGCCAGGACTTTGCGGAGGTGTTTGTACGCCCTGGCCGTGTGGCTATTGGTGTATTGGGACAATTCATCATCATGCCCGGTCTGGCCTGGTTTCTGACCTACGCCTTTTCCCTGCCACCCGAATTGGCCATTGGCGTGATTCTGGTGGGCTGCTGCCCCGGTGGCACCTCGTCCAATGTGATGACTTTTCTGGCCCGTGGCGACCTGGCCCTGTCGGTTGCCATTACGTCGGTCACCACCTTGCTGGCTCCTATCGTCACCCCTGCCCTGATTTACTTCCTGGCCAGCCAATGGCTGGAAGTCAGCGCCTCGGCCATGTTCTGGTCCATTGTTCAGGTAGTGATTCTGCCCATTGCCCTGGGCATTATTGTGCAATCCCTGATGGGTGAAAAGATCAAAGCCGGTGTGGCGGCCCTGCCCCTGGTATCTGTGGTGGCCATTGTGGCTATCGTGGCCGCTGTTGTCGCGGGTAACCAGCCCAAAATTGCGACCAGTGGCTTGTTGGTGTTCTCGGTTGTCGTTGTACATAACACCCTGGGCTACATCCTGGGCTATGTACTGGCACGCTTGAGCGGCATGCCTTTAGCACAGCGCAAGACGCTGGCTATTGAAGTGGGTATGCAAAACTCCGGGCTGGGTGTTGCCCTGGCCAGCGCCCACTTTTCGCCATTGGCCGCCGTGCCCAGCGCAATCTTCAGCGTCTGGCACAATATTTCCGGTCCCTTGGTCGCGACAATTTTCCGTCGCATGGGTGATGGCAAGTAAACACCTGCAGCCAGGTGCAAGGGCTTAAACCCAAGTCCACAAAGTAAAAAGGGACGCTCTACCGGGCGTCCCTTTTTTTGCATCCAGAGTGTCGCAAGACACCCGCATCCGCTCAAGTCTCAGCTTTTACGCGAAGACACATAAATCCCGCCTACGATCAGCAAGAAAGCCGCTCCGTGGTAAAGCTTGGGGGTATCGCCCAGAATAAAAACCGACATCAAGGCGGCAAATACGGGCATCAGATTGACGAAGAAACCGGCCGTGGCAGCGCCCACTCGCTGGACAGCCACGCCCCAGCATCGCAAGGCGATCAGAGCCGGACCAGTCCCCACATACAGAATGGCCAGCAACAAGCCCCAGGACCAGTCGATATGCCAATCGGTGAACTTCCACTCCATGGCGGCAAAAGCACCCGACCAGATCAAACCGAAAAACACTTGTGCCATCACTACCGTGGCCCAGGTTTCTGCGATTGCACCCTCATGGCGGCGCGTACTGAGCATCCAGCTATAGATCGCCCAGGCGATAGTGGCAATCACCATGTACACATCACCCGGCACAAAACGGAAGGCCATCAGCTCCTGCCAGTCCGCACGCGTCAGCACCAGCACCACACCCAGCAAGGACATCAAGCCCCCCACCAACTGACGCCCATTGACGGTAGATTTGAAGAACAGGCGTCCAATGACCAGCATCCAGAACGGCAAGCTGGCGTTGACCAAAGTCACGTTAATGGGGGACGAGCTTTGTAGTGCCAGGTATTGCAAAGCGTTATAGATCCCTATGCCCAGCAAACCCAGAATCGAGTAGCGCTTCCAGTTGGTCCACAAATTACTGCCGCGTCGCAGCACTTGCCGTCCTACAAAAAGCAGAATGGTGAAAGCTACCAGCCAACGGAAGAAATTCAGGGTAATGGGCGGAACCTGATCATGAATCAGGCGCCCCACAATAGCATTACTTGCCCACAAGATCGTGGGTAAAACCAGTAAAGCCGTCGTGCCAGGGGTCAATTTCTGAGTGCTCACAAGCATGTCCTAAAAAACGGCAACGGCGCATGTGATCCCTCCTCAGGTCAACTCTGCACCGTTACGATTGGCCTAGTATATAGGCAAGCATGCCCTGCCCTCTACGCCTTTACCTACCTGCTTGTGACGATGAGAACTGGTCAATCTTTGACCAATCCATAAATATTATTTATAATCATACAATTGTCACGTCATGGCGCTGATTGAATTGTATTGGCCCATCCCATCCACGCTCGTCTGACTTTAGCAACATCAGATGCAGCTACCCAGGGTAAATCGACCTTGAAACACCCCCACTTTTGGGAATAAAGCTTGACCCGATCAAGCGCCCCAAGTGCATTACTTGGCACCACAACCAGCACCTTTAACCGCAAGGGCCTGTCCCGCGCGTCGTTATGCAGGTCTCTGTTCCTGGCAAGTATTCGTGTTTTTGCCCGTTTTTCAGGTAGGCAGACCTTGTCTGCCCCGGCTGGATCCCCCTATGAACGGCGGACGTGTTTTCAATTTGATCCACCTGACCCTGTCTGGAACCAACCATTCCTGACAGACACAGATTCACCCCGATTTTTATGGGCCTAGTGCAAGGCTGGGCTCCAGACACCGCTTGTCCGGTTTGTCGGTCTGCCTTGTTTCCAAGCC
>NZ_JBKQGX010000013.1:0-123644 GCF_050487245.1 Alcaligenes sp. Me129
GGCTTGGCAGGCATATGGCGGCTTGATAGATGGTTTGTTACGGTGGCGTGGTTTGGCGGGGTTTTAGGCGTTTTTTTATGCTTTAGGCTCAAAGTTGTTGTTGTTGTTGTTGTTGTTTGCTGAGCTTGAAGGTGGAGCAGGCTTGGGGGCGTTGGTTGCTGCAGAGTGGGGGGCAGAGCACTCTTCGTAGGCCGCTACTCGGGGTGCTGGCACAGGGGCGCGGGGCGGACCACTTGCCGACGCTGCGCGTCGGTCCCCTTGGCAGAGTGACAATCGGGGCGCAGCCTGAACTCGCCCGGTGGTTTGTCCCCCGGACAATCCACAAGCGTCGGGCTCAAGCAGCAGGCTGCTTGCATCCCCGATCGTCACTCCGCCTGCGGCAAGTGGTCTGACTCGCCCCGCGCCCCTGTGCCAGCACCCCGAGCAGCTTTCATAGGCTTCAAGAGTGAGGCCTGGAGTCTTTGTTTGGGTGGGTTGCTGGTTTGAGTTGCGATGGGGCAGGCTTGTTGTTCGGGCTGACTTTAAAACCGTCCGGGGGGAGGGGCGTCATGTCATCACGTCAGTTCGAACGCTGAGTCGAGTCGAGTGGAGAGGGTGAATGGGGGGCGGTGGACCGCTAAAGCTAGTGGTCAATTAGCTGGAGCAGCCAATTCAAGCTGCTCTTATTGAACATGGTGAGAGATTGAGTAGAGGCCGTTTTTACAGCACGTTTAGCGAATGTATGGGGAATGCCAGCATGGTGGGTTCGCTCAGTCCTGTCAGGGCTTGGATGACTTTTTGGGCTTGGTCCACGGGGGCGCTGCTGATGAAGGCGCTGTTGCCTGCCTGGGCTTGTGTGTTCAGGCAGTTGGCCTGCTCCAGGCGACGGTGCACTTGGGCGGCGACGGCAAAGGAGGGTTCCAGGATATGGAAGCGCGAGCCGCTGATGGCTTCGATTGTGGGACGCAGAAAGGGGTAGTGTGTGCAGCCCAGGACCAGGGTATCGGCCTGGCTTTGCAGGGCGGGGGCCAATCGTTCTTTGAGTTCTGCTTCGATTTCCGGGCCTGACAGTTGCAGGGCCTCGACCCGGTCGGCCAGCCCTGGACAGGGAATGCGTATGACTTCCACGTCGCTGGCATAGCGGTCAATCAGGCTTTGCAGGCCGCTGCTGTCCAGGGTGCGGCTGGTGGCCATCAGGGCGACGCTACGGCTACGGCTCAAGGTGGCAGCGGGTTTGATGGCGGGTTCGATGGCGATGATGGGGATGGAGAGCCTGGAGCGCAGGGCGGGGGCGGCTACCAGTGTGGCGGTGTTGCAGGCGATGACCAGCGCCTTGCAGCCCTGGTCTACCAGCAATTGAGTCATTTGCAGGGTACGCTCCACAATCCATTCGGGGGATCGGTCTCCGTAGGGAGCGTATTGGGAATCGGCCAGGTAGAGCAGATGCTCGTTGGGCAGGGATTGGCGCAGGGCACGCCAGATGGACAATCCACCCACGCCCGAATCAAACACGCCAATAGGGGCTTGTGCAAAAACGGTGGGGCGGGATGGACTCATGGCGCTGAACGATGCTTGTGGGGCAAAAATTCTATTATGGCGCTTTTGTCGTGTTTGGAGCAGAGGCTACAGCCTGGTTTACAGCGGCTGTCTCCTTTAGGCCCTGTTCCAGGTCTTGGTTGGTGTGTGGGGCGGTCTTTCCATGACCGCCCTGTTGCTGCGTTCAAGCCAGGTTCTTCAGGACGCCTCCCACTGCATCGAAGAGTGAGTTGAGTTGCTCGGGGGTAGAGGTAAAGGTGGGGCCAAATTGCAGAGTGTCGCCACCAAAGCGTACGTAAAAGCCCTGTTTCCACAGTTGTAGTCCCGCTTCAAAGGGGCGGATGGCGGGGTCGCCATTCCGTGGGGCGAGCTGGATGGCACCTGCCAGGCCGCAGTTGCGGATGTCGATGACATTCGGGCTGTCGCGCAGCTGGTGCAGGGCTTGTTCAAAATGCGGAGCCAGTTCAGCGGAGCGTTGCAGCAGATTGTCCTGTTCCAGCAACTCCAGGGCAGCCAGTCCGGCGGCGCAGGCGACGGGGTGGGCAGAGTAGGTGTGCCCGTGGCTGAATTCCACGGCGTGCAGTGGCAAGTCCTGGCCCATGAAGGTTTGGTAGATTTCCTTGCTGGCAACGACCGCGCCCATGGGGATGGCACCGTTAGTCAATTGCTTCGCCATGGTCATGATGTCGGGGGTGACGCCAAAGTATTCGGCCCCGGTATAGGTTCCCAGGCGGCCCAGGCCGGTGATGACTTCATCAAAGACCAGCAGAATGTTGTGCTGGTCGCAAATCTGGCGCAGGCGTTGCAGGTAGCCGGTAGGTGGCACCAGTACGCCTGCCGATCCGGAGACGGGTTCGACAAACACGGCGGCGATGGTGCTGGCGTCGTGCAATTCGATCAGTTTCAGCAGTTCGTCGGCCAGGGTAAGGCCTCCTGTTTCGGGCTGGCCGCGCGTGAAGGCGCAGTCTGCTTGCAGTACGTGGGGCAGGTGGTCGGCATCCATCAGTTGCCCGAACATCTTGCGATTACCGCCTATGCCCCCCAGGCTGGTGCCGGCCACGTTCACGCCGTGGTAGCCACGAGCACGGCCAATCAGACGGGTTTTGGTCGCCTGGCCTTTAATACGCCAGTACGCCCGCACCATCTTCACGACGGTGTCGGTACATTCAGAACCGGAGTTCGTGAAGAAAACATGATCCAGACCGTCAGGGGTGTGCTGGGTCAGCTTGTCGGCCAGTTGAAAAGCGGCGGGATGTCCAAACTGAAAGGCAGGGGAGTAGTCCAGTTGACCAAGTTGACGATGCACGGCTGCCTGGATTTCATGGCGAGCATGTCCGGCACCACAAGTCCAAAGCCCGGACAGGCTGTCAAAAATCTGGCGGCCATCCTGATCGTACAGCCAGTTGCCTTCGGCTTTGACCACCAGGCGCGGGTCCTGCTGGAAGTGTCGGTTCGCGGTAAAGGGCATCCAGTGGGACTGGAGATTGAGTTCACTGGCAATCTGCTGTGGCGCAAAGTAGGGTGAGTTCATGGTGGCCTCCTCAAGGCGGTGAATACCCCCAGTGTAGGCAGCTAAGTTGTTGAGTAAAATACGTTTTTATTTAACTTCACTTATTGTTTTACTCACCTATATGCAACTCAAAGGACTCTTGCAGGTTTCCGATTTTGATTTGCGTCTACTGCGTGTGTTCAGAACAGTAGCGCAAGTGGGCAGCTTTTCAGCCGCGGAAGGCGTGCTGGGCATTACACGTTCGGCCATTAGCTTGCATATGAGCGATCTGGAAAAACGTTTGGGTGGAATCCGGCTGTGTCAGCGTGGCCGGGCGGGTTTTGCCTTGACGGAAGAAGGGCGACAGGTATTGCGGGCCAGTGAAACCTTGATGGCGGCGGTGGAGAATTTCCGCAGTGAGGTGAACCAGCTGCATTCCAGTTTGCGGGGGGACTTGAATATAGGCTTGATGAATAGCCTGATCTCGCAGCCTCATATGCACATCACCTCGGCCTTGCGTGCCTTGCGGCAAAGCAGTGAGGCGGTGCGCGTCCATATCAGCATGAGTACGCCGGGTGAGATTGAGCGTGGTTTACTGGATGGCCGCTTGCATATGGGCGTGCTGCCTGAAACTAATGCCTTGAGCGGGCTGGAATATCGCACGCTTTATGCCGAACCTTATTTTCTGTATTGCTCCTGGGAGCATCCTTTGTTTGCCGCGGTGCAAAAAGGGACAGTGTCTCAGGAAGCCTTGCGCCGGGCTGCGGCCATTGCGCCTGCTTATCGCATGAGCCCGGAGGCGATCGGACAACACCAGGATCTGAATTGTGTTGCCACAGCCAGTGACCGGGAAGGAATCGCCTTTTTGATTTTGACGGGGGAGTACATCGGTTTCTTGCCCGAGCACGTGGCGGCTCGCTGGGTAGAGAAGGGCCAGATGATTGCGGTGGACCCGCAGCAGCGTCAGTTCACGATTCCCTTGTCCTTGGCCATGCGTAAGGACAGGCGTGCACACGCGATTGTGGATTATTTTCTGGGCCTGCTCGATAACGAGGCTCAAAACTGAGGTGGCCAGCAAGGGCTGGCCGCTAGTGAGGGAGAGTCTGCTTAGCCTGGTCAGGCTCGGTGCCACAACAAGGTGCCCACTCCCAATTTGCCGGCGACTACCACGGGGTCACGGGTGATCAGTTCCAGAGCGCCTTGCGTAAAGCGCGCCAGTCGTGGCTGGGGAACCCCTACCCAATCGGGGTACAGGGACATATCAACAAAGTGGGTAACGCACTGGGTGGCCTCATCTACTTCAAACGTCCCAGCGTAGGCCAGATACGTATCCAGTAGCGATTGGCAGCTGTCTTGTACCGTTCGGGTGCTGCTGCCCAGTTGTGCCCCTACATAACCTGTTTCTGTATAGATCAGCTGACCGATAGGATTAGGCCCCAGTCCGGGATAGCTGGGCGAGCCATCTTCCGGGACAAAATCAAAGGACACCAATTGCCAGACACCGATCAGCTTGCTACGTAAGGTATGGGCCATCAAAAACTCCTGAATAGACAGTGTTGTTGCGTTATGTAACTGAGTCATCGTGCTGTCTTTTCGTTTGTTATTCAATGACTTGCCTATTCTTATTTTCTATCGTCAGGCACTACGCTTCATGACTTTTTAAGTGGCAATGGTCGGCATAAATTACCCAGTATTTCCAGCGCGTGATCGCTGTGTTCTGTCCACGGATGGCCAAAGTTAAGACGCAGGCAATGGCTGTAATTCTGGGTAGTTGAAAAGATGGAGCCTGGTGCCAGACTGATGCCTTGTGACAGGGCCAGGCGATGCAGTTCCAAGGTCTGCACACTTTTTTCCAGCTCTACCCACAGGAAGTAGCCGCCCTCGGGGCGGGTGGCCCGAGTTCCTGCGGGGAAGTAGCGTCCCAAGGCTTTGGAGAACTGCGCATACTGGTTTTTTAGTTGAGTGCGTAAACGGCGCAGGTGTTGCTCGTACGCACCTTTTTCCAGGTAGCTGGCCAGGGCCAATTGGGTGGGCACGGGAGACGTCAGGGTAGTAGTCAACTTGGCCTGGGCGACTTCACGTATATAGCGTCCCGGCACAGCCCAGCCGATGCGATAGCCGGGTGCCAGGGTTTTGGAAAAAGAGGAGCAGTGCATCACCAGTCCCTGACGGTCAAAGGCTTTGGCGGGGCGGGGGCGCTCCGTGTCGAAGTACAGTTCGCCGTAAACATCGTCCTCGATCAAGGGGATTTCATAGCGGGCCAGCAGCTCGACCAATTGGGCTTTTTTCGCATCGGGCATCAGGCTGCCCAGCGGGTTCTGGAAGTTGGTCATCAGCCAGCAGGCTTTGGGGGCGTGATGTTTGATCGCGTGTTCCAGCGCTTCCAGATCAATGCCTTCACGCGGGTGGGTGGGCACTTCCAGTGCTTGCAGCTTCATGCGTTCCAGCGATTGCAGCGCGGCATAAAAGGTGGGCGATTCCACGAGCACAATGTCACCCGGTTGAGTTACCGCTGCAAGACATAGGTTCAGCGCTTCCAGAGCTCCGTTGGTAATCACAATATCGTTGGCATTGATGGCCATGCCTTGAGCCAGATAGCGCAAGGCAATCTGGCGACGCAGGGGAGCGTGGCCTTGGGTCAGATCGTCCACGCTGGCCCAGGGATCTTGCTGTTTCAGACTGGCAGACAAGAAGCGGCCCAAGCGTTCCAGAGGAAAGAGCACAGGGCTGGGGAAAGCGGAGCCTAAAGGCGCTACGGAGCGCTCTGAACTGGATTGCAGGATCGCCATGATCAGGTCGCTATTGTTAACGCTGGTCGCTTGCAGCGGTGGCTGGGAGGCCGTGTCCGCCTCCAAGGTATGAGGCGCCAGGCTGGAGCAGACGTAGTAGCCCGAACGAGGACGCGCCTTGATTAAGCCTTGTGCTTCCAGTCGGTAATACGCCTGGAAAATCGTCGAGGCACTGATCTTGTGCTTATCCATCAATTGACGCACAGAGGGCATGCGCTCGCCTGCGGCAACTGTGCCGTCAAGAATGGCCTGGGCCAGTTCCTTGGCCAGCGTCTCGTACAGTTTCATGTCCTTCTGTGCTCCATCTGATACGGTAATTTCAATAAATGTGGTTTTTTTATTATCTGATGGGTATGTCTTCAAGCACAAGCAAACGGCAATTTGCGGGGCTTTCAGGACAACTGATAGGGTTTTTTAAGCTTTAACTGATTCTTGGAATGCTCTGTGCCGACAGGTAGCCTTGCCGGGTGTTTTCGTCCGTGCCCGTGTGGGCTGCGGGCCTATCTAATCAGAGGAATACCATGAACCCGACGGCGCTTTTGCTTGCCGCATTCATCCTGTCGATTGCCGGGCTTTTTGCCTTTATCTGGTCCTTGCGCAAGGGCCTGTTCGATGCTGACGTCAGTGGTGCGCGCACTATTTTTCACAAGGGCGAAATCGGCCAGCCCGAAGAACCCTCGGCCGATGCTGCCCAACGGCAGGCGCTAAGCCTAGCGGCGGCTGACCATATTGCAGAGAACCATGGTCAGCAAACCAGCGCGCTTGAAATGGCGGCGCGTGAACAGGCCGACCGTTCCAGTTCCATGCCTGCGTTCTTACTGATTGTCTGTGCGGTGGTCTGGCTGGTGGTGGCCTCGTTTGCGGGTTTGATCAGCTCCTTGAAACTGCACTGGCCCGAGTTTCTGGGTGACGTTTCCTGGTTGAGCTTTGGCCGTCTGCGCACGATTCACCTGAATGGCGTGGCATATGGCTGGGCACCCATGGGCTTGTTGGGGCTAACAATCTGGATGTTGCCGCGCTTGCTGCAGACCCCTTTGCTGGGTGGCCGTTTGGTGATGGTGGGCGGTCTGGTCTGGAATGCTGCGCTGGTGGCGGGGATTGGTGCTTTGGCCATTGGCTTGAATGCGGGTTTGGAGTGGTTGGAAATCCCCTGGCAAATCGGTGTGCTGTTCGCCTTTGGCGGCATGATGATCGGTATGCCGCTGGCCTTGATGCTCTCGCAACGCAAGGTCAAGCACTTGTACGTGTCGGTGTGGTACATCGGCGCGGCGCTGTTCTGGTTCCCCATTCTGTATCTGGTCGCCAAGGTTCCTGGCGTGCACTTCGGGGTGGAACAAGCCACCATGAATTGGTGGTTCGGGCATAACGTGCTGGGCTTGTTCTATACCCCCATGTCGATTGCCGCTATTTACTACTTCCTGCCCAAAGTCATTGGACGCCCTGTGCGCTCCTACAACTTGTCGCTGCTGGGTTTCTGGACGCTGGCCTTTTTCTACGGGCAGGTCGGTGCGCACCATTTGATTGGTGGTCCTATCCCTGAATGGCTGATTACCTTGTCCATCGTGCAAAGCGTGATGATGGTGATTCCGGTGCTGGCCTTCTCGGCTAACCAGCATTTGACGCTGAAGGGGCATTTCAGTGCGCTGCGTCACTCGCCCGTTCTGCGTTTTATTGTCTTTGGCGCCATGATGTACACCGTCGCGTCCCTGCAAGGTTCTGCTGAAGCCTTGCGTTCGCTGAATTCCATTACACACTTCACGCACTTCACGGTGGCTCATGCTCATCTGGGTATGTACGGCTTTGTGACCATGGTGATTTTCGGCGGAGTGTACTTTGCCTTGCCTCGCATTCTGAACACGGCCTGGCCCCGGCCTGCCTTGATCTCCTGGCACTTCTGGCTGGTGGTGGCTGGCTTTGCTGTGTACATGATCACGCTCAGCATTGGTGGCGTGCTGCAAGGTTTGGCCTTGCTGGATCCTGCCCGTGGTTTTATGGAGTCGGTGGCAGTCACCATGCCCTGGTTGCAAGGCCGTTCTATTGGCGGCGCCATGATGACGCTGGGCCATCTGGTCTTCGCCCTGCACGTATTGCTGATGATTGTGAAGTCGGGTGCGTTTGCCTTGACCGAGTCCCGCTCGGCTGCAGTGGGCCGTACCGCTGAGCTGGAGGTTTAAGGTCATGGAAAACGAACTGAAGTTGATCATCGGGTCCATGGTGACCTTGTCCTTGGCAACGGCCGCCATGATTGTGGTGCCTTTTTTGCAGTTGAAGGATGAGCCTGCTCCTGAAGGTTTGTCGCCTTATACCAGTCAGGAAGTGCGGGGTCGGGCGGTGTATCGGGGCAATGGCTGCATTACTTGTCACACGCAGCAGCCCAGTACAACGGGCGCGGGTGTAGCGGATGCCAGCCGTGGCTGGGGGCGTGCTTCGGTCGCCGGGGATTATCACTACGACGACCCACCTTTGCTGGGCACCATGCGTACCGGGCCGGATCTGTTCAATATTGGTGTGCGTCAGCCTAGTCAGGATTGGCATTTGGGGCACTTGTACGATCCGCGCGCTTACTCGCCGGGTAGCAATATGCCTCCCTATCGTTTCTTGTTTGAAGCCAAGAACCCGGATCAGGTGCAGCCTGACGAGCGCGTCGTGAGTCTGCCGCCGGGTGTGGCACCGGAGGGCAAGGTGGTGGTAGCCCGTCCGGAGGCCTTGGATCTGGTGGTGTATTTGCAGTCACTCAAGCATGTGTATCCGATCTTGAGTGCTGATGTGGTGGGGAGTGAGGAATGAACCGGCCTGTTCAAAGTCGTCAAAGCGAGAATGCTGATCCCCACGAGCAGTACAACCCGATTCCGCGCATAGTGATTCTGGTGATTTTGGCCTTGCTGGCCTGGGCTGTGTATTACATCGTCTCGGCTCAGCCCAACAGCTCTCCGCGTTTGGGGGATCAGCGTCCTTTGGCGGTTCTGGCTCCTGCGCCTGGCAGTGTATCTGCGGATGGCAAGCAGCTATATGCCAATGCCTGTGTGGCGTGTCATCAGGCGACGGGGCAAGGTTTGCCAGGGGTGTTCCCGCCTTTGGCGGATTCAGAGTGGGTGAAGGGTGACCCCAAGGTACTGGCGCAACTGGTGCTGCACGGGGTCACGGGAGCTATCACGGTGAAAGGCCAGGAATATCAGGGGGCGATGCCTGCATTTGCAGAGCAGTTTAGTGATGCGGAGCTGGCGGCTGTGTTGAGCTTTATTCGCCATGAGTGGGGGAATGAGGAGGATGCCATTACCCCCGAGTTTGTTGCTGAGGAGCGGGCTGCCAGTGGGGATCGTAGTCAGCCTTGGCAAGGGGAGAAGGAACTGTTGGAGTGGATTGCGGCGCATTGAGGTGGCTGCGATGAGTTCTTCTGGAATTAATAATTAGAAGCACGTTTTGAAACGGTAGCACGCCGGGAACAGGCCCCCGGCTTTTGAACCGATATCTCGCCCGACCCCAGGGTTGGAGATGTCGGTTTTTTTTGTTTAGTGTCTCTGTGGGGACGCCGCTTGGGGGCCGGGTCCAGGGGGGCGGGCTTGACTACTTGCCGATGCTGCGCATCGGTACCCTTGTCGATTCTGATATCCGGGCGCCCTGTGAACTCGCCCGGTGATTGGTCCCCCGGACCAATCACAAGCGTCGGGCTCAAACAGCACAGGGCTTGCATCCCGGATATCAGAACCGCCTGCGGCAAGCAGTCTGAATCGCCCACCCCCCTGGGCCCGGCCCCCAAGCGGCTCACAACGGAGAAATATAGAAAAACCGATTTTGGACGGGAGAAAGTGCTGGTTGTAGAGGGGACGGGGGCTGTGTACCGTTTCTAGGCTTGGCGCTTGGTAGGCTGGGTCTGTTGTCGGCCAAGTTGTTGAGATGGATTGAAGAGGCACTGCGGTTGAGCGCAGTGAGGCTAGTTGAAAAAGCCCAAAAGTAAACATTACTGATGATCAACGTGCTCGCAGTACTCACACACTGATGATTGGCATCAATCTGTAGCGAGAACTTGTAAACCAGGGGCTTTTAGAGGGGGCTTTGAGGGTTGCTGCTTAAAAATGGAGATCCAGGCATTGGATCTGTGTATGCAGCACTTGGATCTTGGAAGCAAACCGGCTTGAGTCGTGGAGTTGCATCACTGTGAACCACTTGGGGCCCTCTGCAGGGATTGGGCGGATCAGAGTACTTGCCGCGGTCAGGAGATAGCGTAGGGATGCAAGCGCCCTGTTGTTTGACCGGGGCGCTTGTGGTTCGTCCGGGGGACGAACCACCCCGGGAGTTCAGGGTGCGCCCGTAGCTATCTCCTGACAAGGGTACCGGTGCGCAGCACCGGCAAGTGCTCAGCCCAATCCCTGCAGAGGGCCCCAAGTGGTGGCTTCACGGAGACCGATCTCATCATTCAAAGACCGATTTAACTCTCCGTGAAACCCCACTTATAAAAAGCAGACTTACGCCGCCTTCTTCCGTAATGTCAGCCACAGACCCGCCAAGATAGCCACCAGTCCCAGCCCTGCGCGAGCTGCCAAGGTATTCCCCAGAATCAGGAAATCCAATCCCGCCGTCACCACAGGAACCAGATAAAACAGGCTAGTGACATTGACCAGATTCCCGCTGCGAATCATGCGATACAGCAGCAACTGGGCCAGCACAGAAATCACCAGGCCAAGCCAAATAACAGGCCCCCAAAAGCCCAACGTATTCTCCCAGCGGATTTCCTGTCCTAAACCCAGGGACACCAGAATAAACAAGCCCAGAGACAAGGAGTATTGCAAGGGCATACCCTGCAACGCCCCCACAGGCTGACGCTTTTGAACAATCGTCCCGACGGTAATACTTAACAAAGCAGCAATCGCAAACACCAGACCCATTACGGACAAGCGGCTGACAATCAGACTTTGATATACCACCAGAATCAGCCCGGTCAGGGACAGAGCCAAACCGGCCACACGGGTTAGGGAAAAACGCCGCTCGGTCAAAGCCAAGGTCAGAATTGGCTGCACACCCAGGATCGTCGCCAGCAGACCCGGCGTGATTCCTTGAGCCAGGGTTTCAAAATAGAAAAACGAATACAGCCCGATCATCAGCAAACCGCTGATAGCTGGCAGCAGACGTTGCCCTTTGGGTGGTAGCCAGCCGCCATTGAAGTGCCCCAGCATGATCACCATCGGCAGGGCAATGGCAAAACGCAGGATCAGCATGGCCATAACCGAGCCATGATCCAGACCGATACGCGTGAAAATACCCGCGCTGCCCCAAAGCAGCACGAACAAGGCAATAGCACCCGCTTGGGCGCGAGAAGAAGAAATCATGATGTTCTTTATCTGTCTAAATAAATTAGGTTTGTCTGCAAAGACATTCCAGGCGCATCAATGGCGCAGGAAAAGAAAAAGAGGTCTTAGGAGCAGACGCTGTAGACGCGTGTGTCGACGACGACGTCGGACACGACTGCGGCTTGATTGACGACGCCTGGGGCGACGACAGTCAACAGCAAGACAGATGGAGGGGAGCCCGCCCGCAGCGACGCGGCCCGCGACAGGGGCAGAGTGCTTGGCAAAGAGGATGCGGGGCGGTTCATGAAATAAGAATCAGATCGTTAAATCGATGAAGTACTGTAGCACAAAATATATTCAGCACGCCAATCATCAGCCGCTAGGGTAATCGCTAGTACAGGCGATAGTCCGGGCTATGTAAGAATTGCACCGATCGCGATTTCAGATCGCTGCGACATTTCCAAATAGATACGACATCCGCTGCCAATGCTGCCAGCGCCGATGCCGGGCAAAAAGGCCCAGACCGGTTCAATGCTTGAACCGGTCTGGGCCTTTTTGTTTGCCTGAAATAAATCCGACCTCGTAGTTAGGTTGCGAACTATCTGGAACCCTGCTTCGCGGCACGATGCCATCGCGATACACAGAGCTCACGCAGCGTCAGCAAGATCTGACGCCAGCCAGGCCGGAATCGTCACCTTGTTTTGGAGGCTTATGCCATGTTGGGTGTTGCGCTTTTCTTTATTGGGGCTGTGCTGATTGTGAATGGCGTGGGTTTGACTGGACGTATTGAACGTCGAGACCTGGCCCCCTTTAACTTGCTGGTGGGGCTGTTGGCCTTGTTCATCAATTTGCTGGGCTTGCAGCGCGGCGAGCAAATGGCGGATTACTTTGCCGTTGCTGGCGGGCTGCTGTTTGCCTTCACCTATCTGTATCTGGCTGTGGTGCAGTGGTATGGGCTGAAAGGAGTGGGCTTTGGCTGGTATTGCCTGTTTGTTGCCATCAGCGCACTGGCCTTTGCCGGGTCTGCCAGCGATCCGCGCTTGATCACCATGTGGCTTTTGTGGTCCAGCCTGTGGTTTCTGTTTTTCCTGGCCTTGGGACTGGGACGGTCCTTGCGTATCTTGCCTGCGTATACCGTCTTGATCGGGGCCTTGACCTGCTGGTTGCCCGGCACCCTGATCATGATAGATGCCTGGTAGTTTTCATAGGAGTGCAAGCGTGGTGGGGAGCCAGAGTAATGCAGTTTTTTGGAGTAACCTGATGCTCGCTCGTAGTGTTTACCGGCAGGTCCGTCGACCTGCGCCCCTACCATGCTAGACAGGAGATGGACTTTGGCTCACAACGAACCCGTACGCGTCGGCGTTCTTTATTCCGCAACCGGCATGACCTCTACCATTGGTCAGTCGCAATGGCAGGGCACCAAACTGGCGATTGAGGAAATCAACGAGGCTGGTGGCCTGCTGGGGCGTGAACTGGTGGCGGTGTGCTACGACCCGGCGTCCAAGCCCGCTTGCTACGCTGAACAGGCCGAGCGGCTGATTGTGCAGGATCGCGTCAATGTGATCTTTGGCTGTTATATGTCCAGCAGCCGCAAGGCCGTGATCCCGATTGTGGAGAAGTGGAACAAGCTGTTGTTCTATCCCACTCTGTACGAAGGGTTCGAGTTCTCGGGCAATGTGATCTATACCGGGGCCGCACCCAATCAGAACAGTGTGCAGCTGGCGCATTTCATGACCAGCAATTTTGGCGCGCGGGTCTACATGATTGGCTCGGACTATATCTACCCCTATGAGTCCAATCGCATCATGCGCGAGCTGGTCATGCAGCATCCCGATAGCAAAGTGCTGGGCGAACACTATCTGCCATTGGATGCCAGCGAGAGCGATTACAGCCTGATCATGGAAGACATACGCCAGAAGCAGCCGGACTTTATTTTCTCCACCGTGGTGGGGGACTCCACTGCCAATCTGTATCGCGCTTATGCCAATGCGGGCTTTAATCCGCAAACCATGCCCATTGCCAGTTTGACGACCTCCGAGGCCGAGATTGCCCAGATGGGCGCGGAAATTGCCTGTGGACACTTCACCGCCGCACCGTATTTTCAGTCCATCGAGTCGGAGGTCAATGCGCGTTGTCTGGCCAGTTTGCGCAAGCGCTTTGGGGCCGACTGCCACCCTAATCTGTGCTGGGAAGCTGCCTATTCACAGATGCATTTGTTCGCCAATGCGTATCGACAATCCGCCAGTGATGCGATCGGAGATCTGCTGCCCTACCTGCTGGGCAGTGAACTGGATGCACCTCAGGGGCGGATCAAGATCGATCCCAATAATCACCATACTTGGCTTTATCCACGGATTGGCCGCATCAATGCCGACGGCGAGTTTGCGATTGTGCGCCAGGCAACGCGCCCGGTCTCGCCCGACCCGTATCTGGTTACCCATTCCTTGGGCGACTGGACTGCCAAGCTGGATACTTTGGAGACATAAAGCGTGGCCAACTCCTCTTCCTACGGTGATGAGCCGGCAAACAAGCCCTTGCGAGTGCGGAATCGTTTTCCGCATGCCACCTCGCCGCAACTCAAGGAACTGCGGCAATTGACGATGGTGGTCATGCATCCGGACGATAGCGATGGCCGCTTGCTGACCCAGCAACTGCAGCGTATCGGGTGTTCGGTCCAGACGATCTGGCCGCCCACGCAAAACCTGCCTTCAGGAACGGATCTGGTGTTTCTGGCCGTGCAGCCTGATCTTTTGCACCTGCGCCTGGATTGGGTCTGCGAGGAGGAAGCCCCCACGATTATTGCCGTGGTCAATTATGAAAACCCCACGATCGTGTCGGCCGTGCTGGATTTGAATATTCAGGCGATCCTGCCGTCGCCCATTCGCTCTTTTGGCTTGTTGTCCACGGTAGTGCTGGCGCGCAAATACCATAAAGAGCTACGCCAGCAACGTCGGCTGATTAGCAAGCTGCAAACCAAACTGATGGGGCAGCGGCATGTGGCGCAAGCCAAGACGATCTTGATGCGTACCCATCAGGTGTCCGAAGATCAGGCCTATGATTTGATTCGTGAGCAGGCCATGAATAAACGCAGCACGATTGAGGATATTTCGATCGCCATTGTGAATGCCAGTGAAGTGCTGTCTCTGGGGCAGAAAGGTTCGTCCTTGCTGGGGAACTAACAAGGCGTTTTGGCTATGCTGATGTACGGTGGCTGGCTAGAGCAGGCGCGTGAGTGAAGCGATAGGCATAGGCTAGCTTGGTAAAGAGAAAAAGGCAGAAACACTCCCCGTTTTCATTCCTCCTACAATAGCGTTTTTCTAGAGTACGCCGCTGCCCAAGCGTAGAGATAATGAGCCATCAGGAATATGAACAGCCCCGGTCTGACCTTGCGGTGACATCAGAGCAGCGCGCTGCCTGGGTGCAACTGCAGAAAGACCGCGATCAGCTTTACGAACAATTAGAGACTCTGGAACGTGGTCATCTGGACTTAAGGAAATTCTTGCTCAAGGCCAAACGCAATAATTGGATTGCCTGCACTTTAGTGGTGATTTTTACCGCGCTTGGCTGGTTGCTGGATGCATCGGTCTGGCTGCGTTGGTATGTATTGCCGATTACGTTTTTCTGCTGCGCCTTGTTGTGGTTTGGCGGAAAGCTGCTGGATCGGCTGATGCAGAGCAAGATTGCGAATCTATCCGAGTTTTTGCAACAGACTGATGCACAAATAGAAAAGGGGCGGCCTATCTTCGAGACAGACCACCCCCAATCCGATCAAGCTTGAAGTTACTCAGTGGAGCTTGGTGTCGCCACTCCCCAACCCAAGGCCTGATACAAGGCAATTACATTCAGGTACGAGCCGGTTTCCGCTATTGCCAGCTCTTGCCGGGTCTGGTTCAGGCTGCGCTGATTTTCCAGCACTTGCTGATAGGCACCGGCTCCCACTTCATAACGCGTCAAGGCACGCTCATGGGCATTTTCCAGATGTGACGCTGCCCGCGTCAGGCTAAGCAGGCTTTCCTGATGTTGAGTCAGCCTTTGCAAAGAGCCCTGAATTTCTTCCTGAGCTTGCAACAGCACTTGTTGATAGTGCAGGCGTGATTCATCGGCCACCGCCTCCATGCCACGCAAGCGCGCTTTGGCATGGCCCAGGCGCAGGGCAGGCCATTGCATGGCAGGTGAAACATCAAAGGCACGGGCAGCATGGCCCAGGTCGCTACCTCGCAAAGCAAAAAAGCCAATAAAGCCAGCCAGATCCAGGCGGGGGTACAGCTCGGCGGTGGCGGCGGCCACTTCGTGCGAGCTGGCCAGGATTTCTTGCCGGGCGGCGCGTACGTCAGGCCGGTTGAACAGCATGGCGTTCACATCGCCTAAGGGCAAGGAAGCGGCCAAGGGTGCCTTGGCGCTGGGCAATGGCGTATCAATGCTCCCGGCTTGCCCGCCGCTTAGCACCTGGATGCGCAAACGAGCCAGTTCCAGGTCGCTGCGCAGTTGGGGCACCAGGGTTTTGGCACGCTCCAGACCAGCCTGGGCATTGTCCAGATTCTCCGGCAATTCCCGACCCAGCGAGACGCCAGCCTGCACCAGCCTGATCGTATGCTCCCAGCTGCGTACGTCATCCTCAGCCAGAGCCAGTTGCCGTTGCAAACCTTGGGCTTGCACGTATTGGCGTGCCAGTTCAGCCGCGATAGCCTGGCGAGTCAGATCCAGTTGGTCTGCACTGGCCTCGCTGCGAGCCTGTGCAGAACGGGCCAGTTGCTCCAGACGACCGAACAGATCGATCTCCCAAGTGGCCTGCATGCCCAGGCGCCAGTTCTCGGTAATACCGTGATCAATGGAGCCGTCGGGCGCGGCAAACTGTGAGCCGCTACGGTTATAGCTGGCGTGGGCCGTGATGGCGGGTAGACGGTCGTGTTGGCGCTCGTCGATCAGGGCGCGGGAGGCCCGCCAGCGGGCCTGTGCCTGGGCAATATCCAGGTTGTGATCCAGGGCCTTGGCAATCAAGGCGTCCAGCTGCGGGTCTTGCAGCAAGGTCCACCAGTTTTCGCGTTGCTCGGTGGCTTGAGCGAACTGGCTGTTCCAGTTGGTGTCGGTCAAGCTTGGAGCGGTGGGAATGGAGGTGTCCAGCCCCACAGCGCAACCGCTCAGGATCAGGCTGGGGATCACCAGTCGCAGAGCACGCGCCACAGGCGCTAGCCTGTTTGATAGTTGTGGCGTCATGATGAGTGTTCTCCAGTCGAAGGGCGCAGGGCTTGCGCCAAATCGCGCGCCCGCGGGGTGTCTGCTTGATGGGCGTGATCACGCGCCAGCAAGGTATACAAAGTCGGCAAGATAAACAGGGTGAATATTGTGCCGATCAACATGCCCGAGACCAGCACTACGCCCAGGCCAAAGCGGCTGTTAGCACCCGCACCGGAGGCAAATAGAAGAGGCACCAGACCAAAGACCATGGCCCCGGTTGTCATCAGCACAGGGCGCAAACGAATGCGGGCGGCTTGCAAGATGGCTTCGGGCTTTTTCAGGCCCTCTTTGAATTGCAGTTCATTGGCAAACTCCACCATCAGAATGCCGTGTTTGCTGATCAGGCCGACCAGCGTTAACAGACCTATCTGGGTGTAGATGTTGAGCGTGCCAAATCCCAGGGCCAAAGGCAGCAGGGCACCGCACAGGGACAAGGGCACCGTCACCAGAATGATGATGGGGTCCACCAGGCTTTCGTACTGCGCGGCCAGTACCAGGTAAATCACCACCAGTGCGGCCAGGAAGGCCCACACCAGAGACTGACTTTCCTGGGTGAATTGGCGCGACTCCGATTGCCAGTCATGCGTGAATCCTGCAGGCAATTGACGGGCGATGTCGTCCAGATAGCCCACCGCTTGTCCCAGCGTGACACCCGGTGCTGGAATGGCTTGCAGCGTGGCCGAGTTTTGCTGGTTGAATTGGCGCAGGCTGTTGGGCTCCACTTCGCTGTGGATTTGAACCATGGCCGACAAGGGCACCAGCTCGCCATTGGCGCTGCGTACAAACTGACGTGTCAGTGCTTGAGCCGTCAGGCGCAGTTCACGCTGGCTTTGTGGAATCACGTCATACGAGCGACCATCCAGCGAAAAGCGGTTCAGGTAATTCTCGCCCACCAGTACGGCCAGGGAATCAGCAATATCTCGCAGACTGATCCCCATGCTGGCCGCTTTGCTGCGGTCAATTTCCACGCGGGAAACGGGCTTGTTGTAGTCCAGATCGCTGTCTACCACGACGAACAATCCGCTTTCACGGGCTTGCTGTTTGACCCACTCCATCGTGTCGTACACCGTGCGGTAGTCGCCGGGGCTGCGCAGTACCAGTTGAACCGGTAGACCGCCGCTGGAACCGGGCAAGGGGGCAAGCTGGAAGGCGAAGATACTGCTGCCGGGAATCGCGCTGACACGTCCTTGCAGCTCACCCTGTACGGCGCTGGCATCGCGCTCGCGCTTGCTCCAGTCCTTCAGGTTGATCCCGCCAAAGCTGGCAGCCGGGCCGTCTGTCCCCACAATCAACCAGGTGCTTTCGGTTTCGGCCACTTCACGATACGTGTCATCCAGCAGCTTGCCGTCGCGCTCGGCATAGGCCAGGTTGGCATTTTGCGGAGCTTTCACGGCTGTCAGCACGCTGGCCTGATCTTCAATGGGAGCCAGCTCACTGTGCGTCATTTGATAGAGCACGGGCAGGCTGATAAAGACCAGCAAGGCCATGGCGCCCGTGATCCAGCGATGGCGCAAGGAGCGGGCCAGCAATCGACCGTAGCGGGCCGACAGACCACCAAAGAAGCTCTCTGCCAGGTGCGCCATGCGACCTTCATCTTGCTGTGAGGGCAGTAGCAAGGAACTCATCACTGGGGACAAGGTCAAGGCCACGACCCCGGATACCAGCACGGCACCGGCCAGCGTCAGGGCAAACTCTTTGAACAGTGCTCCAGTCAGGCCACCCATCAGCCCAATCGGGGCATAGACGGCGGCCAGGGTCAGGGTCATGGCGATCACTGGGCCGGCCACTTCACGTGCGCCCAATAAAGCCGCCACCACGGGTGAGCGTCCGGCGGCAATGTGACGGTGTACGTTTTCAACCACCACAATCGCATCGTCCACTACCAGTCCGATAGCCAGCACCATGGCCAGCAAGGTCAGCAAATTGATGCTGAAACCAAAGGCCAGCATCAAGGCGGCTGCTCCCAACATGGACAAGGGAATGGTAGCCAGCGGAATCAGCACGCTGCGGAAAGAACCCAGACACAGATAAATCACCAGCACCACGATAATCATGGCTTCGGTCAGGGTCTTGAGCACCTCATCAATCGAGGCCTGGATGAAGCGGGCGGTTTCAAAAGCCAGGGCCACTTCCACGCCGGGAGGCAAGGTGGCCTCAATGGCTGGGAGGCGATCACGAATGCCTTCCACAATCCGCAAGGGGTTGCCGCCGGGAGTGGGGAACAAGCCCAGGTGAATCGCGGGCAGGCCATCCATCAGGGCGCTGGTTTCCGTCGCTGCTGCTCCCAGCTCTACCTTGCCTACGTCGCGCAGTCTTACCAGCGAGGTGCCGTCTTCGCGCACGATCAGGTCCTGAAATTCGGCCACGCTGGTCAGGTCCGAATTGAGCTGAATATTGCTCAAGACATGCTGGCCTTTGACCATGCCGGGGGCGGCCTGATAGTTGTTGGCACGCACAGCCTGGGCAATATCGGCAGCCGTCAGTCCATAGCCCGCCATGCGATCCGAATCCAGCCACAGTCGCATGGCCAGTTTTTGACCACCAAAGGTCTGGATTTTTGCCACGCCATCAATGGTGGAGAACATAGGCTCCACCACGCGGGACAGATAGTCATTCAGTTCCGGGATGGAGATTGACGTCGTGGAAAAGCCCACATAGGCCACCGCAGTGGAGTCCCCGGAGGAACGTTCCACAACCGGGTCATAGGCGCCTTCAGGCAGGCGGTAGCGCACCTGGCTGACCTTGCTCATGACTTCGGTCAGGGCCTGGGTAGAGTCGCGGTTCAGCTCCATGCGCAGGGTCACGACACTGCGGCTTTGCACGGAGTTGGAGGACAGGTAATCCACCCCTTCCACCGAGGCCAGAGCCTGGGCGATGGGCTGGGTGACAAAGCCTTGCATCAGTTGTGCAGAGGCGCCGGGGTACTCGGTGGTAATCGTGATGGTGGAGTTCTCCAGCAGGGGATACTGCCGGATGGGCAGCTTGTCCAAGGAGAACAGCCCCAACATCAGGAGCAAGGCGCTGACCACCAGGGCAAGTACCGGCCGACGAACGAACAAGTCGGTAAAGCCGGGACGGGAGGTGGTGTTCATACGGGCTCCTTGTCCTTGGCGGTTTGTACTGTGGAGCCGTCCTGAATCTTGATCTGGCCGGCGCTCACAACCTTGTCGCCTTCTTTCAAGCCATCAATGATTTCGACACGCTCATCCCATTGCTCGCCAGTTTGTACGGCCACGCGCTTGACCTGCCACAGACCCTGATCCGTGGGGGAGGCCACAAACACGGTCTGGCCGTAGGCGGTGTAGGTCAATGCGGTTTCGGGCACGGTCAGGACGGGCGCTTCGGCGGGGCGCTTCAATTGAGCACGGGCGTACATCCCCGCTTTCAGGCGATTGTCCGGGTTGGGCAGCAGCGCTTGCAGGCGCACGGTGCGCGAATCTCCAATCAAGGGATCGATGGCGCTGATTTCAGCCTGGAAGTTCTCGCCTGGCCAGGCGTCCACCTGTACGTGCAGTGTCTGGCCCACCTTCAGGTCCGGCAGGCTTTGCTCTGGCACGGTCAGATTCACACGCAGTTGACTGTCATCGACCAGGCTGGCGATGGCTTGGCCGGGTTGCAAGTAGTGGCCCTGATGCAAGCTGGTGATACCGATGCGACCCGAGAAGGGGGCGGCAATCTGTTTCAAGGCCAGTTCAGCGCGTTGATATTGCAGTTGGGCCTGGGCCACAGCGTGATCGGCCTGGGCTTGATCCAACTGCTCCTGGGTAGCGGCTTGCTGTTCCTTCAGCTTGCGTACACGGGTGAGCTGAATGGCGGCCTGCTTGACCTGTGCCTGCTCGCGGCGCACGCTGGCTTGTTCCAGTTCGTCATTGAGCAAAACCAGTGGCTGGCCTGCCTTGACTTGCTGTCCGGAGGTGAAATCAATCTTGCGAATACGGCCGCTGGTCTCTGCACTGAGCAGCACTTGCTGCCAGGCTTCCAGTGCACCGACGGCATGCAAAAGACGAGGAGCGGTCTGGGACTCGACGCTGGATAGTTCGACGACGGCAGGCGGATAGGCTCCCCCTGCTTGAGCTTCTTGCGAGGCTGGCAGCAAACGCCAGCCTATGGCCAATACGCCGGCCAGAACGGGAATCATGATCCAAGTACGACGCGAACTCATGCTGCCGACCCTCCTGTCAGGGAAGAGGGCCACAAAGGCTGTTTGTTGGGAAGAGTCCAGCCGAATCGCTGATCACTTTGCGACCAGTCTTCGGGTTTGAAGTAGGTGGCTGACACAAGCTGGGCTTGCCGTAACCATGACAGAGGTCCGGCAAACAGAATCCAAATGAGGGGAGGCATGGCAGGTTCCTGTGACAACAAAGAGGCAGCCAACATGGCTTGCCTTAATTAGGTACCTGGACTATAAAACCTCAAGTTAACTTGAGGTCAAGGGGTGTCAAGATGGCAAAAACAGTGGATTTCAGTCGTGCCTTGACGGTGGGGGAAGTGGCCAAACGCAGTGGTGTCCCTGTCTCGACCGTGCATTTTTATGAAGCCAAGGGCTTGATTGCCAGTACGCGGAATAGCGGGAACCAGCGTCGTTTTGATTCGGTGGTTTTACGCTATATTGCGATCATCAAAGTGGCGCAGCGTACCGGGATTCCCCTGGAGGAAATCCACGAGGCCTTGCGTGGTTTGCCACCAGGCAGCAAGCCATCGAGCAAGCAATGGCGAGCCATGTCCAGCCGTTGGCAGGCCAGTTTGAATGATCGTATTGAGCAGTTGACGCGACTGCGCGATGAGCTGACCCACTGTATTGGCTGTGGGTGCTTGTCCATGAGTGAGTGTCCCTTGCGTAATCCGGCCGATATTCTGGGCCAGCAAGGGCCCGGTCCCCAGATTCTGGAAAGAAAACTGGAGACCGGAACAGAGGCTTAGCTCGGGTCGGGCGACTGCGCGTACAGCGCGGTGGCTTCGGAAGTGACCAGGGACTGATAGCGCTCGAAGTGGTTCAGGATGTCGTTAATGACCTGACTGGAGGACAGGCCCATCAAGTCATAACCCCGACTGCCATCGGCAAAGACAGTACGCACTTGCCATTCTTGAGGGCGAGCCTGTTCGTTGCGTGCTGCTGCCGCGGTAAAGCTGGCAACCCGACGAGCGCGCAACTCGACGCCATAGACAAAGTTACGCTGGTTGTCGGCCTGAATGGTCAGTTGGGCCGTATCCTGCTCGCTGGTCTCCAGGCTGACATTCAGGTTGCGTTTGCCCAGCTCGTCGGCCACGGCCTGCAAGGCGGGAACCACGGTTTCACCCATGAAGCGACGGGCGTCCCGCTGGTTGGGCGTGTGCAGGATCGTCGAGAGGCGTCGACGCCAGGACACTTCCGAGCCGGGAGCCGGGCCGGACATGGGACCTTGACGACGCAATCGTGACATATCTGCCTTCATGCCTTTGAACAGCCCCAGAATCAGCAAGAACATGATGATGGCAAAGGGCAGGGCACTGACCAGCGTGACGGTTTGCAAGGCTGTCAGACCACCGGCCAGCAAGAGCAGGGAGGCAGCGGTGCCTTCCAACGCGCACCAGTAAATGCGTTGCCAGACTGGAGCGTCTTCCACCCCACCGGCGGCCAGGGTATCGATAACCAAAGAGCCCGAGTCGGCCGAGGTCACAAAGAAAATGGCTACCAGAATAATTGCCAAGGTCGAGGTTACATTGGACCAAGGCAGGTATTCCAGGAACTCGAACAGGGCCACGGATGCATTCGCGGCAGCATCCTGGGCCAGTTGGCCCGCCGCCACACCCATATCCAGGAAGATGGCGGTGTTGCCAAAAACGGTCATCCAGAAGAAGGTGAAGACGGTGGGCACCAGCAAGACGCCCAGTACGAATTCACGTACGGTGCGGCCACGCGAGATGCGGGCGATGAACATGCCGACAAAGGGCGACCACGCGATCCACCAGGCCCAGTAAAACAGGGTCCAGGCTTTCATCCAGCTTTGCCCGCGGAATGCTTGTGTACTAAATGAGCGTGCAAAGAAGTTATCGAGATAACCGCCGATATTCTGTACAAAAGCATTCATCAAAAAGGCTGTAGGGCCGACGGCGAGCACAAACAGCATCAAGGCAATGGCAACCAGCAAATTCAGTTCGGACAGGCGACGAATGCCAACATCCAATCCGCTGACAACAGATAGGGTAGCCAGCGAAGTAACCACCACAATCAAAATAATTTGTAGCCAGGTTTCCTGCGGCCAGCCAAATAAATGCTCCAGACCAGCATTGATTTGAAGTACGCCCAAACCCATGGAGGTAGCAATACCAAATAGCGTGCCGCAAACAGCGAAAATATCCACGCTATCGCCAATCCAGCCTTCGATACGCTTGCCAAATAAGGGATACAGGCCCGAGCGAATGGTCAAAGGCAGGTTGTAGCGAAAGCAAAAGTAAGCCAGCGACAAGCCAACGACCGCATAGACGGCCCAGGCGTGAACGCCCCAGTGAAAGAAGGTGATGATCTGCGCCTGATGGGCGGCTTCCACTGTGCTGGCCAGGCCCGAGGGCGGGGCCGAGAAGTGTTGCAGTGGCTCGGCCACGGCAAAGAACATCAGGCCAATCCCCATACCGGCAGCAAATAGCATCGCCATCCAGGTGAGATAGGGGTAATCAGGCTCCGAGTCGTCTGGCCCTAATTTCAAATTGCCGTAGCGGCTTAATGCCAGATAGACGACGGCAAAGAAAAACAGGGCCACAGCCAGGATATAGAACCAGCCGAAACTTTTGATGACCCAGTTTTGTAACTGCTCAAAAATAAGTGCGGCGTCTTTAGGGAAAATAATCCCGATCAGCAAAAAGACCAGGACGATAAAGGTAGATCCCCAGAACACCCGTGGATGTAGCGTGCTTTTAAAAGGCAGCCCCATGTCATGCTCCGTTTGTAACTAAGAGGGCACAGCTTAACGAGAACGACTGCCGGTTGAAAGGTTTGTTAGATTAGGAAATATTTGCTCAGGCTCGGAAAGGATCTATTGGCAAAATTAATTCCTGATGTCCGGCCTGGCGGGTTAATTCCAACTGATGCAGCACACTGGCACTGGCCGTATGCACCGCAGAATGTAGGTCTGCACCCAAAATCAGATGGGCCAGCAAGGTGGAGGCAAACAGGTCTCCGGTGCCTTTGGCGGCGCAATCCACGCGTGGATGGCTAAGCAGGGTGTCGGCACGCGGCTCCTTGCGGGACATCAATAATTTGATCTGACCATCCTGCCAGGAGTCGGGGGCGGCGCTGGTGGCAATGACCCATTCGGTCCGGCCATTTAGCAAGGCGTGCGCGGCACTGGAACTGCCCTGGATGGTGTCGCAAGGCTGTTGGGACAGCAAGGACAGCTCGTAATTATTGGGGGTCAGGCCCGTGGCCAGCGGCAGCAAGGTTTCGTGATAGGCGGGGATCAGCGCCGGGTCTACGTAGACGCCTACATCCAGATCGCCGATGACCGGGTCCACTATCACCAGAGTGTCAGGATGCTCTTGCAGCAACGTTTTTAACCAGCGCGCAATGATGACGGCCTGGTTGGCGTTGCCCAGATAACCGATCAGGACAGCGCGTACCTTGTCCAGCGCACCGCGCAAGACCAGATCATTCAGAAAGCCTTCCAGCCATTCATCGGGGACAGCACCGCCGTGCACCGTGGGGTATTGCGGGTTGTTGCTGAGCAACACGGTAGGAACGGCGGCCACTTTAAAGCCATGTCTACGCAAAGTCGGGCCGGCAACATTGTTGCCCACCCGACCGTAGACGACTTGAGACTGAATCGAAACGACATCCACATGGTAGGGATGTCGTTCACGATCGACAAACGTTACAGCAGCAGTGTTCATGCAGCGCAATCAGCGGAACTGGCCTGTTTAAGTTGGCTGAGCCAGCTGGTCAGGACCGTAGCGGCAGCGGCGTGCAGGCGTTTTTGTACCGCCATGGCTTCCAGACGCAGCATTTGCGGATCGATATCAGCTTGTCCCAGTTCGTTGGCATGACCAACCAGCCAGCGTTCCAGCTTGCTGGTGTCGGCTTCCAGGTGAAATTGCAGGCCCAGTACTTGGGTTCCGAAGGAGAAGGCCTGATTGGGGCCTACGTCCGTGCTGGCCAGGTGAATGGCTCCGTCTGGAATATCGAACTGATCCCCATGCCAGTGCAGGACGGGAATGCCGCTAACGGCGGCCAGGGGCGATTCTTTGCCCGCTTCGCTCAGTTTCAACGGAGAGAAACCGATTTCTTTCACACCCAGGGGGTAGACATTGGCGCCCAGGGCGCGCGCAATCAGTTGTGCGCCCAGGCAAATGCCCAGCAAAGGTTTGCCTGCCAGCAAGAACTTGTTAATCAGTTCCAGCTCATCAGACAGGAAGGGGTAAATCTTTTCGTCGTAGGCGCCGATTGGCCCGCCCAATACAACCAGCAGGTCAGCGTCCTGTTCACCCACGTGACGCAGTGACTCGACGGAAGGGTCAATGTATTGAACTTGGTAGCCCTGTTCGATCAGAACAGGTTCCAGTGTGCCCAAGTCTTCAAAATGGATATGACGCAGTGCGATGACTTTCTTCATAAGAGGTTCTTTCAATCCAGATGGTAAGGATGTCAGCTCGTGGTACCGATGTCTACATTAATGGCACCCGATAAGGGGAAGGTGCAACATGCCAGTGCATGGCCCTGGGCCTTGTCCTGATCGCTCAGGCACAAATCCGGTTCAGAGCGGTACTCGCCCTCCGAAATCTGTACCCGGCACGCGCCGCAAATGCCCGAGCGGCATTGACTGCGAATAGGCACATCGGCGGCCTCCAGCATTTCCAGCAAGCTGCTGCCCGGTTCAGGCGAGAGCGTTTGCCCGGTGCTGCGCACATTGATTTGCAAGGGCGCGCTGCCTGCTTCAGGCAGGATTTCCACGCCGGAACTGGCGGGCGGGGAAAAAGCCTCGATCAACATGTGCGAGATGGGGTGAGCCTGAAGGGTGTATTCGCGCAAGGCCTGGGCAAACCCATGGCTGCCGCAAATCACCACGGCCTGCGGGTCTTTCAATTGCTCCATATTTTCAAAAGAGGGGCGACCCACTTTGAAATGAGCGCTTTCGCGAATCTTTTCCTGCGTGACAAACACGGTCAGCGTGAACCAGCTGGTGCCCAGATCCAGTTGCAGCAGTTCATGCAGGAAGGGAATGTCGGCAATACGGGCAATACTGAGGAGCAAATGTACTTGTGGTACAGGCAAGCCGTCCTGGGCTCGCGCCGCCAACTCACGCAGCAAGGCAATGGGCAGGGTAATGCCAATGCCGCCTGCGATCATGGCGATACGCTCGTAACCCACAATAGAGTTCACCGAGATTTCACCCGCCACATATTGCAGGGGCACACTCATGCCCTCGCGCAAGGTGGCGTGCAAGTGATCGGAAACACTATTGCGCCCCGACCCTTTTACGGCAATTTCAATCAGGTCTGGATCGGCCATACGAGTGATCGAATACATACGCTGTTGAATGGTGCCGCCGGTATCGGGGTAGCTCAGGGCGACGTGCTTGCCTGCCTGCAAGGCTTGCAGAAAATCAAAATGGCCGCCCTGCACCCGCAAGGTAAACACTTTGACGTTTCCGGCCTCGGGGCGAACGGTCTCGCAGCGCGCCTGAATCATGGCTGTCATTGCAGCGCCTCCTGTTGTTCGGCCTCGGCAGGAGCCTTGCCGGACTTGCTGTTCAGGCCAATGCGCTCGATCAGGCTTTCTACCGAGCCGGTGTACACGCCAATTTCGTTGGAGTCGCCGGTGTCGTGCAAAATGTCGCGGGCATGGGGGAAATTCACCATGGAGAAGACTTTTTCCCAGGCGCCCATTTCATTGTTGGCGAACATTTCTACGGTGCGCAAAATAACGGCGCGCATATGCTCGCGCTCTTTCTGGCTCAGTCCGTGAATGATGTCCGACGCTACAAAGCTGAACACGCTGGAGTGGCTCCACTCGTCCATGGCATGGGTGCGGGTAACTTCATGGCACACGGTCTGGATGCTCTTGTCCTCGGCCATGGTCTTCAGGTAGTCGGTAATCAGGGTCTCGGATGCGCAGGCAATGGCAAAGCGGGTCAGACGACGCTCGGATTCGGAACCGCATTGGCTCAGGATGTCATTGCGCCACTGCACCAGGTTGAAATTGGTGAAATCCAGGGGCGTCAGACCACGCATGGAGTAGATGTAGTTGCAGGCCATGATGGACATGCGAGTGTGCAGGGCCTCGTCCAGCAAGGCCTGGGACATCACGTCTTGCAGCAGATTGCGGTTGGCGCTTGGGGGCGGGGTCTTGATGATGTCTTCGCAAGAAGGCGTGACCACGTTGCACTCAACGTAAATGGTCTTCAGGTTGTAAATGCCCCAGGCATAGGACAAGCACTGCGATTTCAATTCTTCAGGAGCTTCCAGCCAGGCCTGATGCTCGCGAAAAGGCAGCAGGCATTCACTGAAATCGGCCTTGTTGGGATCGAAAGCCAGATTGTTGTAGTCAGGCAGTTCCTGATTCACGGCAGCCCGGTTTTTCCAAAGTACAGACAGCTTTTGCAGCATATTACGTACGGCGTCATCAGTTTCGTAGTTTTTGATTGTCATTTCAAACTTCCTTGCTGTTGATTGCGATCTGTTCGAAATGAACAGGTCGTTTCTTTATGCCACCCATCTTTATTTCCAAATGGAAATTCGCAGGCTTAAAAGGATTTGCCGATTCTTATGGACAAGGCCCAAAAAAATCCCGTTGCCGGGTTTCTTGAACCGTGGGGATCAGCGTGGTTGAACTGCCGTTAAAGCAATGGCGTTTCCTGTAGTCATGGGAAAAATGGGGATGTTTTTATCGTGCACAGATTGAAATAAGTGATAATCTGCTTGAGCGTTTAGAAGTATGGGTGTTGAGTATTTGTTGGCTGCATTCTAATGATCCTATGACAATAAATGACAGACCATTTCAAGGCCAATTAACAGACCACTTAAGAATAAAAATTTGAATCTTGTTTTAATTCTTGACAAGAACAATCGGAATTGGCTTTCTCTCTGTGTTTCAGAGGTTTTTTGATTCTTTATGCTTTGAATATTTATTCAAATAACAATAATTAAAAGTGGTCTGGTGAATTAATTTTTAATGGACTGTTTTATAGAGCGCTAAACAGAATAGGATGTTTATCTTTCGCTCTGGGAATCGACATGTCCAGGGCCGTGCTTTTGCCTGATATCTGGCAAATAGCCACAACCATAAAGTGGCCAATCTCTAAACAGGAACTCCCATGAAGAGTCTTGCCGGTGGCGACACCCCCCACCTGCCTCTGGTGGGGTCGCAATTTCTACAGCAAAGCGATCGCAATCTTTGGGACATCATCGAAGCCGAACGGCGACGCCAACAACACACCATTGAACTGATTGCTTCCGAGAATTACCTGAGCCGCTCCGTTTTGGACGTGCAGGGTTCCTTGCTCAGCAACAAGCAGGCGCAAGGCTATCCTGGGCAACGGATTTACGGCGGGTGCGAACAAGCCGATCAAACCGAAGAACTGGCTATCGAGCGGGCCAAGTCGGTTTTTGGAGCCTCTTACGCCAATGTGCAGGCGCACTCGGGCAGTCAGGCCAATCTGGCGGTGTATCTGGCCTTGCTTTCGCCGGGCGACACGATTCTGGCGCTGGATCAAAGTGCGGGTGGGCACCTTAGCCACGGTTCGCATTTCAATGTGTCCGGACGCTGGTTTCAGACTTGCTCGTATGGGGTGGATCGTCAGACGCAATGGGTCGACATGGACGAGGTTCGTACCCTGGCCCACAAGGAGCGGCCACGGCTGATCATTGCCGGAGGCTCGTCCTATTCGCGCACGCCGAATTTTGCCGAATTCAGAAATATCGCCAATGAAATCAACGCTTATTTAATGGTGGATTTGGCCCACGGCGCGGGGCTGGTGGCGGCCGGTCTGATGGAATCACCTGTCAAACATGCCCATGTCACGACCTTTTCCACACATGGCACCTTACGCGGACCGCGGGGTGGGATTATCTTGAGCAATGAGCCCAAGCTGGCCGAGCGCTTAAGTCAGGCCGTATATCCAGGGCTGCAAGGCGGACCTTTGCTGAACATTCTGGCCGCCAAGGCGGTGGCTTTGGGTGAAGCGATGAGCCCATCCTATAAGGCCTATGCCCAGTCCGTCATCATCAATGCGCGCAGCTTGTGTCGCCGCTTGTCCGAAGGTGGACTGACGGTGGTGTCAGGGGGAACAGACTGTCATTTTGGTGTGGTGGATTTGCGCCCTTGGGGGCTGTCCGGGCCTTTGGTGGAGCAGGTTCTGGCTCAGCTGGGCATTAGCTTGAGTAAACACCGTGTGCCGTATGAGCAAGCCTCTGGCGCCTACTCGGGGGTACGGGTCGGCAGTGCCGCCTGTACGACTCGCGGTTTGGGTGAAGATGATTTCAAGGAAATTGGCGACATGATTCTGGCCTTGCTGGGCGGGGTGCGCAGTGGTTCGCGCAATCCCCGCACCGAGAATGCCATTTTGGAAGGGGTCGCCGATCTGAACCGGCGATATCCCTTGATGTACTGATTTTTCCCGGCTCAGCCTTTGCCCTGACGCAGAGCGTTGGCCAGACGCAACATGGCGGACTCGATCTCGTAGGCGGTCAGGGAGGCATAGCCCAGCAGCCAGCCCTGTTGTTTTTCTTCACCAATGTACAGACGGCTCAAACCCGGCAGTTGAACGCCAGCACTCAAGGCGCGGCGCAGCGTGTGTTCTTCTGACCAGCCCGGCTCCAGAAAGCAGGGAATCTGCAAACCGCCTTCAGGTCGGGCCGCACGAACGATTCCTTGCAAGTGCTGCTCGATGGCTTCCAGCATGATCTCCCGCCGCCCGGCATACAGCTTGCGCATAGCGCGAATATGCGAGTTGTAATGTCCGTCTTCCATAAAACGCGCCAGCGTCAGCTGCAGGATTTGCGGTGTGTGACCATCCATGATGCTGCGTGCCTGGGTGAAGGGTTTGACCAGCTCGGGTGGCAGGGCCATATAGCCCATGCGCAGGCCTGGATACAGGGTTTTGCTGAAAGTGCCCAAGTAAATTGTGCGTTGGTATTTATCCAGCCCCTGCACACACGCCGTGGGTAAGCCGTCGTAATGAAATTCGCTGTCGTAGTCGTCTTCCATAATCCAGCGGCCATTTTCAGCCGCCCAGTGTATGAGCTCCAGACGACGTTCCAGGGACATGGTGGCCCCGGTGGGGTACTGGTGCGAGGGCGTCACGTAAATGCAGTTCGCGCCGCTGCGATCTTCATTCAGCAGATCGGTGCGCAAGCCTTGCTCGTCCACGCCAATTGGTACGACACGGGCCTCGGCTGCTTCAAAGGCTTTGCGGGCGCCAAAGTAGCCAGGATTTTCAACCAGAATAGGTTTGCCAGCATCGACCAGTAATTGCGCGCACAGGAACAAGGCCTGGCGCGTGCTGCTCAGAATCAAAATTTGATCGGCGGAGACCTTCGCACCACGCTCCAGATTCAGGTACACGGCAATCGCTTTACGCAGGGACTCGGTGCCTTGCGGATCGCCATGCAGCAGGATGTTGGCTCGATAGTCTTTCATGGCCTGACGCTGCAGGCGTTCCCACACATCGGTGAGGAAGTTGCGGGTTTCCGGCAGGCCAGTGGCAAAGGCCTTGATGGTCTGTTGATCGGCAATGCCGCCACTTTCAAACACGGCGCGACCCCGACGGCTTAAGCCCGTACCGGGTTCCATTACGCTGCGTTTCAGATCCTGGGCTTTGATGCGGCGATAGGCACTGCCGCGCAGCTCCGTGCCGACCGACTCGGAAACATAGCTGCCCGAGCCTTCGCGCCGCACGATAAAGCCGTCGCGATGCAGTTGAACATAGGCGTTTTCAACCGTATCGCGGGCCATGCCCAAGGATTTGGCCAGCGAGCGTGTGGCAGGCAGCTTGACCCCCGGACCCAGGGCGCCATCCAGAATCAATGCCCGCAAGGCACGCTGAATGCGCTGGTGAAGATCCAGGGATTGAAGTTCGTCATCGTTAAGACGCATCTTCAAGGTGTCCAGTTCAAACGAACGCGTCATGCGGTCTGCTCCAGAGAATATTAATGGTCTGACTAGTCAGACCATTGTGCTCGTAGACTTGATTGTCATTGCCGAAATAGGGGGGGCCTGTTCCGGCGTTCAGGTTTGTACAGGATCTCAGCAAGTATGTCCCGACCCTTTAATTTCAGCGCAGGGCCCAGCACCTTGCCAATGGATGTTCTATTGCAAATACGTGATGAGCTGCTTGATTTTGCGGGCACAGGGGTGTCCGTGATGGAAATCAGCCATCGTTCCCAGCCTTTCATGGATTTTGCCCATCGTACCGACGCCGCTGTGCGTCGTGTTCTGGCCGTGCCAACGGACTATCACGTCTTGCTCCTGCAAGGAGGGTCGTACCTGCAGTTTTCTCAAATACCGATGAACTTGCTTCATCAAGCAAACACAGCGGACTATATACATACGGGTTTATGGTCGGAACAGGCGGCTAATGCCGCCAAGCAATATGGGAATGTCGAAATCGTAGCCAGTTCTTATGAAACTGGATTTGATCGTATTCCCGAGATTAATGAATCTAATATTAATCGGGATGCAGCGTACTTGCATTACACAGAGAACGAAACTGCACAGGGCTTGCAATTTTCAAAACCACCTGTTTCACCTATTCCCTTGGTGTGTGATGCTTGCTCCAGCTTGATGTCAAAACCGATTGATGTCTCGGCTCACGATTTGATTTATGCCTCGGCCCAGAAAAATATGGGAATTGCCGGTGTTACGCTGGTATTACTTAATCCCGCTATTTTAGACAGGCCTTTGGCAAATACGCCACACGCTTTGGATTTTTCCATTCAAGCAAAAAAGAAATCGCTATTAAATACACCGTCAACCTTTTCCTGGTATGTGCTGGGTTTGATGCTGGAATGGATAGAGCGTGTTGGTGGAATAGAAGTATTGCACAAAATAAATAAGAAAAAATCGCAGCTGCTCTATGAGCTTATTGATAGCAGTGATGGTTTCTATATCAACAATGTTTTGCCTGACTATCGATCCATCAATAATGTCCCATTTCATATTGCTGAAACTGATTTAGATATTTTATTTGTTGAAGAAGCGCAAAAGAATGGTTTTCACGGCTTGAAGGGCCATCAGTCAACGGGGGGCTTGCGCGCCAGCATCTACAACGCCGTTACCTTGGATGCGGTACAGGCGCTGGAAGAGTTCATGCGCGAGTTCAAGCGCACGCATGGTTAGGGCGTGCGCCTGCTTTGCAAGGCGGCCAAGTAAGTAGCCGCGACGAGGGTAGAAATTTTTTTAAGGAAAAGCGATGTACGACAACACACTCAGCCTGGCTGAATTCGACAAGGAATTGGCTCAGGCCATTCAGGGCGAAGAAAGCCGTCAGGAAGATCACGTAGAACTGATTGCCTCGGAAAACTACGCCAGCCCTTTGGTTATGCAGGTTCAGAACTCCGTGTTTACCAACAAATACGCCGAGGGTTACCCGGACAAGCGTTACTACGCCGGTTGTGAATTTGTAGATGTAGCCGAACGTCTGGCTATCGAGCGTCTGAAAGCTGTATTCGATTGTGATTATGCCAACGTACAGCCTCATGCTGGAGCGCAGGCTAATACTGCTGTATTCCTGGCTTTGCTCAAACCGGGCGATACGGTGATGGGGATGAACCTGGCTCAGGGTGGTCACCTGACCCACGGTAACCCCATCAATATTTCCGGGCGTCTTTACAACATTGTTCCTTACGGAGTTGATACCCAAACCGGGCTGATCGATTACGACGAAATGGAGCGCATTGCCATCGAGACCAAGCCCAAAATGCTGATTGGGGGTTTCTCTGCCTATTCGCGTGTGAAGGATTGGGCGCGTATGCGCCAGATTGCTGACAAGGTCGGTGCCTGGTTCTGGGTGGATATGGCCCATGTGGCTGGTCTGGTGGCGGCGGGTGAGTACCCCAGCCCCTTGCCACACGCCCATGTAGTTACCAGCACAACGCATAAAACCCTGCGCGGTCCACGTGGTGGCGTGATCATGGCTAAAGGGCAAAGCGAAGATTTCTACAAACGCCTGAATTCCGCTGTATTTCCAGGCGTGCAAGGCGGCCCCTTGATGCACTTGATTGCGGCCAAAGCCATTGCTTTCAAAGAGGCTCTGCAGCCGGAATTCCGTACCTATCAGCAAAACGTGGTGCGTAATGCCCGCGCCATGGCGGCGGTACTGATGCAGCGCGGTCACAACATCGTGTCAGGCGGGACGGATAACCACATGATGCTGATCAACTTGTCGACCAAGCCCTACACCGGGCAAGAGGCTAGCGATGCCTTGGCAGATGCCTACATCACCGTAAACAAGAACTCGGTGCCCAACGATCCCCGCTCGCCCATGGTGACCTCGGGTATTCGTATCGGAACGCCGGCTGTAACGACACGTGGCTTTACGGTGGAGGACTGCGAGCAGCTGGCGCATTACTTGTGTGATGTGCTTGATGCTTATGAGGCTGGCACTTTAGATAAGGTCAAGCACGAGATCCGGGAGAAAATTGTGAGCTTGTGCCGAAGCTATCCGGTGTATCAGGTGCAGACGGAGCCAGCGCAGCTGTAATTCAAAGAAAAAGCCCAGGCGTTTTAACGCTTGGGCTTTTCTGTATTCATTTTGTTTGGAACGCAGGGCTGCCTTATTGAATATAGGCGTTATGGCTGGTCTGTTGCCCTGCCTTGCGCTTGCCAGTCTGTATATCCCTTAGCCCGCAGCTCACAAGCCGGGCATTGCCCGCAGCCATATCCCCAGTCATGCAGGGTTTCCCGCTCGTTCTGGTAGCAGGTATGGCTGTCTTCCTGAATCAGCTTCACTAAAGCATCCGATCCCAACTGGTGGGCCAGCTCCCAGGTATCTGCCTTATCCAGCCACATCAGTGGTGTTTCCACGGTCAGTGGGCGCTCGATCCCCAGGCTCAATGCCACTTGCAGTGCTTTCAGGGTGTTGTCGCGGCAGTCCGGGTAGCCCGAGTAATCGGTTTCAGACATGCCGCCAACCAGCGTATCCAGTCCCCGACGGTAGGCCAGGGCGCCAGCCAGGGTAAAGAACAGCAGGTTTCGACCCGGCACAAAGGTATTGGGCAGACCATCTTCCCGCATGGCGATAGTCATGGATTCAGTCATGGCGCTGCCGCCTATCTGAGCCAGTACGCTGGCATCGAGCACATGGTCTTGCCCCAGGCGCTCTGCCCAGTGCGGGAACTGCTGGCAGAGCTTGTCTCTTAGTGTTTGTCGACACTGCAATTCCGCATGGTTGCGTTGGCCGTAGTCAAAGCCCACGGTTTCTACAAAGGCAAAGCGGTCCAAAGCCCAGGCCAGACAGGTGGCTGAATCCTGTCCGCCCGAAAAGAGAACCAGGGCCCGGCGGCGGGGAGTGTGTGGCTTCATGCTTTGACCTGTGCGGTGCTCAGGGCGCGGCGCTTCATGGTGCTGATCAGGGAGTTGAGCAGTACGCCATACATAGGTACAAACAGCAGCAGGCTGACGCCCAGTTTGATGACGTAATCGACGACGGCGATTTCGCCCCAGTGTTCGGCCATGAAGGGATTGCTGCTGTGCCAGAACGCGATGCCGAAAAAGGCCAAGGTATCCAGTGCCTGCCCAAAGATCGAGGCGGCCGCTGGAGCAAGCCACCATTGTTTGTAGTCGCGACGGATGCGATCAAAGACCTGTACATCCAGCAGTTGCCCTAACACATAGGCGGCAAAGCTGGCCAAGGCAATACGGAACACAAAGCTGTTGAATTCGCCTAGTGCCTGTAAACCATTGAACTGGCCTTCATTAAAGAGTACCGAGACCACATAAGAGGCGATCAAGGCCGGAAACATGGCGCGGGTAATCACGCGGCGCGCTTCGGACTTGCCCATCAAGCGGACGGTCAGGTCGGTAGCCAGAAAAACAAAGGGAAAGCTGAAGGCTCCCCAGGTGCTATGAAAGCCGAATAGTTCAATAGGAAGTTGAACCAGATAATTGCTGGCAATCACAATAAAAATGTGAAAGGCAATCAGAAGTCGTACGTAGAACGACAGCCGTGAAGACGGCACGGTAGGCAGAGTCATGTCTGGACCTTTTTGGTGGATGGGGTGAGGGAACCCATTGAAAATGGACTGCAACCGACTATTGTACGGTCAGTTGCGGTTCGATGGAATGATTGTTGCCCGCAAGTGTAGCGTGCGTATCAAACGCGCTTATACGTCTGCCTTGATGAGGCTTATGGCACAACAAAGGGGAGGGGGCTTGCAGAGGCTCAAACAAGCTCGCTTGCCAAGAAGCAAACGAACTTGTGCGGCCCGATCTGAATGAGCAGCGTTTAGGTCGATGTGGGTTGCAGGCACTCTATCAGCAAGCGCTTGTGCAACTGGTGCACTTCTTCAAAGGGCACGGGCGAGTTCTGTGGTCCCAGAACCAGCAAAACCATCAGCCACATCAGGGAGGGGGAGGCGGCCAGGATGTAGTCGGAGGAGCTGACGTCGGGGCGGATGAGACCTCGCTGGATACCCAGTTCAAAAAACGCCTGATTGGCCGTGTAGTTCTGGCTCAGAAGCTGTTTGCCCCAGTAATGGGCCAGATCCGGCACGCGGCCGCTTTCTGTCATCAAGAGCCTGAACATGGCTTGCACGTCCGGGTTGGACAGGCGTTCATACAACTGGTGCAGGTACTCATCCACGATACAGGACAGGGTGTCTGCCTCGGAGGTATCGGATAACTCAAATGTATTGCCATCGGGTGGTAGCAGTGTGCTGTGGAGCATGTCCTCGAACACTTCATCTTTGCTGCTGTAGTGCGCATAGATACCGGACTTGGAGATCCCGGCGCGCGCGGCGATGCGCTCCAGCGACGTACCCAGAAATCCCCGATGGGAAAACTCTTCAAAAGCGGCTTTCAGGATTTCGCGTTTTCGCTCGGCCGATGGCAGGTAACGTCGCTTGTTTGTGCTTTCGTTTTTTGGAGGTTTATTTTGGTGCGTGTCTGTCATGTCATCCTGTGTGGATGGGCAAGATATGGGGCTTGCAGTATATCAGGCCACTTGTCCCAGGCTTGATGGCAAGCCAGCCTGGCTGCGGCTTGAGGGCTTGACGAGGGGCTGTGCTTGTTTTGTCACATGGTTGCAGAAATAATAGTTGTGCCATGAATCTGAGTTACCGCTTGTTTCACTGGATTGCATCGTTTTTGTTTTTTTTAAAAGTCTTCATTTTTTAGAAAAGCTTTATTTGTTTTTTTGCCTGTTTTTATTTCCCTATTCCATAACAGGCACGGTATAACAACAAATGCGGCTGGGGCTGGTTGTTTTTTATCTGCCCTGAACTTGATCTAACGCAAAGGTTTTTTATGGCTCTTTATTAAAAGGCCTGCATACAAAAAGTTTAGATGTAAACTGGTGTATTATTAAAAAGACCAAGCAGTCGTATCTGCTTTTTGTATGTACTTTTTGCGGAGTGGCAATGGTTAGCAGGCAGTCCCTTGATCAGACTGAGCAGTTAGACGCATCCGCACGAGCCGCCTGGGCTCGTATCTGGAGTTCCATCTCCCCCGAATCGCAGTTTCTTGCCTGGATGGACTGGATACGTCATCTGGCCCTTAGCCCTGGCAAACAAGAACAGTTGCGGCAGTTGGCGCAAAGCCAATGGGAACAGCTATTTCGTGAATGGAGCGAGGAGCTGGCCGCATCGGCCCAGTCGTCTTTGCAAACCTCAGAGCAAGCTGCAGCGCCTGCCTATACCGACCGCCGCTTTTCGGACCCCGCCTGGGATCGTTGGCCTTTTAATTTGCTGCGACAAACCTATCAGGCGCAGCAGCAGTGGTGGCAAAGTGCCACGGAAGGCGTAGCCGGTGTGGAGCCTCATCATCAAAAACTGATTGCCTTTGGTGCTGAGCAATGGTTGAACATGCTCAGCCCCAGCAACTTTGCCTGGACCAACCCCTTGGTGTGGGATAAAACCCTTGCAGAACAGGGGGATAACTTCAGCCGTGGCCTGGCGAACTGGCAGCAGGATATGCAGGCCCAGTTCGCGGGTGAACCGCCCGTAGGCACCGAAGATTTTGTGGTCGGCAAGGATGTGGCGGCCACGCCGGGCAAGGTGGTACTACGTAACGAACTGGTCGAACTGATCCAGTACACGCCTTCTACCAAGCAGGTCCATCCAGAGCCTGTGCTGATCGTTCCGGCCTGGATCATGAAGTACTACATTCTGGATCTGTCCGAACAAAATTCCCTGATCAAATACCTGGTGGATCAAGGCCACACGGTGTTTTGCCTGTCCTGGAAAAACCCGCTTGCCGAAGATCATGCCTTCGGGATGGACGACTACATTCGCCTGGGCTGGAAGGCCAGCCTGGATGCTGTCAACGCCATTGTTCCCGGCCAGAAAATCCACGCCACCGGCTATTGCCTGGGCGGCACCTTGCTGGCGATTGCCGCGGCTGCCATGGCACGCGATGGAGACGACAGGCTTGCCTCCCTGACGTTCTTTGCGGCCCAAACCGACTTTTCCGAGCCGGGCGATTTGTCCCTGTTCATTGACGAAAGTCAGGTCAGCCTGCTGGAAGCTCAGATGGCCGACGAGGGCTATTTACGCGCCAATCAGATGGAAGCCGCTTTTCAAATGCTGCGCTCCGCTGATTTATTGTGGGCGCCCATGGTTAATAAATATTTATTGGGCGAACGCCGCCCCTTGAACGATTTAATGGCCTGGAATGCAGACGCCACGCGTATGCCCGCCACCATGCATTCGCAATATTTGCGCCGCATGTATTTGAATAATGATTTAAGTCAAAACCGTTATCCGGTTGAAGGCCGTATCGTTTCTCTGGCGCAAGTTAATTTGCCTATTTTTTGTGTCGGTACTGTTTCCGATCACGTTGCCCCCTGGCGCTCTGTTTACAAGTTGCATTATCTGGTGCCTGCCGAAATCACCTTTGTCTTGACCACAGGTGGGCATAACGCCGGGATTGTCAGCGAACCGGGCCATCCGCGTCGCAAATATCAGATTCATACCCGCGCAGCAGGCACTGCGCCTGTTCTGGTGGACGACTGGCAGGCACAAGCCGCCTCGCATCAGGGCTCCTGGTGGCCCGCCTGGACGGAATGGCTCAAGGCGCGCTCGGGAGCGGAGGTGAAACCACCGCAAATGGGTGCCGCCAAACAGGACTACGTCCCAATCGGCCCGGCTCCCGGTCAATACGTATTAGTGAAGTAAGCAGTCAGTTCATACAAGCTCGCTAAATGGTGAGCTTGTCGCTCTGTTTGATGTCGGCGATAGGCGCAAAGCCCATCGCTGACGTGCTGTTTTGCCTTGACGGCAGTTCCCTTTTTCTCATTAGGCATTTTTTCCAATGGCCCCACAGACCTACGATTTGAGTCTCAAGCACCGAAGCGCTGCGCGTCGCCCTCATTTCGCGCTGGCTGCCTTGCTGGTCGCCCTGGCGGGTTGTGCCTCGATGGCACCCGATTACGATCAGCCCGCTTCCCCCGTTCCACAGGCTTACTCGGACCTGTCCGCAGGCCCGGCCAATGCGGTGCGAGCGCGTGATCTGGGTTGGCGCGAATACTTTAAAGACCCGGTTCTGAGCAAGCTCATTGAGACTGCGCTGGAAAATAACCGCGATATGCGCGTGGCTGTTTTACGGGTGGACGAAGCCCGTGCCATGCTGAATTTGCAGCGCAGCGAACGCTTTCCTGAATTTACCGTAGGGGGGCAAGCTGCTCGCTCGCGTGTGCCTGGAGACATGAACCCCAGCGGCCAGGCGGTGACAGGTGGTGATTACCGCGCCCAGGTCGGTTTGACCAGTTGGGAGCTGGATTTATGGGGCCGCGTACGTAGCCTGGAAGATGCTGCCTTGCAAGGCTGGCTGGCTACCGAGGCAGGCCGACAAGCCGTGCATGTCGCTTTGGTCTCGCAAGTGGCCAATAACTATATTGTGGTGCGCGAGCTGGACGAACGCGTGCAGATCGCCCGCAAAAGTGTAGAGACTCGTCAGGAGTCTTACCGCATTTTCTCCCGTCGTTATGAAGTTGGCGCAACGTCCAAATTGGATGTGACGCAGGTGCAAACCTTGCTGACGCAGGCTCAGTCCATGCTGGCCCAGCTGGAACAGCAACGTGCGGTGCAACTACATGCCTTGCAACAGCTTCTGGGGGCCGATCCGGGCGTGTCTCCAACCGGTGCGCCTTTGAATGAAAACATCATGTTGGCCGAGCTGTCCCCCGGTTTGCCTTCGGACCTGATGGTCTGGCGTCCCGACATTATTGCGGCTGAACACAAGTTGCGTGCCGCCAATGCCAATATTGGGGCTGCCCGTGCCGCTTTCTTCCCCCGTATTGCCTTGACTGGCAATTTTGGCACCGCCAGCGCCGAGCTGGATGGTTTGTTTGATTCCGGCAGCAAGGCCTGGATGTTTGCTCCAACCATCTCCCTGCCCATCTTTGATGGTGGCCGCCGCAGCGCGAATCTGGACGCCTCCTATGTGCGTCGCGACATGCGCATTGCGGAATACGAGAAAGCTATTCAAACCGCCTTTCGTGAAGTGTCGGACGCCTTGTCGACACGCCACTGGTTAAGCCAGCAGTTGGACGTTCAGCTGGTCGCCCGCAGCGCCCAGACCGAGCGCGCCCGTCTGGCGCAGATGCGTTACGACAACGGTTCGGCTGCCTATCTGGAAGTGCTGGATGCGCAGCGTGACTTGCTGGATGTGGAGCAGCAAGTGGTGCAAACGCGTCGTGCGCTCCTGGCTAGCCAGATTGCCATGTATAGCGCCTTGGGCGGTGGGCTGGACCCCTCCGAGCCCCTGACCAACACCCATAACTCCTCTAATTCGGATCCATCCTCGAGCCAGCTATGAGCAAACAATCCTCTTTGAAAAAAAATCTTGTTCCTGTCCTAATCGTTGCCGGTGTTCTGGGCCTGGGGTGGTGGGCATGGCAGAAAATGTCCAATACCGGCCCTGGCGCTGGCTTTGTCAGCGGTAATGGCCGTATCGAGGCGACCGAGATTGATATCTCCACCAAGTTTGCCGGACGTATCCAAAGCATCGCCGCCCACGAGGGCGATTTCGTGAAAGAAGGTGAAGTGCTGGCCATCATGCAGCAAGACAGTCTGGAAGCGGCCCGCGATGAAGCTGTGGCTGGTTTGCGTCAAGCTGAAAACAATGTGGCGGCCTCTCAGGCCCAAGTGGCCTTGCGTGAAAGCGATGCCATCGCTGCTAAAGCCTTGATTGGTCAACGTGAGTCGGAACTGGACGCAGCCCAACGTCGTCTGGCGCGTTCCACTACCTTGTCCAAAGAAGGTGCCGCTTCGGCACAGGAACTGGATGATGACCGTGCCCGCGTGCGTGGTGCCCAGGCTGCGGTAGCTGCTACCAAGGCCCAGGCCAATGCCGCAGAAGCGGCCATTAATGCTGCCAAAGCTCAGCTGATCGGTGCCCAATCTGCCGTGGAAGCCGCCAAGGCTGCTGTGGCCCGTATCGAAGCTGACTTGCGCGACAGTGAGCTGGTCAGCCCCCGCGATGGTCGCGTGCAGTTTCGTGTCGCCCAGCCCGGTGAAGTACTGGGTGCGGGTGGCCGTGTGCTGAACGTGCTGGACCTGTCCGATGTGTACATGACTTTCTTCCTGCCCAGCGAAGTGGCCGGCAAGGTGGCGTTGGGTACCGAGGTGCGTCTGGTGCTGGATGCCATTCCGGACATCCCGGTTCCAGCCACCGTGTCCTTCGTGGCCAGCTCTGCCCAGTTCACTCCCAAGAGTGTGGAAACGGCCTCGGAGCGCCAAAAACTGATGTTCCGCGTCAAGGCCCAGATTGCCCCCGAGCTGTTGAAAAAGCACCTGGAGCAAGTCAAGACCGGCTTGCCCGGCGTGGCCTGGGTAAAGCTGGACCCCAATGCCAGCTGGCCTGAGTCGCTGACTTCCACCTTGACGGAGTAAACCATGCCCAAGCAGCAAGCGGCGGCGGTTGCTCGCGTTGTTGAACTTAGCCAGCGTTATGGCGACACGCTCGCACTGGATCGTTTAAGCCTGGATGTGCCTGCCGCTTGCATGGTCGGACTGATTGGTCCTGACGGCGTGGGCAAGTCCAGCTTGCTGTCCTTGCTGGCGGGCGCCCGTGTGATTCAGGAAGGCCGTATTGAAGTGCTGGGTGGCGATATGGCGGAAAAAAGCCATCGCGACCAGATTTGCCCGCGCATTGCCTACATGCCTCAAGGCTTGGGCAAGAACCTGTATCCCACCTTGTCGGTGGAAGAAAACCTGCAGTTTTTTGGTCGATTGTTCGGGCACGATGCTGCCGAGCGCCGTCGCCGAATTGACGATTTGACGCGCAGCACGGGCCTGCATCCTTTTCTGACACGGCCTGCAGGCAAGCTTTCGGGCGGTATGAAGCAAAAGTTGGGTCTGTGCTGCGCATTGATTCACGATCCGGACTTTTTGCTGCTGGACGAGCCTACCACCGGCGTGGACCCCTTGGCCCGCAAGCAGTTCTGGGATCTGATCGAGCGTATTCGCATCGAACGTCCCAGCATGAGCGTGATTGTCGCCACCGCTTATATGGACGAGGCCCAGCGTTTTGATTGGCTGGTCGCCATGGACGACGGCCAGATTCTGGCAACAGGTTCGCCCAAAGAACTGCTGGAGCGCACGGAAAGCAAGAGTCTGGAGCAGGCCTTTATTCGCCTCTTGCCCGAGGACAAGCGTCAAGGCCACAAGGCTGTAGAAATCCCGCCATTGGATGTGGATGCGGACGATATTGCCATTGAAGCCGAAGGGCTGACGATTCGCTTTGGCGACTTTACCGCCGTTGACAATGTGTCCTTCCGGATACGTCGTGGCGAAATTTTTGGCTTTCTGGGCTCGAACGGCTGCGGTAAATCCACCACCATGAAGATGCTGACGGGGCTGTTGCCTGCCTCCGAAGGTCAGGCCTGGTTGTTTGGCCACGAGGTCGATCCCAAAGACATCGATACCCGCCGTCGTGTGGGCTATATGTCACAGGCTTTTTCCCTGTACAGCGAGCTGACGGTCCGGCAAAACCTGGTGCTGCACGCCCAGTTGTTCCATGTTCCCGAGGACGAGGTGGAAGGCCGTGTGGCGGAAATGGTGGAGCGTTTTGAGCTGGGCCAGATTCTGGACCGTTTGCCCGATGCCATTCCTTTGGGGATGCGCCAGCGCCTGTCCTTGGCGGTGGCCATGGTGCATAAGCCAGAGCTGCTGATCCTGGACGAACCCACTTCCGGTGTGGACCCAGTGGCTCGCGACAATTTCTGGCGCTTGCTGATTGAGTTGTCCCGCCGCGACAAGGTCACGATTTTTATCTCCACCCACTTCATGAACGAGGCCGAGCGTTGCGACCGCATGTCCATGATGCATGCCGGTAAAGTGCTCGATAGCGATACGCCTGCGAACCTGGTGAAAAAGCGCGGCGCCGCTGATCTGGAAGAAGCCTTTATCGGTTACTTGCTGGAAGCCAGTGGCCCCGAGCCTGAAGTGGAACCGGCGACAGAACAGGCGGTGGTGGCAAACGAAGCTCATAGCGAAAAGCGCGAACGCTTCAGCTTGCAGCGTTTGCTGAGCTACACCTGGCGCGAAGCGCTGGAGCTGCGTCGTGATCCGGTGCGAGCCACTTTGGCCTTGGCCGGTTCCCTGATTTTGCTGTTTGTGATGGGTTTCGGTATCACGCTGGACGTAGAGGATTTGCGCTACGCCGTGCTGGACCGCGACCAGACCAGTATCAGCCAGAACTACGCTTTGAACCTGTCCGGCTCGCGCTATTTTCTGGAGCAGGCCCCCTTAACGGATTACCAGGATCTGGACGACAGAATGCGGCGCGGCAAGATTGCGCTGGCGATCGAAATTCCGCCCGGTTTTGGACGTGATGTTCTGCGAGGCAGCAAGCCGGAAATCGCCGCCTGGGTGGACGGTTCCATGCCTACCCGTGCCGAAACCATTCAAGGCTACGTGAAGGCCATGCATCAGCAATGGCTGATTACTCAAGCCAAGGAGCGTCTGGGGGCAGGGGCTTTGGTCGTACCCGCCAGTATTCAGGACCGTTACCGCTACAACCCGGACGTCAAGAGCTTGCCGGCCATGGTGCCTGCCGTGATTCCGGTGCTGCTGCTGATGTTGCCTGCGATGTTGACGGCATTGTCCGTGGTGCGTGAAAAGGAACTGGGTTCCATCATCAACCTGTACGTTACGCCGGTCACCCGAGTGGAGTTTTTGCTGGGCAAGCAGATTCCCTATATCGGCCTGGCGATGATCAACTTTCTGTGCATGTGCCTCTTGGCCATCACGGTGTTCGATGTACCCATCAAGGGCAGCTTCCTGACCTTGAGCGTGGCCACCTTGATGTTTTGCGTGATTTCTACCGGCATGGGGCTGGTGGCTTCCACGGTGACGAAAAGTCAGATCGCGGCCATGTTCTTTGCCATGATCGGCACCATGCTGCCAGCCACGCAATTGTCCGGTTTGCTGAACCCGGTGTCCTCCATGGAAGGGATCAGCCGTTGGGCGGGCGAGATTTATCCGGCTACGCATATGTTCAACATCAGTCGCGGGGTATTTAACAAAGCACTGACCTTCTCGGATCTGCACGGGGCCTTGTTTGCCTTGTTGCTGGCCATTCCGGTGGTGTTGGGTGCGGCGGTCATGCTGCTGAAAAAGCAGGAGAAGTGAGATGAGAAAACTCAAGAATGTACTGTTGCTGGGCCGCAAGGAACTCTGGAGTCTGGCGCGAGACCCCATGATGCTGCTGCTCATTGTGTACGTGTTTTCGGTCTCGATTTACACCTCCGCGACCGCGCAGCCCGAAACCTTGAACAATGCGCCTATCGCGATTGTGGACCAGGACCAAAGCCCCTTGTCGGCGCGCATTACTTCGGCTTTTTATCCGCCTGAATTCATCCACCCGCACATGATCGAATACGGGGAAATGGACTCGGGCATGGACACCGGGGCTTTCACCTTTGTGCTGAACATTCCACCGAACTTTCAGCGTGATGTGCTGGCCGGACGCAGCCCCGAAGTGCAGTTGAATATTGATGCCACCCGAATGAGTCAGGCCTTTACCGGTAATAACTACATCCAGCAGGTGGTGATGGGCGAGGTTAACGAGTTTGTGCGGCGGTATCGCAGCATTGACACCTTGCCGGTGGATCTGGCCTTGCGGGTGCGTTTTAACCCCACATTGGAAAAAGCCTGGTTCGGCAGTATTGCCGAGGTCATCAACTCGGTGGCGATGCTGTCCATCATCTTGACTGGCGCTGCTCTGATCCGGGAGCGCGAGCACGGCACCATCGAACACTTGCTGGTGATGCCGGTCACACCCGGCGAGATCATGGCGTCCAAGGTCACGGCCATGGGGTTGGTGGTTCTGGTGGCGACGGCGGCTTCGCTGAATTTTGTGGTGCGAGGCCTGCTGGGCGTACCTATCGAAGGTTCCATTCCCTTGTTTCTGTGCGGCGCTGTCCTGTGTCTGTTTGCCATGACCTCCATGGGGATTTATCTGGCTACTTTGTCGCGCAGCATGCCGCAGTTTGGTTTGTTGTTGATGCTGACCTTGCTGCCCATGAATTTGCTCTCGGGCGGACGTACCCCCCGCGAAAGCATGCCTGAAATTGTTCAGAACCTGATGCAGCTGGCTCCCACCACGCACTTCGTGTCCCTGGGGCAGGCCATTTTGTTCCGCGGTGCTGGGATTGAAACCGTATGGCAACCCTTTTTAGCCCTGCTGGTGATCGGGACAGCGTTGTTCCTTCTGTCACTGCGGCGTTTTCGTAACACCATCTCTCAGATGGCTTGATGGACTGGGCCCCGTCAGGGGGCACTTTTTTCCTTTAAGGAGATTTCGATGAGCATGGAAACACTTCCCCTGGATCTGTACAAGGCCAATGTTGAGTTGCAACTGCGTATCACGCGCCTGCTGCAGGAAGGCGGTCATCGCTGGCTGGAGTCCGTACAGAAAAGCAATTTGCGCAGCATGGAGCAGACCACGGCCGAGATTGAAGGCTTGCTGCAAACGGGTAACTGGCAATCTTTGGCTACCTTGCCCGCCGACACGTTCTGGCGCTTGTTCCAGCACGGCGTCAATGACAGCCAGACCATCAATCAACTAGCCATCCAGAACCAGACCGAGTTCACCTCCGGTTTGCAAGAAGCGCTGGAAGCCTGGCAAAAGTCGGTGATGGCGGTGGTCAGCAATACCAGTGCAGCCGTGCCGATGATGGATATTTTCAAGCAGTGGGGCGCACCTTGGGCAAACGCTGCCAGCGCCTCTGACACTAAAAAGGGAGCATAAGCGGTATGTCTACGGTTAAACGCACGGCGTTGGTGACAGGTGGGATGGGCGGTCTGGGTCAAGAGATCGCCCGTGCCCTGCATGATGCGGGCCACCAAGTCCTGGTGACTCACTCGCGCAGCGAGGCCGATGCCCAGGTCTGGCTTAAAGAGCAGGCCGATGCAGGTTATGTGTTTCAGGGCTATCACGTTGATGTGGCCGATTTCGAATCGTGCCAGCAAATGGCGCAAGCCATTGAGAAGGACGGCCTGCAGGTCGACATCCTGATCAATAACGCCGGTATTACACGTGATGGCACGTTCCGCAAGCTGAGCAAAGACAAGTGGGACGATGTGCTGCGCGTCAATCTGGACTCGGTGTTCAACGTGACCAAGCCCTTTATTGACGGCATGCTGGAGCGTACCTGGGGCCGAGTGATCAATATCTCGTCCATCAATGGCAGCAAGGGGCAGTTCGGTCAAACCAACTACTCGGCCGCCAAGGCAGGGATGCATGGTTTCACCAAGGCCTTGGCTCAGGAAGTGGCGCGCAAGGGCGTGACCGTAAACACAATTTCCCCCGGTTATCTGGCCACCAAAATGGTCATGGCCGTGCCTGAAGATGTGCGTAACAGCATTATCGCGGGCATCCCGGTTGGCCGTCTGGGCAAGCCCGAGGAAATTGCCGCTCTGGTCACCTTTATTGCCAGCGAAGCAGCTGGATTTATGACAGGTAGTAATGTCGCCATGAATGGCGGCCAGCATATGTATTAAGCCAGATCCGGTTCGGCTGCTGCCTGTATGGGCCCGCTTGTCGGGCCTGCGACTTATGAAAGGAATGGATATGCACAAAGATATCGCCATTGTTGCTGCGACTCGTAGTCCCATCGGCCGTTTTCAAGGAGGGCTGTCTACAGTGCCCGCCCACGATTTGAGCGCACAACTGATTCGTGCCGTGCTCCAGAGTACGGGCGTTGCCGCCGAACAGATTGATGAAGTTATTTTGGGCCAGATTCTGACCGCCGGCGCTGGTCAGAACCCGGCCCGTCAGGCTGCCGTGAATGCCGGTCTGCCTTATGAGGTTCCCTCCATGTCCCTGAACAAGCTTTGCGGTTCGGGCTTGAAAGCCGTGCATCTGGCGGCTCAGGCTATTGCTTTGGGCGATGCCGATCTGGTGCTGGCTGGAGGTCAGGAAAGCATGAGCCTGGCTCCCTTTGTTGTACACAAGGCGCGTACCGGCTTGGGCCTGGGCCACGCCATGATGGACGACACCTTGCTGCGTGATGGTCTGACCGACGCTTTCCATAACTATCACATGGGTATCACGGCAGAAAATCTGGCCGAGCGTTACGGCATTACCCGCGAGCAGCAAGATGCTTTTGCGGTGGAATCTCAGCGTAAAGCCGTAGCCGCCATGGAAGCCGGACGCTTCAAGGATGAGATCACCCCGATCGAGGTTCCCCAGCGCAAAGGTGATCCAGTCCGTGTCGAGGCCGACGAGCAACCACGTGCTCAAACCACACTGGAATCTTTGGCCAAGCTGCGCCCTGCTTTCAAGAAAGAGGGCACGGTGACGGCGGGCAATGCGTCCACTATTAACGATGGCGCTGCCGTGCTATTGCTGGCCAGCGCAGAAAAAGCCAAGGAATTGGGCCTGCCCGTTCTGGCTTGGATTCGTGGCTGGGCCAGCACGGGTGTAGATCCGGCCATCATGGGTATTGGCCCTGTATCGGCCAGCCGCAAGGTTTTGAAGAAGGTGGGTTGGGAACTGGAGCAACTGGACCTGATCGAAGCCAATGAAGCCTTTGCTGCCCAATCGCTGGCGGTGGCTAAAGACTTGCAGTGGGATATGGACAAGGTCAACGTCAATGGCGGTGCCATCGCTTTGGGTCACCCCATTGGCGCTTCCGGCGCGCGCGTGCTGGTGACTTTGGTTCATGAAATGCGTCGCCGTGGTGCCCAGAAGGGTCTGGCCACTTTGTGCATTGGCGGTGGTCAAGGCGTAGCGATTGCCATTGAGGCCGCTTGAACAGATAGCTGATGGAAGGGAGAAGATGATGACAGATAAGTCTCGTGACGACAGCACGGCCTGGTCCTCCTGGATGATGAATCCCTGGAACCTGGGTCAGACCGTCTCCTCGTACCTGGTGGACGCCTGGCAGCGCGCCATTCTGTATGCCGATATCGAGCGTCAGGTCGGGGATCAGTACCAGGCTCAACGCAAGGTTGAGGTGCCCAATGTGCTGAACTTCCCGGCTGAACTGGTCATGTCGGGCCTGAGTCTTCCCCGACCCGTTAACTATCTGATGGTGCGCATTCTGGCACCGGAAGATCAGCCTACCGATCCCAGCAAACGTCCTTTCCTGGTGGTGGACCCCAGGGCAGGGCACGGACCGGGGATCGGTGGCTTCAAGTCCGACAGTGAAATCGGTGCTGCGCTGCAAGCCGGGCACCCTTGTTACTTTGTTGGTTTTTTACCGGACCCTGTTCCCGGTCAGACCGTCGAGGACGTGATGCGTGCCCATGCTGCCTTTGTCAGCAAGGCGGCAGAGCTGCATCCGGAAAGTCAGGGCAAGCCGGTGGTGATTGGCAATTGTCAGGCGGGCTGGCAGGTCATGATGGCCGCCGCCGTCTGGCCGGAGCTGTTTGGCCCCTTGATTCTGGCCGGTACGCCCGTGTCCTATTGGGCCGGTCGCAACCCCATGCGTTATGCCGGAGGTCTGCTGGGCGGCAGCTGGCTGACTGCTATGACCAGCGACCTGGGCAATGGCCGTTTTGATGGTGCGTGGCTGGTCAAGAATTTCGAGAACCTGGACCCGGCCAATACCTTGTGGTCCAAGCAGTACAACGTGTACGCCAAGGCCGACACCGAGGCCGAGCGCTATATCGGTTTCGAGAAGTACTGGGGGGGTTATGTCTTTTTGAATGATGTGGAAATGCAGTACATCGTGGACAACCTGTTCATTGGCAACAAGCTGTCTACAGCCCAGTTGTTGACGTCGGATGGCATCCGTATCGACCTGCGCAATATTCGCTCGCCCATTGTGGTGTTCAGTTCCTTTGGCGACAACATCACGCCGCCTGCACAGGCCCTGGGCTGGATTACTGACTTGTATCTGGACGACGATGATGTACGCAGTCACGACCAGACCATTGTGTTCACGACCCATGATCGTATCGGGCACCTGGGTATTTTTGTGTCGGGCAGTGTGGGCAGTAAAGAGCACCGCAAATTTGCCAGCACGATTGATCAAATTGACCTGTTGCCCGCCGGAATTTATCGGGCCACTGTCGAGGAAACGCCCGACGACGACACCTTATTGAATGACCCCTATCTGATGTCGGTGCGTCAAAGCAGTCTGGCTGAAATTGCGGAGATTGTGCAGCCTGATCCCGAATCTGATCGCCGCTTTGCTGCCGCTGCCCGTCTGTCGGAAATCAATCTGGCTTTTTACAAGAGCACCTTGCAGCCTTGGGTAAAAGCTTTGACTACGCCTTATACCGCCGCGTTGCTGGAAGCATTGCATCCCATGCGCTTGTCTTACGAGTCCTGGACCAGCGCCCATCCCTGGGCCGCAACGATCCACCAATGGGCCGAGAATATCGCACAGCAGCGTCAGACTGTGGATGAGGATAATCCTTTCCTGGAGGCGCAGGAGAATTTCTCCCAGGCCATGGAACGGGTCTTGAATAATTATCGTGACCGCCGCGACAGCATCTATCAGATCTGGTTCGACACCGTCTATGGCTCTCCTTTGCTGATGGCCCTGGCCGGTCATGCACCGGGCGATTCCATCCCGGCGCGTCCCCATCCTGGTAGTTCGCCCGAGCATCTGGCCTTTGTACGCCAGCAAATGCACAGATTGGATGGCTTGTTGAACGAAGGCGGTTTGCTGGAAGCAGCACTGCGTGGTTTGTTCCATATAGCCAAGCAGCGCAACAGCGTGGACGAGCGTTATCACCATGCCGCCATGCGTTTGCGCGAGCAATACGACACGGGCAATTTTGATATTGAAAAAATGCGTGCTGCGATTCGCGAGCAGGCCCTGGTGCTGGCGCACCACGGTCATAAGGCCGTGGAAGCGATTCCCCATTTGCTTAGCAGGCAGACGCCCGAGGAAATTCGTCTGGTGGCATCCCTGATCAAGCAATTGATCAGCGCCATCGACGAACAAGACCCTGCCTCCGAGGCGGTAACTCAAGCTTCCCAAGAAGTTCTTGGCTTGTTCGAGTCGGCCGCCAAACAGCAGGAGCAGGGCGAGAAATCGAGCAGTGCAGGCACCAAGCCCGTCGCCAAAACAGCAAGCAAGGTCACAACGAAAGCAGCTGTTAAAACGACGCCTGCAGTGGCCAAGAAGTCGGCTGTTCCTGCGTCAGTAAAGCCAACGGCGGCCCAGCCAGTACAGAAAACGGTCGTGAAATCGACTGGTACATCGTCACCAGCTACGACCGCTAAAACAGCGGCAACAGCACCAGTGAAAGCAGCCGCCAAGCCCGCAGCTGACAAGCCTGTTGCTCGCTCCATGGGTGATACCAAGGTTGGCGCCACGACAAAAGCAGAGGGTAATACAGCGGCCAAACCCCAGGCCAAATCGGCGGAGCCCAGCAAGGAAACGGGTAAAGCGACCCCCGTTGCTGGGACTCCAGCCTCCGCCGTTTCAAGCTCGGCAGCTCCTGCTACAAGCAAATCGCCAGTATCTAAACCTGCCATGAGCCCATCGCCAGCATCCGGACAGAGCAAGGCTGTAGCTCAGCCTGCCAGCACGGGCGCTCCGTCCAGGACTCGTCAGCGCAAGTCCTGAGATTTGGCGTGAATGAATTTTTGAAGGAGTTTTGAGTATGAAGTATTCATTTTCCGGCCACTCTGTTCTGGTAACGGGTGCAGCCTCCGGCATTGGTGCCGCCACGGCCCGCATGCTGGCGGCCAATGGATTGTCGGTCGTGGTGTCCGACGTACAGGCTGATGCCGTGCAGGCCGTGGTCAAGGAAATTGAGCAGGCCGGTGGCAAGGCCGTGGGCAATGTGGCCGATGTCACCCAGCCTGATCAAGTAAAGGCGGCTGTTGATTGCGCCATTGAGCATTTCGGGGCCTTGCACTTTGCCGTCAATAACGCCGGTGTGGGCGGGGATTCCGGCCCGGCTGGCGAAATGGACCTGGATGGCTGGCGTCGCCTGATCGACATTAATCTGAACGGCGTAGCCTATGGCCTGCGCTATCAGATCCCCGCCATTTTGGCGGCAGGGGGCGGCGCCATTGTGAATATGTCTTCCATCATGGGCCTGGTTGCCAATCCGACATTGCCCGGCTACAACGCGGCCAAGCATGGAGTCGTCGGCCTGAGCCGTTCTGCGGCTTTGGAGTATTCCTCCAAAGGCATACGCATCAATACCATCCACCCCGGTTATGTGGATACCCCCATTCTGTCGGGCTTTGATGAGGCCGCGCGTGCTGCTTTGGTGGCCCAGCACCCGATTGGTCGTTTGGGCCATGCGGATGAAATCGCCCATGCCATTGCCTTCCTGCTTTCGGATGGTGCCAGCTTCATGACGGGCGCCTGCATGGTGGCCGATGGGGGCTACACCTCTATTTGAGTTGGGGGATCACGTCGCTGCGAGAACAAAATCAGTATTTCAATCCAAAATTAGCCAGCGAAAATCCGGGCCCCACTTTTACTGGGGCCTATTTTTTAGGAGTTCCACAATGAAGTATTCATTCTCTGGTCACTCTGCTTTGGTGACGGGGGCAACGTCAGGTATTGGCGCTGCAACCGCACGTGTGCTGGCTGCGAATGGTTTGTCTGTGGTGGTGTCCGGTAGAAATCGTAGTGCCCTGGAGGAGGTGGTCAAGGAGATCGAACAAGCGGGTGGCAAGGCGGTAGCCCAAGTAGCCGATGTGACCAAGCCCGAGCAAGTGAAAGCCTTGGTGGATTGTGCCATTGAGCATTTCGGCGCTTTGCACTTTGCTGTCAATAATGCAGGCATTCTGGGCGGCTCCAAGCCGGTTGGGGAGATGGATCTGGATGATTGGCATCGCCTGATCGATACCAATCTGAATGGCGTAGCCTATGGCTTGCGCTATCAGATTCCGGCTATTTTGGCAGCGGGTGGTGGGGCGATTGTGAATATGTCGTCCATCATGGGCCTGGTGTCCAATGCCCGTTTGCCCGGCTATAACGCGGCGAAACATGGGGTAGTGGGGTTGAGCCGAGCCGCTGCGCTGGAATACTCCTCCAAAGGCATACGCATCAATACGATTCACCCCGGCTATGTGGATACACCGATTCTGTCGGACTACGACGAGGCGGCGCGGGCTGATCTGGTGACTCAGCATCCTATTGGCCGCTTGGGGCATTCAGATGAAATTGCCCATGCCATTGCCTTCCTGCTGTCGCAGGGGGCCAGCTTCATGACGGGAGCATGTCTGGTGGCCGACGGGGGCTATACCGCTCGTTAAACGACAGGTTTGGCGGCTCTTTTTTTGTGTTGGAGCCGCCATCCTGTGTTGGAAAATATACTGATGCCGACATCCGACATCCGACATCCGACATCCGACATCCGACATCCGACATCCGACATCCGACATCCGACATCCGACATCCGATACCTGATATCCGGCTCGATCCTTGATGCGGAGGAATGGGGCACCTCTATTCCAGTCTTATTTCACACCAATAATTTTGATGGTAGTGATCGATACCGAGCCCGGCAGCACACCAGTAGCAGCATGAGCCTCGGTGATAGGGATATGGATTCTTGCCGAACCGCCAATACCCAGTTGTTTGACGATATCTTGGAATAGGGGCGGCAAGTTCGTGGTGAGACTGGTTTTGGTTTCTCTGGCCGCCAGCACCTCACCTGTGGCCAGTTCCTCATCCAGTTCAAACAGAATGTCGCTGCTAGCGGTTACCATGGGCGCCTTGCCCTTGCTCAAGATTTTGTAGACCACACCATCAGGCATTTTGATTGCGCCTTTTTCGGCTCCAGCCGCCGCAAGAACAGACTTAGCCTGTTTCTCGTTCTTGGACAGCATGGCTTGCTCCAATAACTTGTCTACGTTGGCCAGCTCCACAGAAATGATGCTGGAGGACAGCTGCAGGCGTTGATCGATCTTGTCGCTGAAGCCTTGTGAGAAGGCTTGCAAATCCAGTGTTTTGCCAATGGATGCCAGCTTCTGTGTCTCGTGCGGCGCACTGTCCGCATACCAGGCTCCGATGGCATAGCTAAGGCGGATATCTGACGAGGCTGCATCATTCACAATCATGCGCCTGGGGGCTCCGCCAGATTCTGCCTTGCTGGCAGTAAGAGCCTGCGCGACCAGTCTGTGCTGCAAGTCCTGTTTTGTTTCCTTCAGACCATCAATTTCTTTTTTGAGGGTGGTGATTTCAGCCGCATTTGCAGCCAGTCTGCTGTCTTGTGACTGGCCATTAGACAGCTCCAGGCTTCGGTCTCTTTGCAGGCTTTCCAGTTCTGATGCCAAAGCATGTTTCTGACTCAGCTCTTCTTCCAGACGCTGACTCAATTCCTTGATCCGTGCTTGGTTCTGCTCCTGATCGATAGCAATGGGCGCCAGGACCAGAGCTCCATCCGGTTCTGCCTGTAGCTGCTGGAGTTGTTGTTGCAGCTGGCTATTCAGGTTTTCGGCATCCGACAGGCGCTGTTGCAAGGCGATCAACTGAGTATTGGCTTGATGCAGTTCGTTGCGGAGCAAGGCGTGGCTGTTGTCCTGATCAGAATCGACAGCGAAAGAGGGGACGGTATTTCGCTTTACTGGATTTGAGGCGGATTGGGGGCGAGCTAGGCCGTCGCCAATAATGTTTTCCTGGGCCAGGCGGTCCAGTAAACCTGTTCCAACCGAGTGAGAGGCCTCATAGAAAATCAGCAAGGTGCAGCACAGGGCTACATTGAAGTACTTTTTCATAGCTTGTTCAGGGATTGAACGCGATCGACCATATTGGAATAGACGGCGTTGTTGATCCGGATGCAAACCAGGGAAAGCATTTTATTCACTTCGGTCAGCATGATTTCAGACGCATTTTCATCAATCAGAGATGCATTGGCCTTGTAGATGCCAAAGTTCTCATCAATGGTCTGCATTTGCTGTCGATATTTCTCATAAGAGACGGGGTCCAGCTCTTTTAGCGCCGCGAATTCCTGATAGCACTTGTCTTCCTTGCCCGACGCGGCGGATTCCGGGGTGGGCCGAACAGGGGCGCTAGCTTGGCAAGCAGAAAGAAAAAGAGCGACCAGGATGGCCGCGCCGGGAACAGCGAATCGCATAAACACCTCGAGACGTTCGACTATCTTTATTCAGATTCTTTTAGGGGACGAGCATTGAGTTCGAGCGTTGCAGCCAAGTTGGGACATGCAGGCCATCGCTGCCTGTGGTAAGTGATAGCCTTGCGTGGCGTGATCAGAGTGTCTGGGCTTGTGCTGCACGGGAATTGGACCATGCAGATGCGGGCAGAAAATTAAGAACTATCTGATTTTCACGGTTCGCGATTATCGACAGGAGTACAAAAATCCTGCCGCTTTTCATAGGAAGCCGTGATTGTGCAGGGGCGGGCTTGAAAGCCCGCTAGCGTGTTCAGTGGGTAAGGTCCGGATCTATGGCTTGCCTGATGTTTGGGGCGGAATATAGATCAGCGACAGAAGCAGTAGCATCAGGCAGATAAGTCCGGCCAGAATATTGGTGCCGCTCCAGCCAGCAAAGCTGAACAGGAAGGCAGGGGCAAAGGCACCCAGTGTGGCAAAGATGGAGACGCCCAGATCATTCAAGCCCTGTACCGCCATAGCTTGCGGCTTGCCTTCCAGGCAGTTGCTCAGCAAGGCACTGCCACCGACATAAGTAAAGTTCCATCCCAGCCCCAGCGTTAACAGGGACAGGCTCAGCGCCGTATAAGTATGAGCCACGATATTGGCCAGACTGCTGAGCAGCAAGAGCACGATGCCGCTGATGGCAATGGTTTTCAGGCCAAATTTTTGAATCAGAAAGCCGGTGAAAAAGGAGGGGGCAAACATGGCCAGCACATGCCATTGAATGGCGGTGCTGATATCCGAGAAATGCACATGAAGATGGGACATATGCATGGAAGCTTGAATCATCAGCAGATTCATGATGCCGTAACCTATGGCCGCAATGCAGATGGCAATGGCCAGGGTTTTGTTGTGCAGCACCAGTCCAAGTGCCTGGCCACGGCTTTTTTCCCCGGGTGCCGCGCCATGACTCGGTTGTACTTCTTTGATGAGCAGATTCAGCATCAGCGACACTAGGGCCAGAACGGTGAAGGCAGCATAGCAGGCGGCAAATTCCTGTCCGAAGCTGCTGCTTTTCAAACCCCGTATCAGCATTGGGCCTGACACGGCGGCAACTACCCCGCCAGCCACAACTAATGAAATGGCGCGTGGTTTCAATCTGTTGTTCAGTCCGTCCGTGGCCGCAAAGCGATTGAAGTTGGCAAAGGCAATATAGATTCCCAGCAGGGCGTGTGAGGCCACCAGCCAGGAAAACAGCTTCATTTCTATCGCCCAATATCCCACCACCCCCGATACAGCCAAAGGCAGGCTTGCCAGCAGAAAGGATTTCTTGCGACCTATGGCAGCCATCAATCTGGAGGCGGGCAAGGTAAAGAGCATCACAAACAGGAACTGAAAACCGTAGGGCACGGTGGATAACCAGGGCTCGGGGGCCAAACTGCCACCTACCAAAGCAGCCATGGTGACAGACATGACGGCAGTGGTCAGGTTGATGGATTGGGCCAGAAAGTAAAGGTAGGTTCTGTAAGGAAGGTGGGTGGCAGTCATGGTGCTACGTGGCGAGGGATATTGAGGCTGATCGTGCAGTCAGGAACAGCGGAAGTGTGATGCAACGCGTTCTGCATGTGCAGGAGAAAATGCTGGTCACGCCTGCACATGCTGGTGGGGATTTTGGCCTTGTCGGGGGCCCCTGTCTCGAACAGTCGGTGTACTATCCTGAAAACTGTTAGCTAATTTTTTCTAACAGTGTTTGGGGAGCAGGCAGGTATGGGTTTTCATGAGCGTTTGAAGGACGCCATCCTCCAGGGCGAGTGGGCGGTAGGGCAGCAGTTACCTTCGATTCGCAAGATGATGGCAAGGGAGGGTTTGAGCCATCACACAGTCGTCAGTGCGTACACCCGTCTGGTGGGTGAGGGCATGCTGGAGGCCTTGCAAGGGCGCGGTTATTTTGTGGCCCGCTGGTCCGGTTTGAACGAGGACCTGCCCATTCTGCCGTCCGAAGCCCCGATGGATCCCTTGTTTAAACTGCTGCAGGCCAGGCCCGAGCAGTGCAAGCTGGGCTGTGGTTGGTTGCCCCTGCCTTGGCGGGATACGGATATGCTGGCCAAGGCCATACGCAAAACGGCCCGATCTGGCCGTAGTGGTTTGGTGGAGTATGGCGATATTCATGGGTATCTGCCGTTACGCAAGCAGTTGTCCCTCTTGCTGCGTCAATCGACCTTGATCCAGGTTTCCCCTCAGCAGATTTTGACGACCCTGGGAGCAACGCAAGCCTTGGATCTGATCTCGCGCACGGTGATTCGCGCCGGGGATCATGTTCTGGTGGATGAGCCTTGCAGCAGTAATTTGATCAAGCTGATTCGTTTGTGCGGTGGGATACCTGTCGGGGTGCCTCGTCTGGCGGATGGGCCGGATGTGGCGGTGCTGGATCGTATTTTGCAGACTCACAAAGTGCGGGCTTTTTTCTGCAATAGCACTTTTCATAATCCAACTGCTGCGGGTTTAAGTCCCAAGGTGGCTTTTGAAGTGCTGAAGCGCGCAGCCGAACACGATTTTCTGATTGTGGAAGATGATGTGTATGGGGATTTTTTCCCTGGTGTGCGTCAGACGTTTGCGGGGTTGGGGGATTTTGAGCATGTGGTCTATATAGGCAGTTTCTCCAAGTCGCTGTCGGCTTCCTTGCGTATCGGATATCTGGTTTGTGGGCCGAAGTTGATGGAGTCCTTGCTGCGTCTGAAATTGTTGACCAGTGTGGCCGTACCGGGGTTTTGCGAGCGTTTTGTGAATACGATTCTGGCCGATGGCACTTATGCCAAGCACACGCAGGCGATTCAACGCCAGTTGATGACGCACCAGCAAATTGCGCAGAAGGTGCTGAAGGAATATGGCTGGGAGTTCGAGGTACAGGCGCAAGGTGGGATGTTCTTGTGGGTTCGGCATCCGGATCTGCCGGATTTGGCGGATTTTATTCAGCGGTTGGAGAGCAAAGGGGTCTTGCTGATGCCGGGAAGTGCGTTTGCCGTCAGCAAGGAGTTCAAGGACAGGACGCGATTGAATGTGGCGCATTTGATGCCTGCGGTGTTTGATTGTCTGGATGTGAGTGTGGGAGCTTGATTCTTGGTCAGTATCTGGGTTTTTTTGCCAAGACGCCCCTCAAGCCCGCCGCCCGACCAATCGGCTGAGCCCTTGCCGGTGCTGCGCACCGGTGCCCTTGGCGTACCATTGCTCCGGGCGCGCCCTTAACTCCGGGGGTGACTGGTCCCCCGGACCAGCCACAAGCGTCCCCGTCAAACAGAAGGGCGCTTGCATCCCTACGCAATGGTTCGCCGGCGGCAAGGACTCTGACCCGCCGATTGGTCGGGCGGCGGGCTTGAGGGGCTTGGGAAATACATAAAGAGCAAGCCAGAATCCCAAATTGGAGTTCTGGCTTGTGGTGTAAAAAAACGGCCCCGGCTGCCTATGCATACAGGTGGGGCCGGGGTCGGCTTAAGGCTTCAGAGCGGGTTGGTGTCCTGCCAGGGGTTTCATCGCTTCTACGGCGTAGGCTACGTTCAGGATGCGTGCTTCCTCAAAGGCAGGGCCGATGATTTGCAGGCCTACGGGCATGCCGTTGGAGATACCGGCGGGCACCGTGACGGCCGGCAGACCGGTCAGGTTGCTGGGGCCGGTAAAGCGGATGCCTTCGTCGATGAAGTCCAGCGTTTTTCCGTTGATGTTGACGGTATCCACGCCAATGTCCGGTACCTGGCAAGGCAGGGTGGGGGCGATGATGACGTCTACGTCGCTGAAGGTGCCGGTAAATTGCTGTTTGAGGGCGCGGCGTACTTGCTGGGCTTGCAGGTAGTCGATGCCGCTGAACAGTTCGCCCAGTTCAAACAGGAAGCGAATGTCACCGCCAAAGTCCTCTGGGCGTTTGATCAGGTCCTGGTGGTGGATGGTCGCCGCCTCGGTCAGGCTGACGGCCAACTCGGCCCATTCGGAGTAGCGCAGGGCAGGCACGTTCAGGGGGATGACCTTGGCGCCCTGTTTTTCCAGGTCGGCCAGGCGGTCGCGAATGACTTTTTCAATTCCCGAGTCGACGTTCTTGAAGAAGTAGTCTTCGATGATGCCGATGCGCAGACCTTTGACGTTGCCGTTCAGAGCGCTCAGGTAGGAGCCGACAGGGACATTGGCGCAGGTCGGGTCGCGGGGATCAAAACCGGCAATCACTTCCAGCATCGCGGCAGCGTCCGCTACGGTTTTGGACATGGGGCCAACGTGGTCCAGGGTCCAGGCCAGCGGATAGACGCCAAATTTACTGACGCGTCCGTGCGTGGGTTTCAGGCCCACAATGCCGCAAGCGGCCGACGGGATGCGAATGGAACCGGCTGTGTCAGTACCCAGCGTGTTGTAAGAGCTGTGGGAGGCAACGGCGGCGCCGGAGCCACCGCTGGAACCGCCGGGGACGCGATCAGGGTTCCAGGGGTTATGCACGGCACCAAAGTGCGGGTTGTTGTTGTCAATGCCCCAGGCATATTCGTGCATGTTCAGCTTGCCGGTGAAGATTACCCCGGCATCGCGCAGCTTGGTGGCAACGGTGGCGTCGTCCTTGGAGACAAAGTCCTTGTGAATCTTGGAGGCCATGGTGGTGACCTCGTTCGCAAAGTAGATATTGTCTTTCAGCGCCAGGGGCACACCATGGAACACGCCCTTGTACTTGCCGGCCATGATGTCCTGTTCGGCTTGCTTGGCACTTTTTCTGGCCTGCTCGGCGGTGACGGAAATGTAGGCGTTGGTCTGTGGGTTCGACTCGTCGATGTAGGCCAGTAGGTTGTCGGTCACTTCGACAGGAGAAACAGCCTTGTTGCGCAGTTTGTCCGCCAGTTCAATGACGCTTAGCTCAAGCAATTCCTTATTCATGGTGATCCCCTCCGGCCAGGTGTTTGATAGCAAGGTCGGCATCGTCAATGGCAATACCTTCCAGATTGCCTTTCATGGCTTGAATCTCGCGCCATTTGGTCTCCAGCTTGGCCAGATGTTCGGGACTGGGGTGTATTCCTTTTGCAGCCAGGGTGTCTTTGACACTTACAGTCATTTGTCCTCTCCTTATCGTTTTCAAAACCGTGCATGCGCCAATGACGCGCACAAAAAAAGCCCCACCCCTGGTGACAGGGAGTGAGGCTTTATTGCCTGCATGTCGCTGGCAACGTTGGCAGCGCATGCATGTGTTTTGGCAGACTCAGATGTCTGCTTTTTCAATCTACAAAATATTGATGCCTAAACATACTGGGGTTTACCAGAGGACGTCGAGGACGGGAAAAGCTCGTCGATTTTGCAGCTTTCCGGCCTCTGATCTATGCGCTTTAGCCGGCTTGATTCACAGATTCAGACAGTAGGTAAAAAGCACTATCGGAATAGTCTTATGGTTTGTTGGGGTATGAATGGGTGAAATTATATCTGGGTCTTTTTACATGCCTATTTAAAAAAAGGTAATCCCATGAGAAATAAAAAATGCAAAAGCAAGTTGTGTTCAATACTGGTAGCCGGTTTTTTTACCTGCTTTTCCGTGAATGCTGTTGCTCAAGCTAGTGAGGATTGCCTAAGAAATACGGATTTGAATTTATATGACTGGAAAGTCGAGCCTTATGGAAATGGATTCTATAACGGTCAGGTAATAGCATCAGCATTGACAAACGCGACATTCTTTTATTCGTCAAAAGAGCGTAAAGCCAGTGTGGATGCGGGGGGAGTGAACGGTGGTAATCACCCCTATAACGCTATTCCTATGCCCAAGACACCTGGTGTGGGAGTACGAGTTTCCTGGAATGGATTTTATAGTCTTTACGCGTTTACTGCGTCCTCTGTCCGTCCTGACGGAACCCCGGTTTCTGTTTCTTATATGGGGAAGATGTTGACCGGAGAAGGCCCAAAAAGTTACACGATTTCGTATTATTTCAAATACGAAATCGTGGTGATCGACGCGGAAAAATATAAAGGTGGAAAGCTTGAGGTCACTAATGAGCAGGCAGTTACTGCTTTTGTTTCTCGGACTAGTTCGGCAGGCAGAAACACAATTTGCGTTAATGGGATCCTTGATCTTATGGGGCCTTTGGTAAAAGGGGGCGGAATTCCCGAAATGCCCAAACCACCAGCACCCACCTGTTCGTCGGCTGACCTGAACCGGGTGGTGTCCATGCCGCCCATCACCCTCTCGCAGTTGGCCGCATATGGCAGCAGTCGCAGCGAGGGGAGGATCGCTGAACAGAACTTTGAACTGGTAGGCCGCGGCTGTCCGGTAGGTACCACGATCAAGGCCTTTTTTACCGATACTCGTGCCAGTTCGGAGCCCAAGAATTATTTGCGCTCTTCACATCCGTCGGTTGGTGTGCGTCTGTATCACCGGGATAGCCAGCAGCCAATCGAGTTTGGTCCTGCGCCTGTGGGTTCTACTTTGCCGGACCGGCCCCCCGTCGTGGAAGGGCCAACAAGCAGCTCTTTATCTGATATGCATTTGCCTATCACCGCCCAGTATGTGCAATTGCCCAATGTGCAAAGCGGCACGGTAACACCAGGCAGTTTGCAGGCCGAGGCCGTGGTCACGTTCATGTATGACTAGGCCTGTAAGGGCATCCGCTCATACAAAGAGCGGGCTGCACTGGCAAGGGCTGGGGTTTTCAGACTATTCCTAGGCCATTAGCCCGCAGGAAATCTTACGATCTCAGTTATCGATTCTGGCCTGGAAATTCCAGTCTGTTCATTGTTAGCCGGGGACATTCATGTTCGCACCATCCACTTCTCACATGCCACCTACGATGGTGATGAACTTGCTTCGTCAGCCTCGCTCGGAGTCCGGCTTGTGGATGCCCCGGCGCATTGTCCCCGCTGTCGGGCGTTCTGCTAAAGCAAGCGCAGCTCCGGTAGACAGCAAGGCCTTGAGCAGCCGCCTAGTCCGGCCTTACGGCTTTTCGGGCCGTAGCGGGTGCGCTCAGCCTGAACAGGGCGGGATGCTGATTACGCGGGCCGTTTTGCTCGATGCCTTGCGAAAGGAGCAGGTTCAGGCGTGGCTGCAGCCCAAGGTCTCGGTGCAGTCCCAGCAGTTGGTTGCGTTGGAGGCTCTGGCGCGCTGGCGTCACCCTCAATGGGGTGTCTTGTCACCCGATGTATTTTTGCCCTGGTTCAGTGAGCATGGCCTGGACGAGGCTTTGCTCTTGCATATGCTGCAAGAGGTTCTAGGTTTGCAGGCCTATTGGCGTCGTCAGGGTTTGTCGGTGCCTGTGGCAGTGAACCTGCCTACTCATTTGCTTGATGATGTCAGCCTGCCAGATCGTCTGATGGCCTGTGTACAGGAACAGCAGGGGCAGGCCAGCCAGATTACGTTGGAGTTGCTGGAAAACTCCAACACCCGAACGCCCTGCGCCTTGTTTTTAGGGGCTTCACGCCTGGTAGCGATGGGCTTTGGGCTGGCGCAAGATGATGCCGGGGTGGCCTACAGCTCAATGGAACGTTTGATGTCAGCCCCGTTTTCAGAACTCAAACTGGACCGGCAAAGTGTGAATGGCTTGGCGCACAGTCGCGAGCAAAGCGAACAGGTACAAGACTGGATCCGGGTGGCCAAGCAGCGTGGCCTGCGTGTTACTGCCGAAGGAGTAGAGCAGCAGGAGGATCTGGATTGCTTACGACAAATGGGCTGTGATTATGCCCAAGGCTATTTGTTCGCCAAACCCACACCCGCCTTTGAGCTGGATATGTGGATGCGTCAACGTTGGGCGACATGAATCAGGCATGCACGGCCCTGCCTTGTGCGTATTCAGGAGAACAGGTTGTTCTGGGTACAGAACGCAATCAGGTCCTGGTTGTTATGCACGTTCAGTTTGCGCATGGCCGATGCTTTTTGGGCGCTGATAGTCTTGATGCTGCGGTTTAATTGTTCAGCAATGGCGCTGATGGAGTCTCCCATGGCAAACAGGCGCAGGACTTCAAATTCCCGGGGGCTCAGGGACTCCAGGCGTTCCTGTACCGAGCTGGTCAGCACGTCTTTGGGCGTATCTTGCTTGAAATTGGCCGGGTAGTACTTCACGCCTTGGCGCAACAAGTGCAGGGCGACCAGGACTTCAGAGAGCTCGTCCTGTTTGAGGACAACTCCTTGTACGCCAGCATCGTACAAAGAAGAAATAATCATGGGGTTGGACACCATGGTCAGCACAATCAGTTTGACGTCGGGAAAGTGGCGCCGTAGATAAGAAATGAAGCGCATCCCGTCGCCATACTGCTCATCGCCGGGCATGGAGTAGTCGGTAATGATGGTATCGGGCTGGTTTTTCTGCAGGTGCTCGACCAGCTCCGAGGGGCTGGCAGCTACGGCCTCAACGCTCAGGTTGATATCGCGGCCCAGCAGCTCGCGTATCCCCATCAAAATCAATGGGTGATCGTCTGCAATGATGACGCGCAGTTTCTGAATGGCGGGCATTCGGGTTTCCTTGCCTGTTTTGCTAGACTTGTTCAATCAGCTCGCGTAGTGCCTGGCACACGGCAGCGGCTGTATGAACTTGTGTTTCAGTTTGTTGAGTATTTTGCCTGAAATTCTGTTCCAGTTCTTTCACTCTGTCCGCGATTTCATGCAGACCCATTACCACCAGAGCTCCAGCCATGCGATGCAGGACGGCCTGGCTTTGCGCCGCGTTTTGCTCATGCAGGGCTTGTTCCAGGGTCTGTAAATCCTTGCTCATGGTGCTGCGGAAAATGTCCCGATAGCGTTTGGGCACAGGTGAGGTAGCTAACGATTCCAGCAGACTGCTCAAGGTGGCCAGATTCATGGGCTTGACCAGGCATGCGTTCATGCCGCTTTGCGTACAGCGCTGGGCTTCGTCGCGCATGGCGTTGGCGGTAATGCCAATGATGGGTGCATTCATGCCTTGTGCACGCAGATGACGTGCCAGCTCGTAGCCCGTCATATTGGGCATATTGACGTCTGTCAGTAGCAAATCATGGTTGTTGTCATCCCACAGACTCAAGGCCTCTTCGCCATCTTGAGCCAGGGTTACCTGATATCCCAAACGCTCCAGCTGTTCACGCAAGGTCGCCTGATTGAGCGGGTTGTCTTCAGCGACCAGCACATGCAGGCCTGGGCGGCTGGGGGGCTTGATCGCTGTTTTGGCGGGTGGCGTGGACTCCAGGATTTGTGCCGGCGTGGCATGTTGTTGTGTCTGCCAGCGCTCCAGGGAACGAGCGATGCTTTCGGGACTGGTGCCATCCGCCTCGGGCAAGGTACTACTGCCATCGCGTGCCGAGACACTGAGGTAGGAGCCGAGCCAATGAGGTACCGGCTGGCTGCCGGGCATCATCACATCCAGCAAGATCTCTTCGGCCTGGCCTGTCAGGGAGTCGCTGGGCAGCAGGGCTTGTGCCTGGGCATTCCAGCGGATAAGCCAATTGCAGATCGACTCGGACAATTCGGCATGGGGTGTTCGCACATGCAGCTTCATGCCATGCAGGTTCGGGGCAGGGCGGGTTTGGGTCTCTTTGGGCTCTATGTCCAGATTCAGCGTAAAGGAGAAACTGCTGCCCAGTCCTGGTTCACTGGTTAACTGAATCTGACTGTCCATCAGTTCGGCCAGACGGGCACAGATGGACAGGCCCAAGCCTGCCCCTCGTATAGTGTGCTCGCCCGCATGGGCGACATAAAAGGGGGTAAACAGCTTGTCCTGTCGTTCGTGCTCAATGCCCACGCCACTATCAGCCACCTGAAACATTAATTGGGCTTTTCCGTGGGCAATCTGCTCAAGACGCAGTCGCACAATAATGTGCCCTGCCTGAGTGAACTTGACGGCATTGCTGATCAGATTGCTCAGAATCTGACGTATGTGCAGAGGATCGCCCAGGACGCAGGAAGGGACATCCGGGTCTATATGGCAAAACAGCAGCAGGTTTTTTTGCTGAGCCATGGCGGTATAGGTGGCAGTGCAATCCTGGACCAAAGCAATCGGGTCCAGGGGTACCGACTGCACATGGGTCTGGCCCGCTTCAATCCGGCTGATATCCAGAATGTCACTGATGATCTGCAACAACTGGTGCGAGGCACCTTGAATTCGGTCTACCTGTTGATGCTGCTGGCTATTTAATTCGGTCATGGACAGCAACTCCAGGGAGCCCAAAACGCCGTAAAGGGGCGTGCGAATCTCATGACTCATCGTGGCCAGGAAAGCGGACTTGGCCGTACTGGCTTCATCGGCGGCCGCGCGCGCGCGTTCCAGTTCACGCTGGATTTCTTCTTGTGCCGTCAGGTCCATCAACACACACAGCAGAACGTCCTGCTCATGGTAGCGGCTGGGTGCGCAGGCCAAATGCAGGCTACGTCCGTCTGCTAAATCTACTTTGCCTTCGGTGGCCTGCGCTCCCTGTTGCTGCAAGGTGTTCAGGGCCAAGGCTAGCGGTGCCTGTTCAGGTAATACATCCCCCGCATCCAGCCCCAGCCATTCCAGTGCCTGGGCATTGCCAAAAATAATCTGCCGCTTTTCTTTGCTGATCACGCACAGAGCTACCGGCGAGGTATCAATGATGCTGCGGTTGAAGTCCCGGCTTTCCAGCAGTGCACGTTGGGCCTGACGTGCTGGCTCCACCACACGGCGCCCGTACCAGCGGGCATAAGCCATGCCGCCCAGCAAACTCAGCAATAAAAATACGACCGTGCCCAGGGGCACCCATGTGCTGTCCAGCAACTGACTGGGGCTGATCAGGTAGCGCCCTGTCCAGGTGCCGGAGGGATCGCTCATTTGAAAGGCCAGGCCCCGCCAGCTGATGCTAAAACCATCGTGCTGCAAATCAGGGGAGTCGTTTTTACCGATCAGCAAACCCTGCTGGGTATGGTGCAGCCAGAATCGATACCCGACAGGCGCTTCGGACTGATTGAAAAATTCCCGCAGCCTGCCTTTGTCAAACAGACTCATGGCCTGGAATCGGGCCGGGTCTGCACCAGGTACGGGCAGTCCGGGCAAGGCAACCGGGATGATGCCCAGCATATGCAAGGGGTGGTCGGGCAGGGAAACCCACTTCACTGCTTGTGGACCGGGTAAAGGCGTGCTCCAGGGCTGGACGTGGTCGCGTGCTTCTTTGTGCGACGCAATAGGCAGGACCGTATCTGTACGGGAGGATTCCAGCTCCGGAATGCTCAGGCTGTCTTCCATGTCGGGATGGAACAGGAACAGGTAGCCGGACGGAAAATAGGATCTGGCCCAAAAGGACGCAAAGCTGTCGGCCAGATCAGCCCCCAAGGTTCCGTAGGCCTCTTTGGGGGCGCGGCAGTGCTGTTCGCAAATCATGGAAAACGAGACGCTGGCTGTTGGCCGCCAGATACTCACGGAACGGCCGCTTTCTACCGGTGGAGGTTCTGGCTCCGGCCCGGCTTGCAGTTTGGCGGCATCTGCCTTGAGCTGCGCTAAAAATCGTTCCTGTTCGTGGATATAGGCCACCGTCACGGCGAAATCGGATTTCAGACGATGGCGCTCCTGGCTGAAAAAATGCTGGCCGCCTACGACCAGAGCGCCCAGCAAAACGAAGGAGACAGGAATAACGCTAAGCAATAGTCGCGTGTGTCCACGCGAGCGCCGCGTCATACGATTAAAAGGTGAGTTGGCCATGGTTCTCCGTGAGGTCGCCGATTTGGGCAATTCCTGCCGTATCATACCGCCCTGCGCCGCGGTAGCGACGTAGCATTTGTGGCTGGTCGGGCTGGTTTAGAGGGTCGGAGGCTGCAGGCTATCGCGCAAGGCGGCCATGGGCAGAGGTTTGATCAGCAGGGCATTCATGCCTGCGGCTGACCATTCTTTGTCTTTATCCAAAATGGCATTGGCGGTAATGCCAATAATGCGTCCCTGGTAGCCTTCCGAACGCAAGGCGCGGGCCAGAGAGTAGCCGTCCATGCCGGGCATGAACAGGTCTGTAAACACAATATCAAATTGATCTTTGTTTGCCAGTGTCAAGGCGGCTTCGCCGCTGGCTTCCAGATGAGTCGTGCAGCCCAGCAAAGTTAATTGCTCCTGAAGAATTTGCCGGTTAACCGGGTTGTCGTCCACGACCAGTACACGTTGGGGGCGTACGGAGGGTTTTAATGTCTCTTTGGTCGGCTGAGGCGCGCAATCGAGCGCTTGAGCCTGCTGCACCGCTTGCATGATGTGTTCCATGGCGGTCGAGGCAGTGTAGAAGCAGTCAGGATTATCGGCTTGAGGGGTTTGGGTCTGGGTATTGGGTTGAACCATGACCTGGCGGCCTGTCCACTCAGGTGTACTGGTGGCAAAAGACGGCCAGCTATGCACCAGCACGGCCCCCGGTTTGGCGACTTGCCCGGTGTAGGGCAGGGCATAGGCACCCCAATGACGGAGCCATTTGCTGACGTTGGAGACGATTTCCGGGATGTCTCCAGTCACATAGACGGGGCGGAATGCTAATTTGGACTCGGGAGCCGGAGCTGTGCCGGGCGGGGAGGCCACAGGCAGAATCACTTCGAACGTGATACTGGTGCCCAGGCCCGGTTCACTGACCACGGACAGAGAGCCGCCCATCAGGCTGGCCAGGCGCTGACAAATGGGCAAGCCCAGACCCGTGCCAGGCTGCTTGTTGGCACCACCTTCGTTAAGGCTGAAATAGGGCAGGAACAGTTTGGGCAGAACCTCTGCACTGATGCCCTGTCCGGAGTCCGTAATCTGAAAGCGCAGTGACAGGCGGTTGCCCGGCTGGGGTTCAGTATGCAGACGCAGCACCACATGACCAGAAGTGGTGAACTTGATGGCATTGCTGATCAGGTTGCTCAGAATCTGGCGAATCTTCAGGGGATCACCAATAGTGGGAACCAGGGCCCTGACAGGGGTGATGGAATACAGTAGCAAGCCCTTGTTTTGTGCGGTTGCAGCAAACGCTGCAATAGTTTCATCCACCTGCTCCTGCGCACAGAATTCGCGCGGTTCCAGGGTGACGTGCCCCGCTTCAATACGAGACAGGTCCAGCGATTCACCCACTACCCGGAACAGTGTTTCGGCCGAGCGGCGCAAGGTGTCCAGATAGGGCGAAGGGTGTTGCTGCTTTTCGGACAGAGACAGGAGCTCCAGCGTCCCTAGAATTCCGTACAGGGGCGTGCGGATTTCATGACTCATGGTGGTCAGGAATTGAGTTTTGGCGATGTTGGCGTTCTCGGCCAGTTGGCGGGAGTGACGCAGGGCAGCCTCTTCGGCTTTTTCAGCGGTGACGTCAATAATGGAGCACAGAGCCGCGGGCTGTCCGCGGTAATGCAAGCTGATGGCATGGACACGTACACTGCGCCCGTCCTTCAGGGTAACGTCGGTGCATGTGCTGGGCTCATGCTCACCGGGTAAGCGCGTACGCCATTGATCATCACCTTGCATCCAGGTGCGTGCCTGCAGGTTTTCTTGAAAAACCACTTCACCTTGAGCGTCGACCAGGGCCAGGCCGACAGGAGCCATGGCAACCAGCTTGCGATTCAAGGACACGCTATCGACCAGGCTTTGTTGCTGCTGGCGCGCAGGCAGCAACAAGCGCCTCCGTATCAGGCAAGCGCCGACCAGAACAACGGTGGTAAAGACGGTGAGGGTCAGCAAGGCCGTGATCAAGGCATTGCGGCCATCGTGCAATAACTGTTTGGTGGGCAGGGCGTAGAGTACGCGCAGGCCGCCCGTCCCAATGGATTTGCTCAGGATGATATGTTTGGGCCAGCCTTTGCCGTCAAAACCAAAGTAGTCCTGCTGAACCCAGCGCAACTCGGACGCATCAGGCGGGGAGCTGCTGTACAAAACAGCTTGCCCGCGTATATCGAACAAAATGTATTCCGTGCCAGGTGGTGGTGGCGTCAAGGTCAGGGCGCGGTCGATATTGTTCAGTTCAAGACCCAACCAGGCTCCCTGACGGTTTTCTCTGTCTATCGGGGTGTAAGCCACCAACTGCGAGAAAGAGTCATTGTCCTGGTGTAGCCAGAGCACGGGAACTTGCCGGGCGTGAGGCTGTTTATTGATGGTGTTCAGGCGTGTGGCTAGCGCATCCACCTGTGGTTCCCAGAACCGGCGCTGGCCGTCGCGCTCCAGACGGTAGTCTCGGGCAGGATCCAGCTCGCTGTATCGCAAGGTGCCTGTGCGATGGATGGCATTCCAATGGCGGCGCGTCAGTAAAAAGACGTAGTGATCGGCTGAGCCATTATTCGGGGTGTCGAGCGTTTCCAGGTTTTGTCTATTGGACGAGAGCTGCACGGTGTCGGGAGAAACCGCTGCTGCGGCCACGGCGCGCAGCAGGACCTCACGCTGGTCAAAAAATAATTGGGCGTGGTCGGCAGCACCGTTCAGTTGCCGACGATACTCGGAAATCAGGTGCGTAGCCGATGCATACAGATATGCCCCGGTGCCCAAGGAGGCACACAGGATAAGGATTAAGGACAAGGCACCCAGCAAGACGCTGGGAAAGCGAGGAACCTGCATGCAGGGCAGGTTCTCTCGCATGGGGCTGCCTCTTAGCTGAACGGGCCTCATACTGTTCCGTCCTGGCTTGCGCCTTGTTTGGCCAGATCGCCGGGCAGCATGGGATCGGGTTCACGCTTGACACAGTTCAGGCGAAGCAATTGATAGTTCAGGCTTTCGGCTTGTTCGGCCAGCTCGTAGCGGGCGCGACACAGCTGACCATTACGGCTGATATCCAGATAGCCGCGCATTTGTTCAGGGGAGACCATGGTCAGGATACGGCCACGCGGGTCGGTCATGCCCAGTTGCTGGCCGGCGGCATCCCGCACCATGGCGCCAAAGGGCAACGCTGCACCTTGCTCATCGCGCAATTCAAACTGTACGCGGTAACCGACTTCGGCCTTGAAAGTAGCCAGGGCAACCGCACCGCGGGTAGGGACGATTTGCTGCACGGCGTTGTCGAATTCGGCATTGCGCGGGGCGTTGCGTGTATCCAGGCTGACGTGGTTGCTGCGGTAGGGGGTGGCATTGGGGATGATGGCGTAGCCGTTCGAGCCGGTCTTGACACCTGCGTGGCTGGATACGCCTACCCCGGCTACAGGCGGCTCTACTTTGGCCAGCATGATGGTCTCGCCCAGAGCCTGACCCAGGTTCACCCCGCCGCTATGCGCCACAATCGAACCATTGGCCGAGAAGTTGCCGGAGCTGTGCTGACTACCATAGGAGTAGCCGGCATTCATGCGGGCAAAAGAGCTTGCTGTTCCCACGTTGACCGAGGCACTGCTTTCACCGGCAGCACTGCGGCCACCTGCAACGGCGTAACTGATCTCGCGCTCGGTAGGCAATAGACCGCTGGCACCAGCCTGGACGGCATTGCCACTATTGTCATGGCTGACCGTGGTAAAGCTTTGTGGCGCATTTGGTCCGCTGCCCAGAGGGATACTCAAGGTCAGCATGACTGCGTTGTCGTGCGAGCGCGAAGGACCAAAGGAAGACTGCAGGTTACGGGTACGGGTGTACGACAGGTTGTAGTTCACCTTGCCGAAATGGTTGCTGTAGCCCACCGACAAACTATTGGAGGAGTTGTTCTCCCAGTTCTTGTTGTAGGAAGCGCTCAGGTACAGATTGCCACCACCTACAGGTTGGCTGATATTGGCATCGATGCGCTGGCGCGAGTCACGTTGACCGTACAGACGCAAGTGCGCTGGCGCTTCTGTAGCGGTGACGTGATCGGACAGGGTGCGATAGCCACGGCTCAAGTCGTGACGCATATTGATGGACACATTCGAGCCCGTAGCCTCGATGAACTTGTTGTAACGCAGGTTCATGCTGGTGCCCTGGGATTGCTGGCCCTGGACACGACTGGTGGAGCGGGTCGCATCCAGCGAGACCGCACCCAACTGGGTGTTCATGCCGACCCCCAGGGAATAGGCATTGAAGTCTTTGGAGACCTGCACCCCGGCGGCCAGGGTGGTGTTGGCGCTGACGCCATACAGCATGGAGCCGCTGACAAAGTGGGGACGCTCCTGCATTTCGTCGTTCAGGCGCAGTTGACCGGCGGCGATGTCATAGCTCAGGCGGCCTTCACGCACCATCAAGGGCGGGGCAGAGAATGCCTGGCGCAAGATGCGACGCGAACCATCGGCTTCGATAATGGTGATTTCCAGATCACCGTTCGAGCCCGAGGGCGCCAGGTCACTGATGGCGAAAGGACCGGGGGCGACGTTGGTGGTGTAGATTACATAGCCGTTCTGGCGTACTTCGACCGTGGCATTGCTTTCGGCCGTGCCACGGATAACCGGCGCGTAGCCCTGCTCGCTGTCGGGGCGCATGGCCTCGTCCGAGAGCATCTGCACACCCATAAAGCGCACACTGTCAAACAGGGGCGAGCGGGTATACGTCTGCCCGGCCAGCAACTGGCTTTTCAGGGACACGATATCGCGCTGGGCATAAGTGTTCTGGCTGGTAAAGGAGCTGGAACGATTGGTGCCCGAGGTGTAGTAGGAGTTGTTGCGTATGCGCCAGGGGCCGATGTTCACACCCAGGCGCAGGTCTGCACTCAGGTGGTTGGTGGCGGACATGCCTTTGCTTTGATCGCGGCGCACATTGACTCCGTAGTTCACAAAGGCAGCTGTCTGGCCTTCGTCCCACAAAGAAGGATCAACATAACCGCGTTTGCTGGGGCTCAGGTAGATCTGCGGGATGCTCAGCAGCAGACGCAATTGGGCACTTTCGTAGACCACCGTGGCGTCAGGCACAATTTCGGGCAGACGCAAGCAGGTGGACTCGGCCGACACGGGAGCGGGCAATTTGCTCAGATCAATCCCGATCTGCTCGAGCATCTCCTGGTCAAAGCAGGGCTCGTTTTCGTCCGTACGCGGGTTGCGTTTGAAGGTGATGTCGCGTCGTCCGGTACGCTGCTGGTTCACGTACAGGTCCACGCGCTGTACGCCTTCAGCGACGTTGCTGCTCGAGAGCAGGGTGCGCAAGTCGGCGGTGGAGGCGTTGCCTTGCAGGAAGGCCATGTTAAATGCCATGGAATCGCCGCTATCCAGAGCAGCAACTTGTACGGGCTCTGTCTTGTTTTCTTCGGGAGCGGGCACGGTAACGGAGGCGGTCGTCTGAGCCTGGGCAGCACAAGCTGCAAATACCATGCAGGGCAGCAAGGCAATCCGCAACGCGGCCAGTGGCTGGCGGCTGATGGGATGAACGCGATGGCAGAACAGATGGTTTTTTGTGAACATGACTCTGCACCCAGGGGGCGTGATTGACGATTTGAAGACGTGCAAGGGCTCCTGCTACTGGCCGGGTGCCAGTAGCCGAAAGGGTCAGACGTGAGAAGCGGGGAGTGGGTGGCGGGTCGTGCCGCCGGCTTACGGAGTGTCCGAGCTCAAGGCGCGGGCCTGAACTTTGCTTTGGCCGTTCAGGCGAACTTCATAGGGATCGGCGCTGCCGTAGTCGCTGATCGCACGAAACTGCAAGGTGTCTTGTGCGCCGGAGCGACCCAAGGGCAAGCGACGGGTCTGGCCAGGGGCAATCATGCCGGGGTCTTCCATTTCCTGGCCCTTGGCAGTGCGCAGGGTGGACATGGACACGTGGTAAGCGCTGGGGTTGTGGATCTCCAGCATAGGTGCGCCCTGAGCGTTGACCACGGACCACTGCAAATCGACAGGGGCCTGGGCGGCCGAACCGGGCAAGCCGTCAGGACGGAAAAATAATTTGATGCGTTGGCGAATGGCTATCTGCAGCTGATTGTCTCCGGGACTTTGTTGCGGGATTTCCTGGATGTTCAGCCAGAGCACGGTTTCGCGGTCACGAGGCAGGCCCTGATCACCACCGGCATAGAGCACACGCATCACTTGCTGGCCGTTAGGGGCAACTTTGACCAGTGCAGGGGTAATGGCAAAGGGGAGTTCTGCTTGATCGTGATCGGTATTCGTTTCCAGCCAGGACTGAACCAGGATGGGCGAATTGTCGTTGCGAACCACAATGGACGCTTCTTGCTGCTTCTCGGGCAGGATCAGGCGGGTACCGCTCAAGGAGATGGATGCCTGGGCCTGGTTGCTCAATAGCGCAGCGCTCAGGGCCAGACATCCAAAAGCCAGTTTCTTGAAAGTTAAGATGGACATGGTTCATTCTCCTTGAGGGGTTAGTTCTGGCGAAAGGGATCACCCTTCGCCAGAGGTTCAGGCAGTCTTATTCGTAAGACAGCTCGTAGGCAACGGTCGCGTTGGCTTGGCCACCGACAACATCAGCAACTTCAGCACCGGCCTTGCGGGTGTAGTAGGCGGTCAGAGGAATGTTGATGGCGCCGTCAGCGTAAGGAGCTTCCAGCTTGGCGGTGCCGCTGGTGAAGTCCAGAATGGTTTGGTCGCTGACCAGCATGATCTGCACGTTCTGGGCGCCGCCAGTGACAGCAATACCCTTGCCGGAGGTCGCGGTAGGAGCCAGCTTCAGCTCAACTTTGGTGCCGGTGGCACATTCGATCTGCATATCGATGTTCTTGGAGATCGAGGTGATGCCGCCTGCGGAGGTAGCGGGCGTCGCTTCCGTACCCAGAGTCTTGGCCGACACAGGGCCCATATCGACCAGCATGTTGGCACCGGAGCTGGAAGCACCAGGAGAACGCACGGTGCAACTGTCAGCGTTGATGCTGCCTACAAAGTTGATGTTGCCGCGGGCACCGATAGTGGATTCGGCTTGAGCACCGGCAGCAGCAAAAGCGGAAAGGATAGTGAGGCCGAAAAGGATCTTTTTCATGATTGATTTGACTTCCGATTGTTGGACAAACGAAGCAACCTTGTTGTACGCCTTGGGGCGCTCTAAGGTTCCCAGGAGTGTGCTCTGTTTGGGCACAATTGAAGTTTAGGAAATCAATCGGGGAAAAGATTTAGGACTATTCTTAAAATGCAGTCCTATTAATTGAGAATGTTTTTTTTAATTGTTTTGTTCTGTCAAGTGGCTTGTTTGCTTGGTTTGCAATTCTTGACGATTAAGCTTGATTGGGTTTGAGTATCAATTAAGAGCGGAGAAATAACTCTAGGAATAATCTTAAATAATTGAATAGACTGCGCTTTTAAAATTTCATCATTAATTGGCCCCGATAGGGGTTGGAAACGAATTTTGATGAATGAGATGCGTGATATGTGGAACCGTATATTCAGGAAACAGGAGTTTTCCCGCCAGCGATTCGTGTGGGCTAAAGCATTGATGCTGCCCATTGCCTTGCTTGTCGGGATGGGCCAGGTCCAGGCTCAGTCAACGAGCTGTTTCAGGTCCCGAGACCTGACGGCACGCTCAAGCTGGAGCATGGCCCCTAGCGGCACCGTCTTTAAAAATGGCGATATTGTAGGGCGTACGTCTGCCTATGCTGAGTACTACATGCCCATTGCCCACGGCGAAACAGTGGATGTCTATGCAAGCGGGCAGATAGTGGATAACGCTTATCAAGCAGTTCCCTTGAGTGGGATGCCAGGGTTGGGTTTGGTCGTTCGCTGGGCGGGGTACGCCTCCACTGTCTCTTTGACGCCAATCGGACCAAGTGCTCCGCAGGGAACGATTATTTCCAGTAGCCCGTGGATTTCTGTGCTACGAGCGCGAACAACGGCCAGTTACACGCTGGCCCAGTTCTACAGTTTTGAACTGGTGGTTATTGATGACAAGGTATATAAAGGCGGCAAACTGACCTTTACTGAAGCCAATAAAGTCCTTGTTATGACAGCCAATCAAAAGGGCACGGCTAATGCACAGCTTTGTATTAATGGGTTCGTGGACCCCATGGCGGCTTTGACCGGCACCGTGCAAGTGCCTGAGTTGCCCAAACCTGCCTTGCCCAGCTGTAAGTTCTCGACCAGTACCTTGACTCAAAATGTGGTTCTGGGACCCGTTGATCCCGGTCAGATTGTGCCTGCAGGTGCAAGTCGCTCTTCAGGTGCGTCAGGGCAAGCCCATTTCTTGATTGAGGGAACGGGTTGTACCAAAGACACCAAACTGAATATCTATTTCACCGACACCAGGGATAGTGCAACGAATAAAAATTATTTGCTCTCAAGCAATCCGGCAGTCGGGATACGTTTGTTTCATCGCGGTGAATCTGACCCCCTGCCTTTTGGTCCTGCGCCTTCAGGCTCCTGGGTGCCGTCGCGTTATGCGCCTTCTGTAGGGCCGGCTCTGACGGATGGTGCTGTACTGTCTACCGGTTTTACCGCTCAGTATGTACGGCTGCCCAATAAAACCGAATCAGATGTCAGACCGGGGCCTTTGGAAGCGGCTGCAACTTTTGTGATTGTGTATCCCTGATACGCAGGAAGAAAAAAGCGGAGCCAAGGGGCTCCGCTTTTTTTATTTGCTGGTGGCGGGTTCCTGCCAGCGTAAATAGGCATTGCGGGTTTGGGTGGACACGGACTCCAGCACCTTTTGATGTGTCACCTTATGGCGTGCCAGCAGGCGTGCATCTGCCACTGTTCGGGATTTGCAGAACCAGTGGCAGCTGTGTTGAAACAGGTATAGCTCGGCGGACAGATGAAAGGCCCGGCTTTTTGGGTCCAGCTGTTCGGGGTTGTCCACCATATGACGCAGCCCGGCAGCATGAATCTGCAATAGCTGGCGGAAGTCGCGCGTCATGGAGGGGATGATGCGTTCGGCATAGGGCACGCAAAAGGGCAGCATGCCTACTCGGGTGTTTTCTGCTGGTTCTTTTTGCAGAAGGTCGGCCAGGGATTGAATCTGGGTGGCTACCGCGTTTTCGGTCTGGGCAAACATCTCCAACACCTGCAGTTGGCGTGAGGGGTCCTGTTCGCCAATCGCGCGGGTATAGCCTTCCGTCAGCGTTTCCATATGGCGTTCCAGCTGGAAGCTGCTCAAGTGGCGACCCAGCAAGATAATGCGTCCGCGTTGATACCGTGCCCGCACAAAGTGCAGGGCTATTGCGGCGACCAGAAGAAGAATTACTGTGTCCATCATCCGTGTTTCCGTGCAGGGCCAGGCACCTTGTTGTTTTCTGCTGCAGCGCCAAGCCTGGCTATAAAAATCTCGGCTGCCAAATAGCAGCCGGCCATTGTATCCCGCCATTCTTTATTCTTGTTTTCATTCTTGTCGGGGATTGCCACCAGTGAGGCCAGGTGGATTGCACAGACGGAAATCGCTGAAGAAGGGGGCAGTCCCCCCGAGCAGCCCCCAAGCTTGAAGACGAATTCAAGCTTGGGGAACTACGTATGTGTGGGGTGCGTCTTCCAGGTAGAACGCAGCCCTTGATGCAAGGGCTGACTCCAGGAGGGCTGGTGTTCAGGTTGCAGCTGGATTCCAAGCTGCAATTGGCTCTGTTCTCAAGCTTTTCCAGCGGCTGGCAGGGCGGGGCTGCCGGATGCTCTTGCCTGCTCCTGACTGATCTGACGGACTACCAGCAGCATGCACAAGGCTGAAACAATAATGCAGGGAATTGCCGAGCTGATGACGCCAGCGGCTCCATACCCCTGGCTAAGCAACATGCCTGCAAGGGTTGGACCCAGCGTTGCGCCGATACGGCCAACGGCTGCAGCGGTGCCGACGCCAGTGGCACGTACGGAAGTAGGGTAGACAATACCGCCAAAGGCATACAAGACGCCCTGGCAACCAATCACAAACGCACCCGTCAGTGCGGCAGCCCAATACATCTGCGTCAGGCCGGATGCGGCGTTCAGGCTTAACAAACCAGCCAGAATACCGCCGTACATCAGTGCAATAACCAGGGTTTTGTGCCAGCGGTCGGTCAGATACCCTAACAAGACGGTGCCCACGGTTGCGCTGATCATGAACCAGAATTGGGCTGTGCTGCCTTCCTTGCGGCTAAAGCCCAGTTCCTGGAACAGGGAAGGAAGCCAGCTCAGCATCAGGTAGACCACCATCAGCGTGAAAAAATAGCTGACCCACAAGAGCAGGGTGCGGGTGGCCAGACCATTGCTGAACAGATCCTGGAAGCGTCCTTGAACGACAGCAGGGCTTTGTCGAGCCTGCAGGAACTCGCGTGATTCGGGCAGGAACCATACCATGACAGGAATAACCAACAGGGGGAGCAGGCCGCCCAGATAGAAGATGTTTTTCCAGTTTTCACCAAAGTTGGAGGCGGCGACCAGGGACAGAATGGCGGCCCCAACAGGCATGCCCGCATACATCATGCCCACTGCACGGGCACGGTGTTCTGGTTTGACGGATTCGGCAGCCAGCGTAATCAGATTGGGCATGGCCGCGCCTAGACCGGCTCCGGCCAGAAAGCGCACCATCAACAGGATGGCCAGGCTATTGACCCAGGCGGTGAACAAGGTAAACAGGGCAAAGATGGCGACCGAGGCAATCAGCACGGCCTTGCGACCGTATTTATCGGCCCAGCGCCCGCCCATCAGCGAACCGGGCAGCAACCCCAGAATGCCCGCACTTAGAAAATAACCTTGGTAGGTTTTATCCAGACCAAACTCTGCTGCTACGCCTTTCACGGCAATACCAGCGGCCTGGATGTCCATGCCTTCGATAACGGCGATCAGAAAGCAGATCGCCACGGTGATGACCGCATGTCTGCGGCCTTGAGTATGTGTCATTGCTATGTCTCCTCGGTTGACCGGGACGTTTTTCTTGTTGCTTCTGCCCCCTGCCCGCCCCGAATTCAGGGTGCAGAAACCCGCTCATTGCGCGGCAAGGCAGCGCTGAGCGGGGGTAGAACTTTTTTTTAGAGTCTCGGAATCAGGCTGTGGCGCCTTGGCGCTGCAGCAAGTCCAGGGCCACGTCCACGATCATGTCTTCCTGTCCGCCCACCATGCGGCGTTTGCCCAGTTCGACCAGAATGTCCACGACTTTCAGGCCGTACTTGTTGGCTGCGGCTTCGCTGTGGCGCAAGAAGCTGCTGTAGACACCGGCATAACCCAGGGCCAGGGTTTCACGGTCCACGCGGACCGGGCGATCCTGCAGAGGGCGCACAATGTCGTCGGCGGCATCCATCAGGGTGTACAGATCGGTGCCATGGTTCCAGCCCATGCGTTCGGCAGCCGCAATAAAGACCTCCAGCGGTGCATTGCCGGCACCGGCGCCCATGCCTGCCAGGCTGGCATCAATGCGATCACAGCCTTCTTCAACGGCCACAATGCTGTTGGCCACGCCCAGGGACAGGTTGTGGTGGGCGTGAATGCCGGTCTGGGTTTCAGGCTTGAGTACATCCTTGAAGGCCCGGAAGCGTTCGCGCACATCGTTCATGTTCAAGGCACCGCCCGAGTCGACCACATAGCAGCAGGTTGCTCCGTAGCTTTCCATCAGCTTGGCCTGTTCGGCCAGATGCTGCGGACTGGTCATGTGGCTCATCATCAAAAAGCCGGCGGCATCCATGCCCAGCGAGCGGGCGTATTCGATGTACTGCTTGCTGACGTCCGCTTCCGTACAGTGCGTGGCAACGCGTACGATGCGTGCGCCGGCGTCGTAGGCGGCTTTCAGATCATGAATGGTGCCAATGCCCGGCAGCAGCAAGGTGGCAATCTTGGCGTGCTGCACGACCGAGGCCACTGCCTCGATCCACTCCAGATCAGAGTGCGCCCCAAAGCCGTAGTTGAAGCTGGAGCCGCACAGCCCGTCACCGTGGGCCACTTCAATCGAGTCCACCTTGGCCTGGTCCAGGGCACGGGCAATGTCGATGGCGTTCTGCACGCTGTACTGGTGACGCACGGCGTGGCTGCCGTCGCGCAAGGTCACATCGGAAATAAAAAGCTTTTTTTGTGAATCGTGTGCCATGTTCGTGTCCTTGCTAATCATGCGGCCTGCGTCAGCAAGCGGGTTTGTGCCAGACGCTCGGCACAGGCCAGGGCGGTGCTGGTCATGATGTCCAGATTGCCTGCGTAAGCGGGCAGATAATGGGCCGCACCTTCCACCTCGATAAAGACCGACGTTTTCAGACCGGAGCGCAAGCCCAGACCGGGCACATTGATGGGCTGGTCTTCCCGGATCAGGTCAAATTGCACTTTTTGCTTGAGGCGATAGCCGGGCACATAGGCCTGAACCTGGGCTGCCATAGCTTCAACCGATTGCTCGATTTCAGCCTCTTTGCCCGGATCAGTCAGGGTGTAGATGGTGTCGCGCATCAGGAGCGGGGGCTCGGCCGGGTTCAGCACAATAATGGCTTTGCCTACCTGTGCGCCGCCTACCACTTGCATGGCTTTGCTGGTGGTTTCCGTGAACTCGTCGATATTGGCGCGTGTGCCGGGACCTGCGGATTTGGACGAGATGGAGGCAATGATTTCCGCATAGTGCACGGGGGTGACTTGCGAGATGGCCGCGATGATGGGCACGGTGGCCTGTCCGCCGCAGGTCACCATATTGATGTTGGGCGCGTCCAGATTGTCTTCCAGGTTCACCACGGGCACGGTGTACGGGCCAATGGCGGCAGGCGTCAGGTCAATCACCTTGATGCCGTGTTCTTGCAGCAGCGCATTGTGGCGGGCATGGGCTCCAGCACTGGTGGCATCGAACACAATACGAATGTCCTGGAAGTTGGGCAGCTTCAACAGCCCTTCAATACCTTCATGGGTGGTGGGCACGCCCAGCCGTGCCGCACGGGCCAGGCCGTCCGAGCTGGGGTCGATACCGACCATGGCACCCATGCTCAGGTATTTGCTTTGGCGCAGTACCTTGATCATCAGGTCGGTGCCGATATTGCCCGAGCCAATAATGGCGACGGCAATTTTGGGGTTTGTCATGTGTGTTACTCCGAACAAAGAGGACTTAGCCTGCGCTGAAGGTGACCGATACCGAGCCTATGCCCTCGATCACGGCTTCAAAGTGATCGCCGCTGGCCACCGGCGCCATGGGGCCCAGAGCGCCGGTCAGAATGACATCCCCGGCCTTGAGCGGATCACCCAGTTTGGCCAGGGTGCGGGCCAGCCAGGCGGCTGCATTAAAGGGGTGGCCCAGGCACTCGGCACCACTGCCGCTGGAGGCCGCTTCGCCGTTACGCAGCAGAGTCATGCGGGCGGCGCGCAGGTCCAGACCATCCAGGCGACGGGCGGGTCCGCCCAGCACATACAGGCCGCTGGAGGCGTTGTCGGCCACGGTATCGACAAAGCGGATGTCCCAGTTTTCGATGCGGCTGCCCACAATTTCCAAAGAAGGCATGACCCAGCCTACGGCGGTGGCGACATCCGCAAAGCTGGTGTCGGCGTGGGACAGGTCGCGCTCCAGAATCAGGGCGATTTCGGCCTCGATCTTGGGCTGCAATACACGTTCGAAGGGGACGGAGTCGCCATCGCCATAGGCCATGTCGGCAAACAGGGCGCCGAAGTCGGGCTGGTCCACGCCCAACTGCTTTTGCACCTTGGGGTTGGTCAGACCGATCTTGCGGCCCGTCAGGCGGCGTCCCTGCGCTACGCCACGAGCAATATTGATACGCTGGATGTCGTAAGCGGCCTGGGCATTGTCTTCACCGATCAGAGCGCGAATCGGTTCAATGGCCTGACCGCTGTGTTCGGCCTGGCGCAGGCGGGCAGCCAGCGTGTCCAGCAGTTCAATGGATGATTCGCTCATCTCAACGCTCCAGGAAGTCCAGCACCAGCTGGTTGAACTTCTCGGCGTGTTCCCATTGCGCCCAGTGGCCGCATTGGTTGTAGACGTGCAGCTCGGAGTTCGGGATACCCGCCAGCAAGCGCAGGCCGGTGTCAAAAGGAACGACACGGTCCTGACGGCCCCAGATGATCAGGGTGGGGGCGGTGATGCTGGGCAGGCGCGGGCTGAAATCGGGGAACTGGCGCGGGTTGGCTTCCAGGGATTTCAGGAAGTTTTCCAGGTGATCCTTGCGGCTGAGCATATTGTTCAGACGGGCTTGCAGCAGTTCTTCGGTCAGGACGCTGGCATCGAACACAAAGACATTGTTAAAGCGCTTCAGGTTTTCCAGCGTAGGTTCGCGGTACAGGCCGTTCAGCAGCTTGATGCCTTCGCTGGGCATGGGGGTGAACAGGCTCATGCCACCTGTGCCGCCGCCCATCAGAACCAGTTTGGCCACGCGTTCGGGCCAGGTCAGGGCAAAGGCCACCGAGCTATGTCCGCCCATGGAGTTGCCCAGCATGTGAATCTTGGCTATGCCCAACTGGTCGATGATGCTTTTGACGACACGGGCATTCAAATCCGAGCGCGAACCGCTGTTGACGATGGAGTCGCTCTTGCCCCAGCCGGGGCAGTCAATCAGCAAGACGCGATAGCCGGCCTGGGTCAGGGGTTCGATATTGCGGTTGAAGTTGGCCCAACCGGTTGCACCGGGGCCCGAGCCGTGCAGCATGACGACGGTCTGTTCGCCCTGGCCCAGATCGTTGTAGTGAATGCGCAGTTCCTTGCCTTCCTCGACCACGGTCGCGAAACGGCTGTAATCAGCTTCATTAAGACTCATGACAATCTCCTGATGTTTTGTTGTGGTGGATTTCAGTTCTTGCTGGGATGGGCGGACAAGCCGCCAAAACCGGCAATCCACTCGGGAATTTCGCGGTAGTAGCGATGGCCTGCTTCGTAAGGGCCATAGGCCGACAGCCCGGCAAAGGCGGCTACCCAGGTTTTGACTTCGTGGGCGCTGCGGCCTGCCAGGGCGGAGACCGCGTCGTTGGCGACCTCATCAAGCTGGGCATAGCTTTGCGTTTGCAGCAGATCCAGAAAGTTCTGGTCCCACTCGGGGTTAAGCGGATGCAACACCGAGGGGTCCTGGGTGAAAGCCTTGCCAGCATCAATCGTGCGCTGGGTGCGAGCGGCACGGGCTTCGGGCGATAGGGTGTAGCCTTCGCCATCCAGGGAGCGGCGCACGGGTTCGGGCGCTTCGGCGTAAACGGGCACGGGTGGCTGATGGGACAGCCCGCCGGAACCCAGCCACAGCACGCGTTTTCCGGTAGAACGGGCCCATTGACCGATGGCTTCACCCAGCAGGCGTGCACGCTTGAACGTGGGCAGGGGGGCCGCTACCGAGTTGATGAACACCGGAATAACCGGGTACTGATCCAGACTGCCTACCAGATGCTCCAGCGGATAGGCAGCACCGTGATCGACCTGCATATCGTGCGAAATCGCCACATCCACACCGCTATTGATGACATGGGTGGCGCAGTCGGTAGCCAGCTCAAAGGGCACGTTCAAGCGCCCGGCCAGACTGCCAAAATCCCCAATCGCATGGGCGCCTGTGCCGATGCAAAAGCTGGGCATGACGTTATAGAAAAAACCATTGAAGTGATCGGGCGTGAACAGCACGATCAAATCCGGTTTGAAGGCGGCAATGCGCTCGCGGGCGGCTTTTTGTACTGCAAAGACTTCGTCCAGCACGGCCTGTGCCGGGTCGTGATGACCCAGCAAGGGGGTGTGCGATAAGCACTCCAGATGTGCCTGCATCCCGGTCTCCTGTTTTATGAGTGTGAAGGGGCCGCGACGCATGGAGCCGCGGCTTGTGCGGCAAGCGCAAGGCTCGCCCCCTGTTTGGCCAGATTGCGCAGGGCCTGGGTGGTATCGGCCCAGACCTCCAATGGCAAGATGGCTCTTTGTTCAATCAATTCCTTCAAGGGACGCATGTCGCGACCTTGGTTGACGGTGATGGCGCCACAGATGGCACCTTCCGGGTCCAGGCCGATCAGCACAAATGGCGTTTGCTGCAGTGAGCCACGCAGGACCCAATGAGCCGCCTGCATCTCCCCGGCGAATTGAATATTCAGGTCGCATTGGTCGGTCCAGAACCAGGAGGGAGTGGCTTTGGCGGGTTCCTGGTTCAGCATGTGGCACACAGCCATCACGGCCTGGCGGTTGGCGTTCTCCCAGGTTTCCTGCCGCTGCCAGCGGCCATCCAGTCCGATCTGAACGGTGGTGTCGCCGGCGGCATAAATGCCTGGGCAGGAACTGCGGCCATGCTCATCAATGACCACGGCGCCTTGCTCGGTATTTAGCCCGGCACTGTCAGCCAGGCAGGTGTCTATGGTGACGCCTACGCCGTAAATCAGCAGATCACCTCGCAGTGTCTTGCCGTTGCTGAGTGTCAAAGCAATTTTTTGTTCAGCTTCAAGGCTTGCATGCTCGACATGGGTGCCCAGATGAATGTGGACGCCACGCGCTTGATGGACGCTGAGCAAGTAATCGCTCAAGACTTCGGGAGCATTGCGCGACATGATGCGGGTGGCCGGGTCGATCAGCTCGACAGTTGCGCCCATGGCGACCAGGCTGGAGGCCAGCTCCAGACCAATCACGCCAGCCCCTACCAGCAGTGCATGACTACCGGGTTTGATCTGGGCGCGAATGCGATGGGCATCGTCCAGGGTGCGCAGCACATGCGATACAGAACCCAAGGCATCCAGTTCGGGCAGGCGTCGAGCCTGCGCACCGGTGGCCAACAGCAGCGAGTCGTAGTTCAGGCTGTCACCATTGGACAGACTGACCTGACGAGCTTGAGCATCAATGGCCACAGCACGTACGCCCAGTCTCAGATCGATATTCTGTTCCTGGTAGAAACTTGCGGGGTGCAGTGTCAGTTGGGCCTGTTCGGGGTTGAGCAAGGCGTCCTTGGACAGCGGCGGACGCTCATAGGGCAGATGAGGCTCATCACCGACCAGCGTGATCGAGCCTTGAAAGCCACGGCTGCGCAGTTCAGCGGCTGCTGTGGTACCGGCCTGCCCAGCTCCAATAATGAGGATATGTGGTGCTTGCATCACAGCTCCAGACCGCCAGCCACATTGCGGATGCCCCGGATACCCAGGCCCGCATCAGCATTGATCATGACGCCGGTCAGCGTCTGGTTGTTCTGGCGTGATGCCAGCAGCACAAAGGGGCCGGTAAATTCTTCTGGTTCGGGGAAGAACTGCAGGGGCAGGATGGCCTTGATTGCATCGGGCGAGCGTGAGTCCATGATGCGGGTGTCTTGCTGACCCAAAGCCTGCGGTCCGCGCAGATCGGTTTTCATGCCGCAAGGGCCCACGCCATTGACGCGTACCTTGGGGGCCAGCTCGAATGCCAGTTCACGAATCAGACCGACCGCCGCGTGCTTGCTGGCGGTGTACAAAGGGCCACCGCCTTCGGCGTAGAAGGCGGAGTTGCTCAAGGTAAAGATCATGCTGCCGCAGGATTTCACCAGTTCGGCGGCGGCCGCTTTGGCCCCAAGCAGATAGCCTTTGACGTTGATGGCAAACAGCTCATCAAAGCCTTTGTCCAATTGCTCCATGCTGGTGTTGATCAGGCGTGCGCCGTGATCCCAGACGGCCGCATTGCCAATAAAGCAGTCCAGCTTGCCAAAGCGGGCCATTGTGGCATCCACGGCCTTTTGATTGTCGGCCGCGCTGCACACATCGCCCTGGATGGCCAGCACCTTGCCTTCAAAGTGCTGCTCCAGCTGGGCGCATTTTTCTGCCGAGCGTTCCAGCACGGCCACCTTGGCCCCTTCTTTCAAAAAGCGTTCCACCAGAGCCAGGCCCAGGCCGGAGCCGCCTCCGGTGATCAGTGCGACTTCGTTTTCAAGCCAGCCTTTCATGCCTGGGCCTCCAGATCGATATAGACCATGCCTTCGCTGATGATGACCGGATAGGTACGCAGCGCTTCCGTGGCGGGCTGGCACAGTGCCGCGCCCGTTTTCAGACAGAAGCGGGCAGCGTGCAAGGGGCACTCCACGGTGCCGTCGTCCTCGACATAGCCTTCGGACATGGACGCGTTGCCGTGGGTACAGCGGTCGTCCGTGGCGTAGAAGGTGCCAGCGATATTGAACAAGGCGATCTGGCGCTCGGGGGTGTCTATCTTCAGTGCTTCGCCATCGGCCAGCGCACCGGTTTCACATGCAGTAATGCGGGTCATATCAATCAACATCGGAAAATAAGCGGGTTCAGAACAGAACGCTTAAGTTGTGGGAGGTAATGACGACCTGATCCAGAACGATTTCGCGTTCATACAGCTCCCAACCAAAGCGGTTGTCGCTGCGGCGCACGCAATCAATGCGTTTGCCGGCATACCAGGTCTCATCCCGTTCTTTCTGAGCGCGGTACAGGATGTAGTTGCTGCGGATCTCGTAGCCCTGGCCATCGCTCGTTGGGCGGATACGCAGATTGCTCACAAAGTGACGGGTGCGGGAGGGTGGCTCTTCCGCCCAGGCCATGCCGGTTTCCAGACGTGCGACGCGGCGCTCCAGCTGGAACTTGTTGTCGTTGAAGATCCAGGTGCTCGGTGGCTGCACACTGCGCCGACGATCGCGGGTTTGCGCATTGGTCGTGCTGCGCATGTGGTAGTGCACATCCTCGGACAGCAGGTCCAGCCAGTCACGGAACTGCCAGTCATCCAGCAGTTCGGCTTCCTGGTACAAAAAGTCGGCAATCTCGTGATGCAGCTGCATGTCGACGATGGCAGCTTGGCTTGGCTCTTGAATGACGGCGCTCATTTCACCAGCTCCTCTTCGTAGGCACGGCTGCGTTCCAGTACTTCATCCCAGGTTTCGGACACCATCAGGTCGGCCCAGTACTTGTACAGGCCACGGGCGGCGGTCTCGGAGAAGATGTAATTGGTCACCCCGGGTACGCCATCGCTGCGCAGCCCTTCGTTACCCAAGCCCATTTCCATGCACAGTTGCGTGCCGCGAGCGCGTTTGCCACGCAGGATTTTCTGGATTTCAGCCCAGTTCTCGGAGTCGTCCTGTTCCAGGAAACCGGCGGGACCGAAGGCGCGGGTAGCGCTGCGCTCGAAGGCGGCTTTTACATCGTCGGGAGCGGCTGCATCGGCAATGCAAAAGGCCCAGACTTCTACCTGATTAGGACCACGGGGATGCCAGACGCGTAGTGTGGCGGTGCCGTTCAACCAGCTCAGGGTAGGGAACATATTGTTGTGACCGGCCAGGCGCAGGGCGCGGACTTCACCCAGGCGTTCGTGGGCTTCGGCATAGGTGTCGCGGAAGTACTGGGAGACTTCACCGTCCACCCACACGTTGGCGTCAGGCTGCTCGGTAAAGAAGAAGCCACTGCCATGGCCGCGCTGGCCGTACTGGACGGCGTCCTTGGCGGTTTCCCAAACCGGGCGTGCGGTTTGTCCGGCGCCCAGAGCCTTGTCCTCGTCACCGGGTTTCTGGCCCAGCACTTGCACGGCAGAGGCGTGCGAGAACAGGGCGTGATACTGGTCGGAGGCAAACTGTTCGGCGGGGAATTTCCAGTTGCATTCGATGGTCCATTTCTGAACACCACCGATGATTTCAGTGCCGCCTTCGCGTCGGTCCAGCACACCGTCCAGGTACCAGGCAATGTCGCCCATGTACTCTTCCAGATCAGGCGCTGTGGCGTCCCAATTGCCAAAGACCAGGCCTTTGTATACTTTGACGCGGGTTACTTCCTGCAGGCCCCACTTTTCCTTGCACAAGCCTTGCGGATAAGCGCGCGGCTCCAGCGGTACATCCACCAGATCGCCGTTGGTGCCGTAGCTCCAGCCGTGGTAGGGACAGGTAAAGGCTTTGGTGTTGCCCGAGTCTGCATAAGAGACGCGCATGGAGCGGTGTCGGCATTGGTTCAGGAAGGCCTTGATCGAGCCGTCTTTCTGACGAACCACGATGATCGGGTCCTCGCCCATATAGGTATTGAAGAAGTCTCCCGCTTTGGGAATCTGGCTGGTGTGGCACAAGAACAGCCAGGTGCGGCCAAAGATGCGCTCCAGCTCCAGCTCATAAATATCCGGGTCGGTGTAAATGGAGGGGGTGACGCGTCCATTACGTGCATCGACCAAGGCTTCGATTTTTTCAGGGTTGATTCCCATCGTTTGCTCCTCGCTATTGCAATGCGTGCTTTTGCAAAACAGGTTTTTGTCGCTAGCGGCAAAATGTAGAAGCTTGAAATGAATCCGACCAATACTTGCTTTAGATCGGGTGATCGGCAAACCCGATAAGTCCCTCTAAAACCCCTTGCTTGCATGTGGGTTTCGGTTTCAGGCCAGTATTGATGCGGCTTTGGCGACACCTAGGGTTTACGCTAGCTATGATTGCTGCGCTGCAGCATTGAAGATTGGGTCTGCTTTTCAGGGCGTGGGAGCGGCGACAATAGTGCCTAAAAGAAAGGCTTGTTTTGGTCCTCACAGCAGGCTGCGTCCAACGCTGTGCGGGTACGTTCCGGGCAGGGAACGATCAATTTGACAGGAGACAAACTTGGAGTTGCGACACTTGCGTTACTTCGTTGCAGTCGCGGAAGAGTTGAATTTCACCCGTGCTGCCGAGCGGCTGTATACCTCTCAACCCTCCTTGAGCGAGCAGATCCGAAATCTGGAAGAAGAGATCGGTTATCCCTTGCTGAACCGCACGCGCCGTAAAGTCGAATTGACCGAAGCAGGTGTGATTTTTCTGGATGACGCGCGCGAGATCCTGCACAAGGTGGAGGAGGCCGTACAGCGAGCCGGCAAGGCGGCCTCGCAGGCGCGGGAAGTGCTGACGATAGGCTTTGTGCCCGCGGCCGAGGTGCGTATCTTTCCAGCAGTGCTGCCCGCTTTTCGCGCAGCCTTTCCTCAGGTCGATGTAGTGTTGCGCAGCCTGACTTCCAATGAGCAGGAGGGAGCGCTGGCGCGTGGCGAGCTGGACCTGGGGTTCATGCGCGGCCCGGTGCGCGCCACCAATGTGTTCAGCGAAGTGGTGCTGGATGAGCCCTTGCGAGTGTATCTGCCTCAGGGGCATAGCCTGGAGGCTTATAGTCTGATCCCGCCGGCACGCCTGAATCGCTTGCCCATGATTGCGGTGGATCGTTCCTATGGCCGCTCCATGCACGATGTGCTGGCCCGCTATCTGGCTCATCATAAAGTGGTGCCCGAGCACACCTATAACTCGGCCAACCCCCTGATGAGTATTAATCTGGTCGCTGCTGGCCTGGGTTATACCTTGCTGCCTACCTACGCGGAATACTTCATGCCCAAGAATGTGGTGTCGCGCCCCTTGATCGGTGGCGGCCCGCGCTGTGAATTATTGATGGCCTATCCACGAGATACTGGCTGCATGAGCGAGGCTGCGGTCAGCCTGATAGAACGTATACGGGAGCTGGCTCGCTGGCACGGTTCGGGCCCCTCGGCTGCCAGTCATTTGAAACTGGCTCCCAGCAAAATCGCCTGTATGTAGTTGCACATACAGGCGAGGGCGTTTTTCAAAAATACGGGCTCTATCTTACTGTTTGATAATGTGGATCTCGTTTGACAGTTCAGGCGTATTTATTATTGTGTCCAGAACTGGGCAGGTTCTTTCAATGAAATTGACGAATTCTTCTATTTCTTCATCATTGTTATTGGCCTGGATATAGTATTTGCACGTAATTTTATGAAATCCCATTTTGGCCTCTTTATTGATCCCGTAGAAGCCATCTGTGTCTATTTCACCGTCCATCTCGATTTTGATGTCGATTAAGTCAATTTTTTGACTCTTTGCAAAGCTTTTTGCAGCAATGCATTTACAGGCGCCAATTGCTGAAAGCAGGGCCTCCAGGGGAGTCATCCCGCCGCTGCCATTATCTCTCTTGCCGGGTTCATCCAGAACAATGGAAAAATCCCTGGAAGTGCATTCAATCTTTAGTTGGTCTATTAACGTTGCGGTTGCAGAAAAAACGTGGTTGCTCATGGCTGTTCCTTTTGCTTATAGCTTGTTAATTGGCTAATGATTCCAGGCTTCTGTCCCTTTTTTAAAATTGGATAAGGGTGTGCTTTAGTGTGCTCCGGTGGGAGCGTGCGGCGCTTTTGGGCTTGAAAGGTAGTTTATATATTTTTTTTGGCTGCGGCATTTATTTTGATAATTAGCTGCCTAAGCTAATAACTGCCTGGTATGGCACGAGCTGCTGCTTGCAGACTCGGCAACGGCACTGGCTATTGCTTCCAATAGGTTATGGTGCTGGCGTTGCCGGTCCTTGGTTCAGGGACTGTCGCTGTCCTATTTATTTATCTTCTACAAAGCGCATGCGAAAGCGTCGGCCTTTGATGTTGGCGTTGGCAATTCGGTCAAAGTATTGACGTGCAATCTTGCGGTCCAGCGCCACGTAGGAACGGGCATCGGTAATCGCAATCTTGCCAACCTGCTCGCCTTTCAGGCCCACATCGCGGGTCAGGGCACCAAGCAGGTCGCCGGGGCGCAGCTTGTCTTTTTTGCCACCCTGAATTTCCAGCGTCATCATGGGTGCGCGCAGCGGCTCTTTGGACTGAGGGCGCAAGCCTTTCAGATTGCTCCATTTCACTTCGCTGCCCTGGAACTCCTCGATCAACTTCACCCAGCGCTGTTCGCTGCGCGAGACCAGATTCAGGGCCAGGCCTTTCTGATCACCCCGGCCGACCCGACCCACGCGATGGATATGCACTTCGCTGTCTTTGGTGACGTCTACGTTGATGACGGCCCCCAGATTCTGAATGTCCAAACCGCGTGACGCCACATCGGTCGCGACCAGCACGGCACAGCTCTGGTTGGAGAACTGCACCAGAATCTCGTCGCGATCACGTTGTTCCAGGTCGCCGGTCAGAGCCAGGGCCTGGATGCCTTCGGATTGCAGTTCTTCCACCACTTCCTGGCAACGCATCTTGGTGTTGCAGAAAATCAGGGTAGAGGCGGGGCGGAAGTGCTCCAGCAGGGTCACCACGGCAGATAGACGTTGCTCAGGATGAACTTCATAAAAGATCTGTTCGATCTGGCTGGCATCGTGCAGCGCTTCCACTTTGACTTCTGCAGGGTTTTTCAGAAAGCGGGCGCTGAGCTTGCGGATATTTTCCGGATAAGTGGCCGAGAACAGCAGGGTTTGACGGCGTGGTGGGCAGTGCGAGGCAATGGCCACGATGTCATCGTGAAAGCCCATATCCACCATGCGGTCGGCTTCGTCCAGGACCAATGTTTTCAGGGCGGACAAGTCCAGATTGCCGCGCTCCAGATGGTCCTGAATACGGCCCGGCGTTCCCACCACCACGTGCGCACCGTTGCGCAAGGCTTCGGTTTGCGGACGTGAAGGCACACCACCGCACAAAGTCAGCATGCGCACGTTAGGAATCTGGCGGGCCAGACGACGCAGTTCCGTGGTGACCTGATCGGCCAGCTCGCGCGTGGGGCAGATCACCAGGGCTTGCGGAGTCAGCTTGCTGGGGTTGAGGGTTTGCAACAGACCCAGGCCAAACGCGGCGGTTTTGCCGCTGCCGGTCTTGGCTTGGGCGATCAGGTCGCGGCCTTGCAGAATCAAGGACAGGCTTTGTTCCTGAATGGCCGTCATTTTTTCAAAACCCAGGCTATCCAGGGTTTCAAGCAAGGCAGGCAGAAGGGGGAGGGTACTGAAAGAGGTATGGGGCACGATGGGTGACATCAAAAAGGACTGCAAAATAAAGGATTTAGCGACAGTTTACCGTTTGCGGGCCGATCGCTGGGAAATAGAAAGCGGGGAAGATGATTGGATGTTGACAAGCAAGCAAGCAAGCAAGCAAGTAGGGCTGGCAGTGCAGGGGGCTCCTGCGATTTACTGGTTTTCTTGCAAGGCCTGGCGGGGGTGACAGCCCAGGCCAGGGTTCATAGGCCTGCGCTTTATAAACAAACTTCAGGGTAGATGCCGCTACCGCCTTCTGGATCAAGAAATAATTCAAACAAAAAGGGGCTGCTGATGCCGCCCCTTGTTTTTATAACGTGCTGTGCAGGCTGGAAAAAGCTTATGCCTTGCGCGACGCCCCCAGGCGTTCTGACAGGCGATTAGCCAGCTTGCGCATGGCTTCACCGGCACGGCGCTGGGCTGCTTCATCGGCTTCCTGGGTCAGCAAGCTGACGGCCACTCCGGCCACGGCAGCGCGGTTATTGGAATCAAACACGGCAGCTCCAAAGCAGTGCATGCCGTCGCGTACGCCACAGGCGTCCACGGAGTATCCCAGGCGCTGCACATCGTTCAATTCCACCATCAAGTCTTCCTTGCTGCGCGGGCCATGCACGGTAAGCGGTTCGGGCCAGGGGTGATTCAAGGCCTGCTCCAGCTCCGATCCCGGCAAGGTGCTGAGCATGGCTTTGCCGGTAGCGGTATAGACCGCAGGCAAGCGCATCCCGGCACGGAAGGTGAAACCCAGCGGGCGGGTTCCGTTGCGGCAGGCAATGTAGACCACGTCTTCGCCATCCAGAATGGACAGGGTGATGGTCTCTTCGGGCAGGACGCGCATATCGTCCCAAGCGGCAAAAAACTCCTGCGTCAGATCCAGCTGAGACAGGAAGGCATTGGCCCAGCCCATCACGTGTGTACCCAGGGTGAAACTGCCATTTTCCAGCTTACGGATCAGGTGCAGATCCAGCAAGGTGGTGCACAGACCATACAAGGAACTTTTGGGCATACCCAGGCGTTTGACCAGGTCCGTAAATGACAGGGGCTCCGGCGAGGCCGCCAATTCGTCCAGCACGGTGACTGCACGTACTACAGCCGGAACCAGTTTCTTCTCTTCCACTACGACTAACTCCATAACGACACACAGGAAGTCCAATAAGCCCGGATGGACAGGGCTGAACTCTGGGAACAGGGGCAGGGTTCTGTCAGCACAGCCAGAAGCATCTCATAGGGCAATCAGCCTACAGACCAGGCGTACAGGCCCTGAATTAGGCCAGATTTGCTGTCGGGATGCCAACTCTACATTGTGCCTTCAAATGCCCCAAAACAAAAAATACGGTGACTGATGTTCTACGGGTAAACCCGTAAGCCGATTCGTTGACGTCGCGATTTTTCGGCTCCTATAATTCTACCAAGTTCACTATAAGAGAAACAGGTTCAGCATAATGAACAATATCGCGGCATCATTGATTAGCAAACTGAAGGATCCCAGCCTGGCAAAAGATCAGTCCTGGACCGCTCAGGGTTGGGTCTCGGCAGGCGATGGCAATACCTTCGCCGTTCTTAATCCTGCTACGGGTGAGTGCCTGGCCAATGTCGCCAGCCTGGCCACAGCGGAAATCGAAGCGGTCATCAGCGATGCTGAAGTGGCCCAGCGCGAGTGGAAGGCACGTAGCGGGCACGAGCGTGCCAAGCTGTTGCGCGCCTGGTTCGATGCGCTGGTTGCCAACGCGGACGACCTGGCCACCATCATGACCATGGAACAGGGCAAGCCCTGGGCCGAGGCTCGTGGTGAAGTGCTGTACGCCGCTTCCTTTGTGGAATGGTTCAGCGAAGAAGCCAAGCGTGTATATGGCGACGTGGTCGGCCACCCCCAAGCGGACAAACGCATTGTGGTGGTCAAGCAGCCTGTCGGTGTGTGCGCTGCCATCACTCCCTGGAACTTCCCTGCGGCCATGATTACCCGCAAGGTAGCGCCAGCTCTGGCCGCCGGTTGCAGCATTATTGTTCGTCCTGCCGACCTGACTCCCCTGACTGCCCTGGCGCTGGCCGTACTGGCCGAGCGCGTGGGTATCCCTGCTGGTGTGTTCCAGTTGGTCACCGGTCAATCCCGTGTGGTGGGCGCCGCTCTGACGGAAAGCCCCATTGTGCGCAAGCTGTCCTTTACCGGCTCCACCGAAGTGGGTCGTTTGTTGATGGCGCAGTGTGCTCCAACCATCAAGCGTCTGTCGCTGGAACTGGGTGGTAATGCCCCGTTCATCGTGTTTGACGATGCGGATCTGGACGCCGCCATCGAAGGCGCCATGGCCTCCAAGTACCGCAACAGCGGTCAGACTTGTGTGTGTGCCAACCGCTTCCTGGTGCAAGACGGTATTTACGATCGCTTTGCCAAAGCCCTGAGCGAACGGGTTGCTGCCCTGAAAGTGGGCAACGGTATGGAAGAGGGCGTGGAGCAAGGTCCTTTGATCGAGCAAAAAGCCGTCAATCGTTTGCGCGAATTGATTGACGACGCCGTTGAAAATGGCGCCAGCGTTCTGCAAGGTGGCCAGCCTCATCCTCTGGGCGGTACCTACTTCTCGCCCACCGTGCTGGGTGATGCAACACCGGCCATGCGCGTGGCCCGCGAAGAATTGTTTGGCCCTGTGGCGCCTTTGTTCCGCTTCAAGGACGAAGCCGAAGCGATCGCGATGGCCAATGACACCGAATATGGTCTTGCTGCCTACCTGTTCACCCGCGACAACGCACGTGCCTGGCGCATGGGCGAAGCGCTGGAGTACGGCATGGTTGGCGTCAATACCGGTTTGATTTCCAACGAAGTGGCTCCCTTTGGTGGCGTCAAGCAATCCGGTCTGGGTCGCGAAGGCTCCCGTTACGGAATCGATGAGTACCTGGAAATCAAATACATGTGCCAGCAGCTGTAAGTTGATACATGCCCGCGCTCAGCGCAGCGAAGGGGGCCGCTCTTATATAGAGCACCCCATCAGCAGAACCCCACAATAAGCTAAATAAAGGAGACGCTATGTCTATCCTGTCTGCAACCCCACGAAAATTGACTTTGGCCCTGACACTGGCCACCGCTGGCCTGATGGCCAGCACGACTGCCAACGCTGATGATGTCAAACCCATCAAGATTGGTGTGGTGACTTTCTTGTCCGGCGCCGCTTCCGGTCCTTTTGGCGTTCCAGCCAAAAATGCCGCTGAACTGACGGCTGCCCAATTGAATGAAGGTAAAGTTCCTGCCCCTTACAACACCAAGGGTCTGGGTGGCGCACCGATTGAACTGGTTTTCATTGACGAGAACGGCGGCACCGCCAAACAGGTCAGCGAATACCGCAACCTGGTTCAGCAACAGAACGTGGACATCGTGGTTGGCTACATCTCCTCGGGTGATTGCCTGGCCGTGGCCCCCGTTGCTGAAGAGCTGAAAAAACTGACCCTGATTTTCGACTGCGGCACACCGCGTCTGTTTGAAGATGCCAGCTACAAATACGTGTTCCGTCCGGTGGCTCACGCCACCATGGACAACGTGGCTGCTGCCCGCTTTGTGCTGGAGCGCAACCCCGAGTTGAAGAGCTACGCCGGTATCAACCAGAACTACGCCTGGGGCCAGGACGCCTGGCACGACTTTGAAGGCACACTGCAAGCCCTCAAGCCCGGTGTAGAAGCCAAGACCTCGCAAATGCCCAAGCTGGGCGCTGGTCAGTACAACGCCGAAATCTCGTCCTTGATGGCTGCCCGTCCTGAAGTGATTCACTCCAGCTTCTGGGGTGGTGATCTGGAGGGCTTCGTGGTGCAGGCTCTGCCACGCGGTCTGTTCCGCAACACCCTGACCGTGCTGACCGCCGGTGAAACGGCAACACACCGTGCCAATAACCAGATCCCGACTGGCACCATCATCGGTGCTCGCGGCCCGCACGCTGCTTTCGCTCCTGACAATGAATTGAACCGTTGGTTGCGTGCCAGCTACCGCGAACAGTTCAATGCAGATCCTAGCTACCCGTCCTACAAGATGACGCAAACTCTGCTGGGTCTGAAAGCGGCTTACGAAAAAGCCCAGGCTGCCAACGAAGGCAAAACCCCTTCCACCGAACAAGTGGTTACTGCATTCGAGCACCTGACCTTCGAGAGCCCATCGGGCGACGTGACCATGTCTTTGGGTAAAGGTCACCAGGCTGTTCAAGGTACGACCTTGGGCGTGGTGAAAAACGATAAAGGCGTGATCAGCTACACCGACTTGCGTCACTTCAAACCTGAAGAAGTCACTCCACCCGAAGGCGTGAAGTCCATCGACTGGATCAAGGGTGGTCTGAAGTACTGATCCGAGCAGACGTCCTGAAAAGGACGCTGCCCTGACAATCCGGGCATGCAAGACCGTTTTTTGCATGTCCGGTTTTTACCGCCGGGCCGCTCTCAAGGTTAAGGCTCCCTGTAAGGGGGACACCGAAGGCGTCGCAGTGGTATGTGCATTACCGCCCAGTTGCTTGCGAGGTAAAGGCTCCTCCCCCAAGGAGAAGCGCACCAAGCTTGTGGCGTGGTGGCATTTTTTATTCCCTTTCCACAGAAACCGACTATGTCTCTTCTTTCTGCTGCCCTAATAGATGGCATCATGTACGCCGCCTGGCTGTTTCTGGTCGCGGTCGGACTCACGCTGATCTATGGTGTGATGAAGATCCTGAACATGGCCCACGGCAGCCTCTATACCATTGGCGCCTATACCGCTGTCACCATGGTGACGCAGTGGCTCTCCACCGATCAAAGCCCATACGGCAGCTATTTGATGCTGATCCTGGCCGCGCTTATTGCCGGTCTGGTGCTGGGGCTGGTCATTGAATATGGCCTGCTGCGCTTCTTCTACCAAGAAGAACCTGTTGTCTCTTTGCTGATTACCTACGCGGTCTTCCTGATCCTGGAAGATACCGTCAAGCTGGTCTGGGGCGTGGATCCTTATGTGATCGCCGAACCTTATGGTTTGCTGGGTAACGTCGAATTCGGCGACCTGTTCTACCCCACCTACAGCTTTGTGATTGTTGTTGCAGCCATTCTGGCTGGCCTGTTCCTGACCTTGTTCCTGAAGTATTCGCGTCAAGGCCGCATTTTGCTGGCCGTGATTCATGACCGCGAAGTCAGTCAGGCCATGGGCATTAACGTGCAACGCTACTTCCTGCTGACGTTTATTGCTGGTGCCACGCTGGCCGCCCTGGGTGGTGCGCTGACGGCTCCTACCATCTCTGTCGCTCCCGGCATGGGCGTGGAAGTCATCGTGATGGCTTTCGCCGTGGTCGTGATCGGTGGTCTGGGCTCCTTGCCTGGTGCTGCTCTGGGCGCTGTGATTGTGGGCCTGGTGCGCTCTTTTGCCGTGCATTACTGGCCTGAAATCGAACTCTTCTCCATCTACGCGGTAATGGCACTGGTGTTGGCCGTCCGTCCTAAAGGATTGTTTGCTGCCGCCGAGGCCCGAAAGATATGAACAAGACCAACATTACGCTTAAGCAGGGCATGATTGCCCTGGTCATTACGGTGGCCGCCCTGATTGTGGGCTTTGGCCTGCCATCCTGGCAGTTTCTGATCACGGTGGCGCTGGCCAAGGGCCTGGTTGCCCTGGGCGTGGTGCTCTTGCTGCGCTCCGGCCTGGCCTCTTTTGGTCAAGGCTTGTACTACTGCATCGGCGCCTATGGTGTCGGTATGGCCATGAACTACCTGGACTGGCGTGAAGCCGTGATCCTGCTGCCATTTGCCGCTGCTTGCGCTGCGCTGCTGGCCTGGGTTCTGGGGTTTTTGCTGGCTCGCTACCGCGATATTTTCTTCGCCATGCTGAGCCTGGCCCTGTCCATGATCATGTACGGCTTGCTGGTGCGTAACCCCAGCCTGGGTGGCAGTGACGGCTTTAACGTGCACGCGCCTTCCTTCATGTGGGGTGCCTTTGCTGAAACCCTCTCGCGTCCAGGCGTGTTTGTCCTGACCGTGGTGCTGGTGGGTTTTGTGCTGTGGGCCATGCAAGGTTTCCTGCGCAGCCGTGCCGGTCGTCTGGGACCAGCCATCAAGGACAATGAAATTCGCGTTGAATACCTGGGTGCTTCGGCTTACCGCAATATTCACCTGAGCTACGTGCTGGCGGCGGCTCTGGCTGGTCTGGGAGGTGCCTTGTCCTCGCTGAGCATCGGTCACGTGGACCCTGAACTGGCGTTCTGGACCACCTCGGGCGAGTTCATCTTTATTGCTGTGCTGGGCGGTACTCGTAACGCTTACGCACCTTTCCTGGGTGCGCTGAGCCTGGAACTGATCCGCACACTGGCTTATCAATATGCTCCTAACACCTGGCAGATTGTCATGGGTGTCAGCATGTTGGCCCTGATTGTGTTCTTGCCCGGTGGCCTGATCAGTATTCTGAACCGTCGCAATGCAGCGGCTACCTCCAACGATTCTTCTTCACCGACAGGGGCCCGCTCATGAGTCAGTCACCCTTGATTTCTGCTAAAGGTTTGTGCAAGCAGTTTGGCGCTGTCCACGCTGCGCGCGATATGACCGTTGATATCCATGCGCAAACCATTACGGGCCTGATCGGTACCAATGGCGCAGGTAAAACCACCTTCGTGAACATGTTGACCGGCTACATGAAGCCGGACTCCGGCAATATCTTTTTTGCCGGTCGCGAGATCACGGGTTTGCCACCCCGGGAAGTGACCCGCATGGGGATCGCCCGTTCTTTCCAGATTCCTCAGCTGTTCACCTCCTTGAACGCCTTGGAAAACGTGGAAATTGCCCTGGGGGTGGCCAAGCAGCCCTTGTCCGAAGCCAGTGCGATTCTGGAGCGTTTCGGTCTGAGCGCCTTCGCCCAGTCCCAGGCAGGCACCTTGCCTGAAGGGATTCGCAAGTTGCTGGACATTGCTTTGGCCATGGTGGCCCAGCCTAAAGTGCTGTTGCTGGACGAGCCTACCAGTGGTGTGGCCAGTGACGAGAAATTTGAAGTGATGGACCGTGTCATGAAAGTGGTTCGTGATGCAGGCGTGACGGTTCTGTTTGTGGAGCACGATATGGAAATCGTGCGTCGCTACAGCGATCGCGTGCTGGCTTTCTACGACGGCACCATTCTGGCCAACGGCACTCCGGACGAAGTGCTGGCTCATGAGCAGGTCCGTGAATACATCATCGGCGAGCCGGTGGGACGCAATAAACAGGAGGCCGATAATGCTGCTTGATGTCAAAAATCTGGATGTACGTATTGGCCCCACCAGCATCTTGCGCCAGGTGAACCTGCAAGTGCGCCAAGGCCAGATCGTGGGTCTGGCCGGCCGTAACGGTGCGGGTAAAACCACGCTGATGCGCACCGTGATGGGCTTGCTGGCCGTGGACAATGGCTCGGTCATGTTTGATGGTCAGGAACTGGCCAAGATGCCCGCTTACCGTCGCACCAGCCTGGGCATGGGTTTTGCCCCCGAGGATCGCAAGCTGATCCCCGAGCTGAGCGTGGAAGAGAACATCCGCCTGCCCGCCTGGGCCTTGAAGTCCCAGGACATTGAAGAGCGTCTGGATCGCGTCTGGCGCATCATTCCTGAGTTGAAAGTATTTGGCCCACGCCGCGCCCTGCAATTGTCGGGCGGTCAACAAAAGCTGGTCGCCATTGGCCGTGCCTTGATGACGGCTGACAAGCTGCTTTTGCTGGACGAGCCTTTTGAAGGTGTTGCTCCTGCGCTGTCCAAGCGTATTGCAGAAGTGGTGGGCGAGTTGAGCAAAGAGGGCTTCAGTGCCTTGTTGTCCGGTGCTGACTTGCAGCACGCAGGCAATGTGATTGATTACACCTACCGGATGGACCGCGGCCGTATCGAAGTACCGCAGCCCGCCATACCATAAGGAGAAAGCCCATGTCGGCATTCGAGTTCAGAACCACCCCCGCTATTTATGTTGAAAGCGGAGCCGCTGCCCGGCTCGGTCAGATCCTGCGCAAGCGCTACTCGCAAGAACGCGTTTGTCTGGTGACTGACCGTTTCCTGCACGAAAGCGGCTTGCTGGATCCTGCCCTGGCTGATCTGAAAGCCAACGGCTGGACCGTGCAAGTGATTGACGATGTTATTGCCGATCCTCCAGAGCACATTGTTTTGCAGGCAACCGAGCGCGCTCGCCAGGCCAAAACGGAAATCGTTGTTGGCCTGGGTGGCGGTTCGTCCATGGACGTGGCCAAATTGCTGGCTGTCCTGCTGGCTTCGGACCAGCCCCTGCAAGAGATGTACGGCATTGATAATGTGCGCGGCTCGCGCCTGCCCTTGGTGCAGATCCCGACCACGGCGGGAACAGGCTCGGAAGTGACGCCTATTTCCATCGTGACCACCGGCGAAACCACCAAATCCGGTGTGGTGGCGCCCGAGCTGTACGCTGATCTGGCCATTCTGGACTCGCAACTGACATTGGGCTTGCCACCGCGTATCACTGCGGCGACGGGTATCGACGCCATGGTGCACGCCATCGAGGCCTACACCAGCCGTATTCTGAAAAACCCGCTGTCGGACAACCTGGCCAAACAAGCTCTTCGTCTGATTGGCAGCAAGCTGGTGCACGTTTGTCGCAACGGCCAGGATGCCGAGGCTCGCCAGGACATCCTGCTGGGTGCCACGCTGGCTGGTCAGGCTTTTGCGAACGCTCCCGTGGGTGCCGTACACGCATTGGCTTACCCGATCGGCGGTATTTTCCACGTGCCACACGGCTTGTCGAATTCGCTGGTCCTGCCACACGTTCTGCGCTTTAACGCCCCGGCCGCAGCCCCGCTGTATGCCGAACTGGCGGAAGTGCTGATCCCCGGCATCCAGGGTGATGAGGCCTCCAAGACCGAAGCCTTCATCAATTTTATGGAACAGATCGCCATTGATACCGGCATCGAGCGCCAATTGCGCGAAGTCGGCATCAAGGAAAGCGACCTGCGCCGTATGGCCCAGGAAGCCATGAAACAAACCCGTCTGCTGGGCAACAACCCCCGCGACGTGACTGAAGACGACGCATTCGCTATTTACAGCGCCGCGTTCTGATAGACCGCTAACAGCGGAAACCTTTTTGCCTGAGTCCGGTGCTGTGCCGGCTCAGGTTTTTTTTTCGTCTGCTCAATGGGGGGCTGCAACGACGCTAATAGAGATAGGGAAGAGAAATAGGAATGGGGAGTTAAGCTTCTTGATGGCGCGAGTTCCGTTTTATGCGGCAGGGCAGCGGTGCCGCGTCTGCCTGATGCGTGTCAGAACGAGCGATAAGGACGTAGCTGAGGCTAGGCTGCCTGCTTGTACAGGTCGGTTTTTGGATTATCAGGGTTATGCTATTATTAATCATCATAAATAACCTTCAAGGAGTCTATCCATGAGCGTCCTGGTAAGTAGTCCCAGCGTCTCGACCCTGGTGGGTACGCCCAAAGAGGTTAAGGTAAGTTTGGGCAAATCCAAGGCAGAACAAGTGCTGGTGCTGGCTTTCGATCACATCAAACCCGCCGCTTTCAAGGCTTTGGCAGAGAACTTCACCAATGTAGCCTCGTCCATGTTCGAGGTCTTGCAGGAGCGGCAGGACAAGGAGTCGCTGGAGCGTCTGGCTGAAGTGCTGGTGCCCCGCACGCCACCATCGCCCCGTCTGCTGAAAGAAGCCGCCATGTTGGTTCAGGCCCGCACCGCGGTGTTGGAAAGCGGGGATTGGCTTAGTGCTGCTGATGTGGCGCAACTGGCGGGCTTAAGCACCCGCAACCCTAGCGCCCAGCCTAATAAGTGGAAGAAGCAGGGGCAGATTTTTGCCATCAATCATGGTGGCGCGGATTACTTTCCTGGCTATGGCCTGGACCCGGCTACCAGCTTCCGTCCTGCCAAACCATTGGCTCAGGTTCTGGAGATTCTGGCCGGGCATAAAGATAGCTGGGGCATGGCCTACTGGTTCATGTCCAGCAACAGCTTTTTGGGTGGCAAGCGGCCGCAGGACTTGTTGATGTCTGCACCGGAAAAGGTCATTGCCGCTGCTCAAGACGAAGTACAAGCCGTGGCTCATGGCTGAGCCAGCGTCGCCCGCGGCCGCTGATAAAAAGCACATTCCGCAGGAGGGGGGATCGGCAATCTCCGCTCCAGGTGGTGAGCTGCGTTTGACCTTGATGGAGTGGCCCAAAGGGCAGTTATTGCATCGCGTTCATCAAGATAAGTATTTGGCGACCCAGTTCAACCCAGGTATGCAGGGCAATGCCCGTTTCAGTCCAATTCAGGATGAGAAGGGCAGGGCCATTCCCACCTTGTACGGTGGCACCAGCCGCGATTGCGCCATGATGGAAACCGTCTTTCATGACGTGCCGCACGCCGCTGGCTTTAAAAGTTATGACAAGAAAAAGCTGCTGGGGCAGGTGCATTCCACCGTGCTGCTGAATGCGCCTTTGGTTCTGGTCGATCTGGCCAGTGTCCCGCTAAGGAAACTGGGTGTGACACGCAAGCAACTGATCGACACCGAAAAAGATCAGTATCCGGCAACCCGTTTGTGGGCTGCTGCGATTTATCGGCAATGTCCGCAGGCCCAAGGCTTGTGCTGGGTGTCCCGGCAGGATGATTCGGCACGGGCCGTGATGCTCTTTGGGGACCGCATTGCCAAAAGCGCCTTGAAGCCTCAAGGCCCATCCCACAGCTTGAGCGAAGACCCGGCCAGCTACGATGCCGTGCTGGATCTGGCTGAACGGATCGGGGTGCTGATCGTTCCAGGTCGCGTGTAAGCCGCCCATATTTCAGACCTAACGTCTGCTTACAAGAGCAGTTCTGTCCGGGACAGAAAGTGGGCCCTTCAGCGTACTAAACTAGCCGGGTTTCGCAGGGCATGACATGGCTTATCACCCTATGTCCTGACGCCGTCAGCAATGGTGTTCTTCCATCTGCTGTCATTGTTGAATCGATTGCTTTTTACTCTCCATGACCGCGATCTCACTTTCTTCCTTACAAAACCGGCGGACGCTGACTTTATGTCTGGCCGGTGCAGTGCTGGGCCTGCTTGAATGGGTGGCCTTCAGCAATCTGATGATGGCGCCCGCGCCGCGTGAGCATATCTGGGTGTCCTTGCTGTTGGCGGTGGGAATCTTTGGGGTGGCCTCTTTCACCTTGCTGATGCACATTTCTGTGCGCAAGGCCTTGCTGGTGTCCCTGGGGCTGGGAGTGGCCAGCGCGGCGCTGATCTTGCAGGCGCAAGGGGGATATGCTGAGGTCGCCCTTTTTTGGCGGGCACCGCAGATGTGGGTGGCAATGGGGCTGCTGGCGACTATTACTCTGCCATTTCTTGCCATTCTGGTAGAGCGTCCACGCGATTGGGCTGATTACCGTCGCCTGTTCGAGCTGAGTTGGTCCATGGTGTGTTCCTGGGCCGTCGCATTGTTCTTCTGCGGCCTGGCCTGGGGCGTGCTGATGGCGTGCCATATGTTGCTCAGCTTTGTCGGCATCACCCTGTTAGGGGATGTTCTGCTGGAACCCACGGTTGCGGCTGTGGTGTCTGGTGCTTTGGTGGGAGCCGGTCTGGCTCTGGCCTCGGACTCGGATGGTGGCTATCTGTCCCCCATTCTGTTGCTGAAACTGCTGCGTTTGCTGACCCCTGTTTTGCTGGTGGTGATGGTGGTGTTCATCGTCGCCTTGCCCTGGCGTACGGGTGAGGGCTTGCCACTGGCCGCCCTGTGCGTGGCGGCTGTTCTGGGGGCGTCGACTCTGGTGTCTTCTGTTGTTGCGGACGAGGATACGAATGCCAGCGCAAACCCTTTATTGCGCGCCTCGGCCCGTTTACTGGGTTTTGTCATGCCCGTGCTGGCAGGCGTTGCCTTGTGGGCGATTTGGGCGCGGGTTGCTCAATATGGTTGGACCCCCAGTCGTGTTCTGGTCATGACAGCAGCGCTGGTGGCAGCGGGCTATGGTTTGAGTTACTTCTGGGCTGCCTGCCACCCTCAACACTGGATGGCGCGAGTACGCCGTTCGAATGTGGGGATGGCGTTGGCCCTGATAGTGCTGGCCATTATCTGGCTGCTTCGCATCGGCTCTCCCGAAGCGATCTCGGCGGCTTCGCAAGTGGCCCGGCTGGAGGCCGGCACGCTAAGCGCGGATGAGTTCCCGGATACGGAAATGAGAATGTATTGGGGACTGCCAGGGCAAAAGGCCGTGGACTATGTGGTTGAGAAGAACTTGCTGGTCGGGAAGTCCGAGGATAAGCCTGAGGAGGCTGTGCCGGATCAAGAGCTCGAAGTCTGGGACATCGGTGAGGACAAGGCGCGGCAGATGCTCTTGGGCTCCTTGCCCAGCTCTCCGGCTGACCATCCTTTACGTCAGTCCTTTATCGAAACCTATCCAGGTTGGGACATCGCCTATCTGGCCAAGGCTTGCGAGACTCGAACTCCGGGTAACCACGCCGGTTGCTTGCTGGTATTTGTGGATTTGTTGCAGGGCGAAGCGGGAGACGAAGCAATTGTTCTGTCGGTCAACAACCCCATGAATAATGGTGCTGTCTTTGTGCAGACCGCTAATGGGGAATGGGAGAAGGCGACCGCTTTCACGCCCGGTTTGTCGCTGGATAATATGGGCGCCGTCATTGATGGCATTCACGCCAAGGGAGCGGTCATTGAGCCCGCGCCTTTCAGTGTCTTGAAGTTGCCGGACGGCGGCTTTATAGGTGCAGCTCAGCGCCCTTGAGGGCAGGGCGCTGATAGAGCGATCAGTGGTGATGCCTTTGGTTTGAAGGCATCACGGCTGGGCCGCAAGTCGCAGAGCAGGCTTCAAGGAGGCGGCCAGCATCTGCCCGTGGTTCAAGTCGCTGAAGTTTTCGTAGCTGACGTTCAGCCCTGCATCCTGCAAATGCTTGGCCATATCCTGTGCGGACCATTGAGCCGCAGCATTGCTCATGGAGGTACTGCGGCGCTGCCCGCCCACCATGATGGCAATGCGCTTGTCCTTGGCCAGCGTTGTATCAAAAGCCTGAGCCGTCTTGACCAGAATCCCGTCATACCACCACAGGGAGGGATCGCCCGCCACGTAGCGCTGGTACAGATCAGGATGGGTGAACAGGGTGTGCAAGGCGAACAGGCCGCCGTAAGAGTGGCCCCACAGGGTCTGGCGGGAGCGATCAATAGGCTCGCGTTCTTCCACGGCAGGCTTGATGTGGGTTTCTATATAGTCCAGAAAAATATCTGCACCGCCGCCTGAACGGCCCCGTACTTCCACAGGTTTGCTGACGCCGTTTTCCGTAACGGGAGGCGTGTAGTCGAAGGCGCGGGCAATCACATCGTGGCGCGCTTCGGTGTCGTAGCCAATGGCAACCAGGACCGGGGCAGACAAGGCGCTGATGGCTTTCAGGTCGTCCACATCAATACTGGCCATGGCGGCATTGCCATCCACCATATAAATCACCGGATGACCGCGTGCGGGGGCGGGGCGGTTCGGGGTGCCTATCTGTATTTTGTAGTGCCGCTTGCCGTCTTCCGAGGACATGATCAGCGTCTCGAAGCGGTACAGGCTTTGTTGCTGGTCCACGATGGAGGGACCGGCTGCCTCGTTCCAGGGGCGCTGGGTTTGCTGGGCGTGGGAGGGAAGTGTGAACGCCAGGCAGAGCGTGGCGGCACTGATCAGAAAGCGGGGCAGGGAGGTCTTCATCAGGGTCGGAATATAGAATGCTGAACAGGAATCATTCTTGATTATAGGGTGTGCCGACTGGTAGAAAACAAATATCCGGACTACAAATCGTATCTATATGATGAGGGCGCTAATGCTCTGCTGTCGATGACCCATTGCTGGCTATTTGGAGTTTGCACATCGGTATCAGGGCTTGGCTGCCAGTTCTTGTGATGGTGCAGCCACGAGGGGAGGGTATGGAGTGTGCTTGGCACAGAGTGTGAGGCGGGTAGCGAAACGGATATATAAAAAGCCCGGATCAGCATTGGGCCAGTCCGGGCGTTTCTTTACAGGGCCTGATCGGGCAAGGCGAAGGGGTTCAAGCCCGTGCGACCATAACCTTCTCCGGTCGCAGCATCGTCCAGCACCAGGCTGGCCAGGTCATCGGCGACGCTTTCTGCTGCCGCATCGCGTTCCTGTGAGATGACTTTCAGATAGCTATGGCAGTGACCACAGCTTTCTGCACGGACGACCGCCTCGGTCGTTTCAAAGCTCAGATAGTCCAGATCGCCGGCGTCGGCGCAGTTCGTGCACTTGGCACGAACCATATGCCATTCACACTCGCACAGGGAGCAGTGCAAGTAGCGCAAGCCTTGGCGCGTGCCTTTGTGGATCAGGCTGGCAACAGGGGCGCCACCGCAAACCGGACAACTGGCAGACTCTTCCTTGCTGTTTGCAGGCAAGGGAAGAGCTCGTGCGGCCAGGGCAACTTCCAGAGACAAGGCGGCCCATAAAAACGGAGCCAGTGCCTGGGAGACGGCGTCGAACTGGTTTTGTGCCAAGGCCAGGCCTGCCTCGCGACGTGCCTGGGTGCTCATGGCGCGCAGCGCATCCAGATGAGGGCTGATAGCGGGCGAGGCGCTGGGAGCAAGCTGCTCCAGCAGGGCGTCCAGATGCGCTGTCCAGGCACCCTGACGAGCAATGGCAACAGGATCGACGGCATCGGCATCCGATTGGGCTTGTTCCGAAACCTGGGCCTGTGCCTGAGCAATATCGGCAGCCAGCTGCAGATAGGCCTCAAGCTCATGGCCTTGAGCCAGCTCGCGCAGACGGGCTGCGCGGGCGGTGTACAGCTCGTGCAGTTCGGGCCGCAGGATGGGATCAAAATGCCGGGTGGAGGCTTCCGACGGCACGGAGCGGACGATAGGGATTTCGTTCATGCCTTGCCTTCCTTCGCATCTTTTTTTGCAGCCTGCAATTCATCATGCCAGCGGTCGTGGTGATGACGTATCCAGGCTTTGGAGACATAGCCGGTCACCATGCCGGTGATGGAGCCGCGCACCCAGATCGCCAGATAGATATGGCCCAGAATCAGCAAGATCAAACCAATTCCGGCGACCGAGTGGATCAGGATGGCCAGGCGCAACACGGGAATGCTGAAGAACTCGGCAAAGTACGCGCGCCACATGATCAGGCCCGATACCAGCAGCGTGACGATGGACAGCATGATCAGCCAGAACAGCACTTTCTGACCGGCATTGTATTTACCGATACGCAAAGGCTGTTTGGCGTTATTCAGGATCACGCCTTTGACATTACGGAACCAGATCAGATCAGTTTTTGCTGGCAAGTTGTACTTCACAAAACGCACAAACATATAGCAAAGGCCGACGAAAACCGCGATCCCTAGAAAAGGGTGCAGGACGCGGGCCAGTTGCGGTGTGCCCAGGAAGGAACTGAGCCAGGAAAAAGAAGGGTAAAACCAGGACAGCCCTGACGTTGCGGCCAGAAAGAAGCAGAGCACCACTGCCCAGTGGCACAGTCTTTCGGGGAATTTGGTGCGCAGAACAAGATTATTTTTCTTGGCCATGATCGCCTCCTTCAGATGCCTTTGCCTCTGTGTCCTCGTGGTCCTCGTCAACACTGTTCGGGCCTACGCCAATAAAGTGTGCTGCCATCCCTGCGACAGCCACGGCGCCTGCCACCGCTGCAGCGGGTTTGAGCACATCTTTCCAGCCACCGACCACCGAGCTGATGTGCGGGTCTTTGGGCAGACCGGCATAGCGCTGGGGATCGTCCGCGTGTTGCAGCACGTACATGACGTGGGTACCACCTACGCCTTGCGGGTCGTAGAGGCCAGCGTTTTCATAACCGCGCTCGTTCAGGTCCTCGATACGGCTCAAGGCCAGATCTTTCATTTCCTGCTTGGAGCCAAACGCAATTGCGCCGGTGGGGCAGGTTTTGGCGCAAGCGGGTGCCTGGCCCACGGTGACGCGGTCCGAGCACAGCGTGCATTTGTAGGCCTTGTTGTCCTTCTTGGAGATACGCGGTACGTCGAAAGGACAGCCCGCCACGCAGTAACCGCAGCCCACACACAGATCGGACTGGAAATCCACAATGCCATTGGCGTATTGAACAATTGCACCAGGAACCGGGCAGGCTTTCAGACAGCCGGGGTCTTCGCAGTGCATGCAGCCGTCCTTGCGTATCAGCCATTCCAGCTTGCCGGCTTCGTCCTCGTGCTCTGTAAAACGCATCAAGGTCCAGCTGTCGGGGCTCAGGTCGCTAGGGTTGTCGTACACGCCGACGTTTTCCTCGACCTGGCCGCGCAAGTCGTTCCACTCATTGCAGGCGACCTGGCAAGCCTTGCAGCCAATGCAGATGGACACGTCAATCAGCTTGGCGACTTCCATCTGGTGATCACGCACCTGCGGCGCAGGCGTGACCGAGTTGGTGGCCGAACGGCGCACTATGTTTTGCGAATTCATGCCGTGGCTCCCTTCATTTTCTCGACATTGACCAGAAAGGCTTTGAACTCCGGTGTTTGCGTATTGGCATCGCCTACGCCGGGGGCCAGGGTATTGGCCAGAAAGCCCTTGCGGGTTTCACCTTCAAAGCCCCAATGGCAGGGGATACCAATTTGCTGCACTTCCTGACCCGCAACGGTCAGGGTCCGCATGCGCTTGGTCACCACGGCCTTGGCTGTGATGTAGCCACGCTTGGTGGTGACTTTGACGGTGTCGCCGTGACGGATGTCTTTTTCAGCGGCCAGTTGCTCGCCAATTTCCACAAACTGTTCAGGCTGCAACATGGCATTCAGATAGGAATGCTTGGTCCAGTGGCGGAACAGTTCGGTAATGGAGTAGGTGGTGGCCACATACGGATAGTCGTGACGGTTGCCCATGCGCTCGGCATCATTGGACAGAATCCGTGCCGTTGGGTTGTGTGTCACCTTTTCGTGCAGCGGGTTCTTGGCAATCGGGCTTTCTACCGGCTCGTAATGCTCCGGGAAGGGGCCGTCATTAATGCCTTTTTCCGAGAACAGGCGGCCCAGACCTTCGGGCAGCATGATGAACGGGGCAGCAGGGCTACCGGGAGGCAGGTTGGCCGGGAAGTCCGGAATATCGGCCCCGGTCCATTGCTTGCCATCCCAATGCAGGATTTGACGTTGGGGATCCCAGGGATTGCCCATCTCATCCATGGATGCACGGTTGTACAGAATGCGCCGGTTGGCCGGCCAGGCCCAGGCCCAGCCGGGAGTATTGCCCAGGCCCGTATCGGTATTGTCCCGATTGGCCATCTGGTTGCCTTTCTCCGTCCAGGAGCCGGCAAATACCCAGCAGTAGCTTTGCGTGGTGCCGTCATCGCGCAGTTGCGCGAAGTTGTCCAGCAACTGGCCCTTGCGCAGGATCTGCTTGCCGTTGTCGTCGAACACGTCAGCCAGCGCATAGCCATTGGCCTCTTTGGCCACTTCTTCGGGATGCGGGAAGTGTGGGTCGTGATAAGTATCGGCGTCCCAGGTCATGCTCAGAACCTGCTCGGGACAGGCACCGCCTTCCTCTTCGTACAGGCGACGCAACTCCATCATGATTTCGCCCAGAATATTGGGGTCATGACGGGCCAGCCCTAGAGGTTGCTGCCCGGCGTAGTGCCACTGCAACCAGCGGCCCGAGTTCACGATGGAACCGTCCTCTTCAGCAAAACAGTTCGATGGCAGGCGGAACACCTCCGTCATCACTTCTTCTGTCTTGATGTCGTTGAACTGGCCTTCATTGCGCCAGAAGTTCGAGGTCTCGGTGACCAGCGGGTCCACAATAACCAGGAACTTCAGCTTGGACAGAGCCTTGGACGTCTTGTTCTTGTCCGGCATCGCGGCCAGCGGATTAAAGCCCTGCGCAAAGTAACCGTTGACCTTGCCTTCATACATCATGTCGAAGTAGGCCAGCATGTCATAGCTGCGATCCCACTTGGGAAGCAGGTCAAAGGCAAAATCGTTGGCTGGCGTGGCGTGCTTGCCGTACAGGTTCTTCAGCAAGGAGATGAAGAACTTGGGTGTGTTTTTCCAGTAGTTCACCTGACCGGGCAACACATCCTTGGGCGTGGTTTCTTCCAGATACTGCGCCAGCGTCTGCTGATTGTCCGAGGGCAGGTTCATATAACCTGGCACACGCAAGGACAGCAGGCCCAGGTCGGTATAGCCCTGGATATTGGAGTGGCCGCGTAGGGCGTTCACGCCGCCGCCAGCCATGCCGATATTGCCCAGCAAAAGCTGGATCATGGCAGCGCCACGAATAATCTGTGCGCCACCCGTGTGGTGCGTCCAGCCCAGCGCATACAGCCAGGTCAGGGTTTTGTTCTTGGCCGAACAGGAACCAATGATTTCGGCAATCTGCAGGAAATCGGCCTGCTTGACGCCGGTAATGTTCTCCACGACTTCGGGCGTGTAGCGGTCCACGTGGGCTTTCAACAGCTGCAGCACGGAACGTGGATGCGTCATGCTCATGTCGCGCATCACTTCGCCGTTCTCGTCCACCGCATAGGTCCAGGAGGACTTGTCGTACACCTTGGTTTGCGGGTTGAAGCCCGAGAACACCCCTTCGTCAAAGGTGAAGTCGTCGCGCACGATCAGGGAGGCGTTGGTGTAAGAGCGCACGTACTCGTGCTGAATCTTGTCGTTCTCCAGCAGCCAGCGCACCATACCCATCAAAAAGGCGGTGTCCGAGCCAGCGCGGATGGGCGAGAAGATGTCCGCCACGGCCGCCGTGCGGTTAAAGCGCGGGTCCACCACAATGACCTTGGCCTTGTTCTTGATCTTGGCCTCGATCACCCATTTGAAACCGACCGGGTGGGCTTCGGCGGGATTGCCGCCCATCACGATCACCACGTTGGCGTTCTTGATGTCCACCCAGTGATTGGTCATGGCACCGCGCCCAAAGCTGGGGGCCAGGGCCGAGACGGTGGGGGCGTGACAGAGCCTCGCCTGGCAATCGATACCCAGCATGCCCAAAGCGCGAGTGAACTTGAAGTCCAGCAAGCCGGTTTCGTTGGAGGCTGCCGAGGAGGCCAGAAAGCCTGAGGACAGCCAGCGGTTCACGACCTGACCTTTCTCGTTCCTGGCAATGAAGTTGGCGTCGCGGTCGTCCTTCAGCAAGCGGGCAATGCGTCGCGTAGCGTCTTCCCAGCTGATCTTGACCCATTCCTTGGAGCCGGGCGCCCGGTATTCGGGGTGCAGCAGCCGGTTCTTGGAATGAATCATGTCCAGCAGGCCTGCGCCTTTCGGGCAGAGCGAGCCACGGCTGACCGGGTGATCCGGGTCGCCTTCAATGTGAAAGATACGGGGTTTCGCATTCTTGGAGCCATCGCCCATGGAGTACATGAGGATGCCGCAACCGACTGAACAGTACGTACAGTTGTTGCGAGTTTCTTTGGCGCGCAGCAGTTTGTAGGGCCGGACGGCTGCAGGAACTTGAGCGGCGGCTGTCGAAAGTCCCATCGCGGTAGCTGACAGCGCAGCTGCCCCAGCACCAAGAATTTTGAGAAATTGACGCCGACCAAAACTTGGCACGGTGTTATTCATGAAGGATTCTTCTTGCAAAAAAGGTAGTGGCAAAAGGATCACTAATTGCCGGGGCGGATTATAGCAGCATGCTTATAGGGTGCCCGGCTATTGGCATATAGGTCCTTGAAAAGGCAATAGTTGTGGCATAAAGGGGAATGTGGAAGTCGCCATATAATTGAGAATGTGTGCTATTCTCATGTGGCCTATTTCACTCTTTCCTGCCATCCGCGCCATTAAAGAATTATTTGCGGGCCTGGCTCGGGCTGCTTGCTCCCACACTCCTATGATCAGATTTACGGTATCGGACTTTGACCGACTCGGTAGTCCGACGGGTTTTCGCTATTGCTTGCCGGATTACAACGGTCCCAAGCAGGACATGGAGCAGGTTTGTATTGCCGAAGGGCGCGTGCAGGAATACGAGGTCCGGCCCGGCATGAAGATGGTGCTTTCAGACATCATCACTCACCACCAATACCAGGCGACCTCTTTGGCCGCGCCGCAGTTCTCGGCCATTGTCATGTTGCAGGGTCGGGCGCAGACTCAGCTCGCCAGCCAGAAAACGGTCAGCATGATGGCTCAAAGTGGGGCCACCATTGCACATGCGGACGCGGTGGCCATGACAGGAACTCATCCTGCTGGGCAGCGCCTGCGTGGCTTGAACATCACTTTACATACGCCTGACAGCTTGGCTGATTCGCCCTTGGGAGAGATGCTGGCCAACGTCATGGGTTCTTCGCGGATACGATTGCAACGCTGGGCGGTGCCCCCGCATTTGTTGAGCGCGATCGATCAGTTGATAGACAGTCCCTGGCAGGGCACCTTGCACAATCTGTTGCTGGAGGGGGTCAGCTTGCAAGTGCTGGCTCATGCGCTGGATGGCCTGGCCCGAGAAACAGAAAAAGATTCCCCCGTCTCCGCGCGCGACCGGCAATTGCTCGAACGTGTCAGAGAGCGCCTCTACCATTCGCCTGGCGAGGACTACACCTTGGCAGATCTGGCCAAACTGGCCTGCATGAGTCCCAGCACTTTGCGGGTGAAGTTTCAGGCGGTCTATCAATGCTCGGTATTTGGCTGGCTGCGTGAGCGCAGGCTGGAACTGGCGCGAGAGTATCTGGCACAAGGCTGGAGCGTACAGCAGGCAGCGCACTATGTAGGCTATCGCCATGCCACCAACTTCGCCACGGCATTCCGTGAGCGCTATGGCATCTCACCCAGCGAATTGAACTAGGCTGTCCCGTCATTGCCCAAAGCTCTTCAAGCGTTGCGCATTCCCCGACGGTGCTTGCATCGCTCATGCTGAAAGACCCTGCCCCTTGTGGGCCGCTTCTTTTTGTATTTGACTGTGCCGCCTTTCCTGCTTCCTCCGTATCCCTTGATGGTTTTGATGTTGGGCCTGCTGGCCTGCGTGGCACCGGCCACCATTGATGCCTATTTACCTGCATTCAGCGCTCTGGAACAGGAATTCAATGTGCCGCCACACAGCGTGCAGCAGACCCTGGGTGTGTATATGTCTGCGTATGCGGCCATGTTGCTCTTGCACGGTACCTTCTCCGATGCCTGGGGACGCAAGCCAGTGGTGCTGGTTTCCTTGCTGGTTTATGTGGCTGGTTCTGTGATGGCGGCTGTAGCGCCCAGCTTCTCGTTCTTGTTGGCGGGCCGTGTCTTGCAGGGTTTGTCCGCCGGAGCTGGCTTGGTCATCGGGCAGGCCATGGTGCGTGATTGCTATCAGGGGCAGCAAGCGCAGCGCACATTTTCTTATATCGTGCTGGTGTTCAATGTCTCGCCCGCGCTGGCGCCGATTGTGGGCGGGCAGTTGATCGCCCATCTGGGCTGGCGCTCGGTGTTCTGGATGCTGGCCGTATTGGCCGCGCTGGCGGCTTGCTTGTGTGCGCTGCGCCTGCCAGAGACCTTGCCGACGTCCAGACGTCAGCCTTTGGTCTGGTCGCAGTTGCGGGTCGAGCTATGGCTTTTGTTGCGCAATATCCCTTTTATGGGGATGAGCCTGGCTTTGAGCTTGTTGATCGGTGCGCAGGCATTTTTGATTGGTGCCGCGCCTGATTTCATTACCCATACCTTGAAGCTGCCCGAGACCGCGTTTGCGGCCTTGTTCGTGCCCTTGGTGATTGGGGCCAGCGCGGGAGCCTTGGCCTCAGCTCAGCTCTCCCGTCTTTGGGAAGCGCGCAAGCTGATTACTTGTGCCTATGGCTTGATGCTGGGGAGCTGCCTGGCCTATGTCGCCTACCTGGCACGTGCTGCAGAACCCGCGTTGCTGTGGGCGGTCGGGTTGCCGGCATTCTTTGCCGCCGGGCTGGCCATGCTGTTTCCGGTGTTGACCATGCAGGTCTTGGCGCAGGTTCCCGCACGCGCAGGGCTGGCGGCTTCCTTGCTGGGGTTTTGTCAGATGGCTACCTTTTCCCTGGTCAGTGGCTGGTGCGTACCTTGGGTTTACGGGCAGCCTGTGCGCATGGCGGCCGCGATGCTGTTGGCCGTAGTTGCCAGCCTTGTCGCCTGGCTTTGGCTGCAAAAGCGTGCAGATCGGGCCGTGTCATAGGCAGGACTGATGTTTGGCATAGCGTTTTTGCGTTTATGAATACATCGCTCTAAAACATGAAGATGATAATTGTTCGCATCTAAAACCTTTGCTGAGATCCACCTTCATGTTTGCCGTTTCTTCCAGCTCTGCTCGCCTGCGAGTGCGTTTGCTGACACCTCTTACTCGCTCCGCCATGCTGCTGGCGGCCGCGGGCAGCCCAGCCTGGGCACAGGACAAGGCTCCTGATCAATCTCCCGTGGAGCTGTCCACAATTACGATCAAAGGCAATCGAGATCCGGGGGTGACCGAAACCAGCCAGTCCTACACCACCAAGGCAATGAGCACAGCCACGGGTTTGTCACTGTCCATTCGTGAAACACCGCAGTCGGTCAGCGTGGTGACCCGCCAGATGATGGAAGATCGCGGTATGCAGACAACGGCCGATGCCCTGCAAAGCGCCCCGGGTATTTCCGTGACGCGCAGCGATACCAACCGTTATTCCTTTTCCTCGCGTGGTTTTGGCATCGATAACTATCAGTTTGATGGCTGGACCCAGCCTGTGCTCTCGCCCTGGGCTTTTGGTGAAAGCAATCTGGACCTGGTGGTGTTTGATCGGGTTGAAGTGGTACGCGGTGCGACAGGTTTGATGACGGGGGCCGGCAGCCCCTCGGCCTCGGTCAACTATGTACGCAAGCGTCCCTTGCGTGATTTTGCGGCATCGGGGGGCGTGGACGTAGGCAGCTGGGACTTTGCCCGTGGTTATGCCGATGTTTCCACACCTATTACCGAAGATGGCCGTATTCGCGGGCGTATTGTGGGTGCTTATGGCAAGGCCAACAGCTACACCAGTTTGCAGGACACCAAGACGCGCACCTTGTATGGCGTGATTACGGCTGACCTGATGCCCGGCATGGAGTTGACCGGTGGAGTGGCCTATCAGTCCAGCTCGAACAATGGCTTTGGCAGTGGTTTTCCGCTGTTCTATAGCGATGGTTCGCGCACAGACTTCAAGCGCTCTGTTTCCAACAATACGGACTGGTCGCGCATCGAGAATGACACCACCACGGGCTTTCTGGATTTAAGCCATCAGTTCGCCAATGAGCTGAAGCTGCGCCTGACTTATAACCAGTCGCACACCGATGCATCCATGAAACAGATTTTCCGGGGCGGCTACCCGGATCGGGAAACCGGCTTGGGTACCGCTAACTCCTATTCCTATTACAAGGGGGATGTGCGTCGCAAGGCATTCAATGCCTCTTTGTCCGGCCCCTTCGAGCTGTTCGGTAAAGAGCATGAGTTCTCTGTGGGCTGGATGATGTCCCAGGACCGTGTCTCCTTCCCGCAGTATCGCGCCCTGGCACCTTTGCCGGATGCGGGCAGTTTTTATCAGCCGGGCCGCGTGCCCGAACCCGTGTGGTCAGGCGAGCCCTCCCAGGCGGATGACATGAACAACAGACAGTCTGGTGCCTATGCCGTAGGGCGTTTTTCCTTGATGGATAATCTGCGCTTGATGGTAGGTGGACGCTTGAGTAACTGGGAGACGGACCAGACCTACTTTGGTGCCAAACGCCAGTATCGCAACCGCAATGAGTTCATCCCTTATGCCGGCTTGATCTACGACTTTGACGACACCTACACGGCTTACGCCAGCTATACGGAAATCTTCAAACCGCAGAACGCCCGCAACGAACAGGGTGATCTTCTGGCTCCCATCACGGGTAAAAGCTATGAACTGGGCTTGAAAGCTGCCTGGCTGGATGGCCGCTTGAATGGGGCGGTATCCGTGTTCCAGACTCGCCAGGACAATCTGGCCGAAGCCACTGGCAATAACGTGATCGGCGCGCCGCCCAATACCCCCGCCTATCGCCCCGTGTCGGGAGCCAAGGTAGAAGGTATCGAGCTGGAGCTGGGCGGGGAGTTGATGCCCGGTTGGAACTTGGCCAGCAGCTTGACGACCTTCACGGCCAAGGATGCACAAGGCAAACCCATCAACACCAGCAAACCACGTACTTTGTTCAAGCTCTACACCACCTATCGCTTGCAGGGCGATTGGCAAGGGCTGACAGTGGGTGGTGGTATCGACTGGCAAAACCGCATGTACCAGGATGCGACCGCACCGGGCCGTAAAGTGGTCAAGGTAGAGCAGGGCAGCTATGCCATCGTCAACCTGATGGCGCGCTATGACTTCAACAAGCGCATGTCCGCCACGCTGAACGTGAACAACCTGTTCGACAAGAAGTACTACTCGCAGATCGGGTTTTATAACCAGGGCTGGTATGGGGCGCCCCAGAACGTGATGCTGTCCTTGCGGGCGCAGTATTAAGAGAGAAAGGTGCAGGCAGTAGAGCCTGATGCAAAAGCCTGCTTGTCATCGCCAAGCAGGCTTTTTTATTGGAAGCGGATAGGTTGCTTGCTGCATCTCGGACACCGAGATCTTGTAGTCCTTGAGCTACAAGTACAGCGCTGTCGGTCTGCTTTGAGGCCTGCGGGCTACAAACTCAGGACACCAAAGCCAATAAATCAGTCACCCCAATATCGACACCTGCCTGATACAACAAGGTGCTGGCCTGACCGCGATGGTGAGTCTGGTGATTAAAAAAGTGCGTCACTAAAAGCGCAAAATCCTTCTCCATACTCTGGCCCGCCATATTGCTGTAGCGTAGCGTTTGGCCCAGTTGCTCCGGTGTCAGCGTGGCGGCCCAATCAATAATGATCCGGTCCAGCTTGTGACGGTACTGATCCAGTTCCGCCAAGGTGTCGAACAACTGCTGGTCCAGTGCGCGTGGCTTGGCAAATACGCCGATTTGCTCGCGCAAGGCGTGAGCATCAGGATGCTCGGCAAAGCGGTGCAGCCAGACGGTGTCCCCCACCGCAATGTGCATCATGGTCTTGAACAGCGAACCGAAGAAAGCCTTACGTTCCTGATACAAGTCTTGCGCTGAAAGACTGGCCGCCGCATCGTAAAGACGGCGGTTCATCTGGCTGTTGTAGGATGCCATGCGGGGGGCGGTTTGGGGTGTCATGTTTTTTCCAGGCCAAGGTTCAGTACAAGGATTATTTGATTAAAAGGAAGTATGGATCAAGACGGATCTGCTTCTTCAGACTTGTGCCTCATTAATTCACTTGACCCAAATATAAGTAGTCAGCTACATTTCAGCCATGATAACTATGTGGCAGCGCGATGTTTGAACTCAAGGACCTTCCTAGCTACGACACTCTGGTAAAGATGGGCGTCGAGTACCGCAACCCGGATGTGGATGGGTTGCAGGCTTGGCTTATCTGGGCTTCGGCTACCAGTGAAATGTTGTCGGCTTTTGAGGCCAATCTTGATCGCACTTCCGGTTTGTCGCAGACACAGTTTTTTGTGCTGATTCTGCTCAAACGCAATCCGGATGGCTTGAGCATAGGCACGCTGGCAGATGGGGTGTCGGTTACGTCGCAGACGATGACTCGCATTATTGATCGCATGGAAGTTGCCGGTTTATGTGATCGGGAGCAGCACCCTCAGGATCGTCGTGCCTGGTTGGTTCGCCTGACAGAGCATGGGGCCCAGGTTTTGGGTAAAGCCTTGCCGGCTCACTATGTGTGGGTTGCTGAGCTGATGAGTCATTTCGACGCGCAAGAACGCGATGTGCTTGTGCGCTTGATGCTCAAGCTCAATCAACAAGGCATCTTGCCCAAGACAAGCGGCGGTTGATTGTCGGCCGTTTTTTTTAAATAAATATGTAGCTTGCTGTATAACAGCTAAGAACATTTATCATGAAAGTATCTGCTAGTGATCCGCAAGCTGTCGGGACAGGTTTGCGTGCCTTGATGGTTGTCTGCGCTTTAGCGGTTGTTTCGCTGCTTTACCTGCCTTTGCCCATTCTTGGAGTCTTGAAGCAAAGCCATGGCATTGATGCGACGGGCATGGTGAGCAGTTTTGGGTTTGCCTACGCAGCCGGGTTTCTGATCTTTGGTCCCCTGTCCGATCGAGTGGGGCGTCGCAATGTCATGGTCGCAGGCCTGCTGGCCCTGGTGGGTGCGACGGTGGTGCTGGCCGTAGCAAGTACCTCCTGGTCCCTAATGGTCGGCCGTGTGTTGCAGGGCTTGGCGGCTTCTTCTTTCCCTCCCGTAGCGATTGCCTATCTGGCAGAGCGGGGTAGCCCACGTCAAAGGGTGTGGAGTGTGGCCTGGATGAGTACGGCATTTCTTTCCGCTGGTTTGCTGGGGCAGATTTATGGCGGACTGGTTGCTGGACCTTGGGGGCTGGCGGCTGCCTTTTGGCCGCTGTGTCTTGTATTCGCCTTGACGGCCTGGTGCCTGTGGAAGAAACCCGCTGATATGCAGGCGGGCCAAGGCTTAAGCGGATTTTTCAGCAATTACAAAGCCATAGGTGGCTTGTTGGCTGATGCACGACTGCGTCGTGTTTACCTGCCTGCATTCTTCCTGCTGATGTGTTTCGTTGCTTTCTACATGACTTTGGATAGCAAGCTCGGGATGCAATTTGCGCAGTTGGGAATGTCTCCTTTGATGACACGGGCTGTGGTGGCGCCTGCTTTTTTGATGCCCCTGCTGGTGGCTGTCGTGATGCCGAAGCTAGGGCCTCAGCGAACCTTATGCTCTGGATTAGCGTGTGCCGCTGCTGGCTTGGCCTTGAGTGCATGGGCAGGGGAAGAGCACCTGATGGCTTTGCTGGGTGCCAGTTTCCTGTTTGTGGCCGGGCTGGGCATCAGCGTTCCTAGCCTGATTGCCCGAGTGGCAGCAGTCAGCGATATCTCGGTGCGGGGATTGGCCGTGTCGCTCTACACCTTTGTGCTGTTTATTGGCGCAAGTCTGGGGCCATGGCTGGCTCAACAGACTGCGGATATGACTTTGGCCAGCACCTATTTGCTGCTTGCCGGTGTATTGGCCATCTGCGCGATCTACGCCGTTTTTTCCAACTAGGAGTTCACAACGATGCGAGTTCGTCTTCCCCTTTCTGCTGTGCTTGCTGTTGCAACGTTGCAAGCTGCCTGGGCTTTTCCTGTGCAGACACAGAACAGTCTTTCTACTACGGAGAATGTCATGAGTACCACAATCAACAATCCGGCTGCCGCCTTTGTTCCTGAGGCTTACGTTCAAGTGGCCCAGCGGGCTGTCAGCGTGGATGGTGAAGCCGTTGTATTGACTCGTTATGAGCGTGAAGATGGTCGAAATTCAGGTTTGGAAGGTGAGCACTTCAGCTCTGTAGTGTCTGAGTCCGGGCGGCTGAAGGGCTTTGCGCATATCTCTTTGGACCTGGTGGATCGGCCCTTGCCCAGCGCTGAACGTAGTGAGGCGATCGCTCGTGCTTTCTTGAAGGAGCATGCCCCTGACCTGTTGCCAAAAATGGAGATTCATTGGGTCGATACCCATGATGAGCCTATCCGTGTAGAGCGGAATGGTCGTACCGAAACAGTGGCCTTGACCGGTATGAAAGTGAAGGCGCGCAACCTGGAGGATCGCCTGTGGTTCTGGGTCATTGTTGGGCCGGATGAGCAGCCCATAGTGTTCGAGCGCGACATTACCTGGATTACTTTCCCTGGCCATCGCAAGACAGAGAAGTGGCTGCATGATAGTTGGCTGAAGCAGCAAAAGACGGATTTTGCTAAGGGCACCCAAGGTGTTTAAGCTGCTTCCAGGGAGTATTTGACGCTACGTTGACAAGGCCCCGGTTCCGGTTTGGAAAGCCTTTGTGCAAGCGCAGTTTTAGCCGTTCAGGCCAAGACTGCGCGTGTTGGATTCAAGCCTTCCTCAGCCTTTATTTCATATATGGAATATCGTTTCTTACAGCTTTTTTAGCTTGATGCCTTTTTAAGCGGACAAAACTGTCCGTATAATTTCGGAATGAAAAACCGGAATTTACCTAATCGTTCTGATGCCTTGGAACGCCGGGAACTGTTGCTGGATGCGGCTAACACGGTCTTTAGCAAGTGTGGTGTCACGGCCCCTTTGGATCAGGTTGTGTCGCAGGCAGGGGTAGGACGGGCGACGCTCTATCGCAATTTCCCTGATCGGGCTGCCTTGATGGAGGCGTTGCTGATACGGGCAGCAGACCGGATTGAAGAGCGCTTCTTAAGCAAGCGCAAAGGCAATGCCCAGGACTTCAAGGTCTTGATGCAGGTGCTGGCAGGGTTCGCGCTGGAGTCGGCTCCCATGTCGGATTACTGGAAGGCGATTGACCCCAATCACCCCACCATTGTGGGGGTGCGCGCACGTTTGGTTGATCTGGCGCGCGAACCCTTGGCAATGGGGCAGGCCGCCGGGCAGTGCAACCCGGCCTTGCAGCCCACGGACATTCCCTTGTTGATTGGCATGCTGGCTGCCAGCTTGCGGGGGCGCACGGACAAGGAAAGGCTACTGTTCGTAAAACGCTCGCTGAAGTTCTTGTGTGAAGGCGTGTTGTTGCAGGTGGACCGTAATGCTCCCGATTGGGAGCCTGAATGAGTCAGTACATCAAGCCGCATCCACATTGGGAGGAGCATGAAAAGCCCTTCATGCCGGGCTCGCCATCGGCACCTCATCATGAATCGCATATCCGTGTGGCTTATGGTCTGGTTGCGATTCTGGTTGGTTTGACAGGTGGTTTGGGTAATGCCCTGGTGTCGGTGAATTTGCCGACGCTGCAAGGGGAGCTGGGGTTGACGCCCTCCGAGGCAGCCTGGTTGCCCGCAGCCTATGCCATGGTCAATATCACCGCCAATTTGCTGGTGTTCAAGTTCAGGCAGCAATATGGCATGCGCCTGTTTGCCGAGATAGGCCTGGGTTTGTATGCCGTTCTGGCTTTGCTTCATTTATCCATTAATAGTGCTGAATCGCTGATTTTTCTGCGTGGTGCCAGCGGGTTTTCTGGTGCGGCGGCCAGCACCCTGGGCGTCTTGTACATGCTGCAAGCTTTCCCCAGACGCCTGCTAGGTAAGGCTTTGGTGCTGGGAGTGAGTATCACGCAAATGGCGACGCCCTTGGCCTGGGTGCTGTCGCCGTCCTTGATAGAGCTGGGGAATTGGCACGGCCTGTATAGCTTTGAGGCGGGCATGGCCTTGTGCTCCTTTGCGGCAGTAGTGCTGTTGAAGTTGCCCCCCGGCTATCAGATCAAGGCGTTTGAAAAACTGGACTTCCTGGCTTTTGCCTTGTTTGCTCCGGCTGCCGGTTTGCTGATCGCATTCTTGACGCAAGGCTATATCCGCTGGTGGTTCAACGACACAAGCCTGGCCTGGATGGCGATGGCGTCCTTGTTCCTGTTCACCGTCTGTTCGTTTCTGGAATATCACCGCGTCAATCCTTTGCTGAAAGTGCGGTGGTTGGCGCAGGGTTCCACCATTTACTTTGCCGTCGGGGCCATGATTTTGCGCTTCATCACGACCGAGCAGAACTACGGCATGGTTAATATGCTGCGCAGTTTGGGCATGGGCTCGGAGCAGATGCAGCCTTTGTTCTGGGTGGTGTTTGTGGGCATTGTGTGCGGCATTGTGCTCAGCGCCATCACCTTTGGGCCCAAGACGATTCTGGTACAGGTGTTTGCCGCGATTTTGCTGATTGGCGTGTCCAGCTTCATGGATTTTGGGCGTACCAGCCTGGACCGCCCGCAGGACTTTTTCTATAGCCAGTTCGTGCTGTCCATTGGCGCGGGCATGTTCATGGGACCCTTGGTGATGATTGGCTTCAAGCAAGCCTTCAAGTATGGCCCTGACCATATCGTGACTTTTATTGTGCTGCTCAATGTCACTCAGACTTTGGGCGGATTGATGGGCACCGCGACCTTGAGCACGTTTCAGCAGCAGCGCCAGCAGCATCATTACGCGGCCATTGTCAGCCATGTGAATGTGGCTGAGCCTTTGGTGGCCAATCGTCTGAAACAGCAGCAACAGGCTGTAGGGCCAACAGTGACCGATCCGATGTTGAGGGCGGCGACGGGCACGGCTCAGTTGGCACAGATTGCCCGCCGCGAGGCCAGTGTCAGGGCGTACAACGATGTTTTTCTGTTGATTGGCATTCTGGCGACGGGCTTTTTGCTGTGGCCCGTGTTGCTGGCCGCTGGCCCCGCTATTCAGTCCAGACGAGCGCAAGCCGCTGCTGGCACTTCTTCGAATTCTTAAACCTGGTCCGTATTTATGAGTCAAGACACTTCATCTGAAAATCAGGATCGCAATAGTGAGCTTGCCGCGCCGACAGACTCGGATAACGATGGCAAGCTGGGTCCGAATACTGAACCTTCTCTGCCGCCCAAGATCATCAAACCCAGCAAACGCAGTGTCATTGCGATGGCCTTTGTATTGTTGGGAGGTTTGCTGTTGATCTTGTGGGCTTGGAACCTGGGGCCGTTCAACACCACTCGTGTCACTACCGACAACGCCTATGTACGTGGGCAAATGACGGTGCTGGCACCGCAGGTAAGCGGTTATGTGTCCGAGGTATTGGTGCAGGACTTTGAGCGAGTCCAGGCGGGCCAGCCTTTGGTGCGCATTGATGAACGCATTTATAAAGAGAAACTGCATCAGGCGCAGGCTCAACTGGATGCGGCTTTGGCTGAGTTGGCGAATCTGGATCAAGCCCAGGCACAGAACCGCGCCAGCCTGGATGCTCGCAAGGCGGCCTTGGTGTCGGCTCAGGCTGAAGCCCGTCGCTCCGAGGCGGATCGTAATCGTGCCAGGGAATTGGCAAACAAAGGTTCGATCTCGGTGCGAGAGCGAGATCAGGCTGTAGCGACTGCCGAGCTGGGGCGCGGCAATATGCTGCAAGCCAAGGCAAACATTGCGATTGCCGAAGAAACCATCAAGTCCACCGAGGTGGCTCGGGCGACCTTGCAGGCCAAGGTGAAATCCGCTGAAGCCGCCTTGGGTTTGGCTCGCATCGATATGGATAACACCGTGGTGACCGCGCCTGCAGCCGGTCAGGTCAGCGAAGCGTCTGTGCGTCAGGGGCAGTATGTGACGGCAGGTTCGCAACTGTTGTTTCTGGTGCCGGATACCCGTTGGGTAGTGGCGAACTTCAAGGAAACGCAGACGGCGGGTATTCATGTGGGGCAGTTGGCCCGATTCACCGTTGATGGTCTGGATGGCACAGAGTTTCAAGGTCATGTAGAGCGTATTGCCCCGGCCACGGGCTCCGAGTTTTCTGTGCTGCGCGCGGATAATGCCAGCGGCAACTTCACCAAGGTTGTTCAGCGCTTGCCGGTACGCATTGCTATCGATGCGGATCAGCCCGGTATGGAGCGTTTGCGACCTGGCATGTCCGTGATTGCCAAGGTGGATATTTCCGATAAGCCTGATCAAACAAAACAGGAGCATGAACAATGATCCTGTCTGCAAGAACGTATGGCATGGCCTTGTTAAGTGCTGCGGCGCTGTTGTCCGGCTGTATGCCTGCTTACCGGGTCGCACCCGAGCAGGCGCAGGTAGCCGTGCCATCCGGGTGGATAGGAGCATCCTCTGAAGGCACTGTGGTCGATTCGGCCTGGTGGAAAGCCTTTAACGATCCCGGCTTGAGTGCGCTTGTGGAAGCTGCCTTGGCACGCAATAACGATATCTTGAGTGCCGCTACCCGCATCGAACAGGCCAGGGCGGCCGTGCAGCTGGTGGATTCGTCCTTGGGCCCTTCCTTGGCTTTTGACACAGGCGCGCATGCAGAGCGGGCCCTGGGGCCTGGCGGTATGGCAATCAGCCGTGCGGTACAACCTGCCTTGCAATTGAATTGGGAGCTGGATCTATGGGGGCGCTTGAGTTCGCAGGCGAAAGCGGCTGAACTCAAACTGTCTGCTACGCAGGCGGATTATGATGCCATTGCCTTGAGCGTCGCCTCCGAGACAGCACGTACTTATATTGCCTTGCTGGGTCTGGATGCACAGTTGCAGCAGGCCAAGGCCACCTCTACCTCCCGGACAGAAGCCTTGCGCCTGGCGCAGGAAAAGTTTGATGCGGGCTATATCTCCCAGCTGGAGTTGACCCAGGCCCAGTCCGAGCTGGAAGCGGTAGAGCAGCATATTCCACAGCTGGAATTGGCGATTAGCCGTCATCACAACGCTTTGCGCCTCTTGTCAGGGGAATTGCCTGCGGTTTATGAACAGAGCGCCAGTTCCACCTTGTCGGCTTTAGAGCTGCCTGCACCGGGCTCTGGCTTGCCGTCCGAGCTGCTACGCCGCCGTCCTGATATTGCGCGAGCAGAGCTCGGTTTGGCTTCCAAGGACGCGTCCATGGCAGCCAGCCGGGCTGCCTTTTTGCCGCAGGTTTCCTTGTCGGCACGGGCAGGGGCTTTGTACGTCAGCGCCTTGAGTTATGACCCGACCAAGATCTGGAGTTTGGGTGGCAGCATTCTGGCACCAATTTTTGACCGTGGTCGTTTGCAGGCGCAGTTTGATTCTGCAACAGCCCAGCGCGATGAGGCGGCCTTTGCGTATCGCGGCGTTGTTTTGACGGCCTTTTCCGAAGTGGAAAACGCCTTGGCGGGCCAGCGTCGTTTTGCGCAAGAGTTAAGCCACGTGACCGCACGTCGGGACGTCTTAAAGCGCTCCTTGGAGCACGCCCGCAATCGCTATGAGGCTGGCTATGCGTCTTATCTGGAACAACTAGATGCGCAGCGGAATCTGTACGAGGCAGAAAATCAGGTCATCGCCGTGCGGGAAAGCCAGTTGCAGAATATGGTGGATCTGTACAAGGCACTGGGCGGTGGTTGGGATTATGAAAAGGCGATGAAGCGGGGGTAACTTGAAAGAGTCGGTAGAGGGACCCTGTCAGGTGGAGCATGTGTGTTCTTGGGATGATGTCAGGGGTCTGACCCTTGGACTGCCTTAGCAACAGCAACAGCAAGAAGCAACTCCGCCTTCCTTCCTTCCTTCCTTCCTTCCTTCCTTCCTTCCTTCCTTCCTGCTTCTTACTACTGTTCCCGCAAAATCCGCCGAATTTCCAGAATTGCCTCGGGCGTTTCCTGCACGCTGTGGGAGAAGGGAATCACCAGTTCCGAGGTCGCACCGGGCAGATGGGAGCTTTGATAAGGCACCAGCCCATCGTCCGAATACAGCAGGTCTTTTTTGGGCGTGTCATTGGCAATAATGCTGTGATAACGCACTTGCGTGGAGATCGGCATTTTGGAGGTGATCTGCATGAATGGATCGCTGTCGCGCAGGCTTTCCACGCCATTGGGCAGGATCAGCATCTCGTCTTTGGCGGGCGTGTTGCCCACAGCCACCTGGCTAAGCTTGTTGAGTTGAGTCACCACCGTAACCGGCAAGGTAATCAGTGCTGCCGCCAAGCGTGAAATACGATTTCCCGCAAACGGTGTGCCCTTGTGAGGCGCAGCAATAAAGATCGCTGTCGTCACACCGGGCAGGGGAGAGAAGTGCACCACATTGCCAAACTCCTGATTCATTTTGGCGATGCTGACATCATCCATTTGATAACGGTCGCGGGCTGCGTCTTCCAGCAGATTGTCGGACGAGGACACCAGCAAACGTCCCAGCACACCGCCCATGCTATGGCCGATCACCACGATATTGTTTGAGGCAATGGCCTTCCTGTCCGGATCAAAATGCCGGAAGGTTTCTGTCAGGGCTTTGCGAATCTCGGCATTGTTGTAGGGCAGGGGCAGATTGGTTGGATAGTAGACCTGCCAGATCTGATAGCGATCCCGTAATTCTTCATCGCCCAGCACCTCATTGGCGACGTTAATCCAGGCTTCCGGGCTGCTGGCCAGGCCGTGCAACATGATGATGACGCGGCGATTCGGGTCATAGGGTTGCAGCAGGAACACATGCGGGGATTCAATACCACCGTCCCGTCCCAGGACGGTGCGCAAAGCCTGGGTCGAGAAGTCCGAGCGCGCCAGCCATAGCCCGTAGGCAGAGGTGTAATTGGCCGCCAAGGGCACTTGCACGTCTTTCAGCTTGACGCTGGTTTGCTGGTACGGATCGTAGCCAATAATGGTGGCGTCGCGAGTTTGCAGAACCTGGGACAGGGTTTCGCCGGGGAAAGTAATAATCCCCGTCACTGCCTGGAAGGGCGGCTCGCTATAAGTGCTTTGAAAGCTGTTCGGCGTGACATCCTTTGACTCGTTCACGACCACCATCTCGGCTCCAAAACCGTCGCGCCGATAAATGCTGCGCACCCCGCGGAATGTTAATTGGGAGGCCGGAATCAGCTCATGGGGCTGAGGGGCGGTGGCATCGCGTACCTGGGACAGATCACCACGAATACGCCACCGACCAATCTCGATAGTTTTCTGGAAGGCGTAGCTGGTGTCGTGATACTTGGCAAACAGCAGCATGGTCGCTTGCTGCACCGCGTAGTTGTAGTAGTCACGCACCTGGGTCTGGCGGTCTTCAAATGCCCGGTCTCCAGGCCTGCGATCCGTGAAGAACAGATAGGCGTAGGCATAGCGGGCGCTTTGCAGATAGGCATCGAACAGCTCGGTCGAGAAGTCTGGCCGGGCATTGCGACGCCCCTGCAAACGCAAGGCCTCTTGCGTCCAGATCTCGGCCAAGGTGGCCATGCGCTGCTCGGTGTCCAGATTCCACAGCTCTGTCAGCCTGGAAGAGCAGTGGGGAATATCTTTAGCACATTGCTCGGGCGCGATAGCCAGACTGGTCAGCGTATCGCGTGCGGAAGCGCTGAGTTTATTAGTGGTAAGAATGTCGCCACGGCGTTGGGCAATGTAGTCCTCGGTGCTGACAGTGGCGATTTTGACGCCGGCGCAGCCGCTCAGCAGTATGGCCAGAACTGTGATGGCCCCAGCCTTGTGTAGCCCGCTCCTATGCTTGCCAGATACAAGCCGCTTCAAGCTGGTCGCGATGGCTTGTACCGGTGCCAGGTCAAGCAGCGTGTTCCGTACAGGATTAATCAAGGCCATCACGTTCTACAGTGGGTTCGTTGACGGGTTTAGAGGAGCTTGGTGCCGTGATACGGACTCAAGCAGCTGTCCAGCGGCGTCAAATCGGCAGATTTGGGGAATGTATCCGTGTGCGAAATGCGATATTAACCTAAAGGCCTGGTACTGGCAGCAGCCGGATCTGGGCTGTGCAAAGCGTGCTTGGTTTTCTTTGCTGCGGGCGCGGTAGGTGGCGGGTGTATTCAGTCTGTATGGAGGCACTGCGTTCGTAGGCGCAGCGTTCCAGGCATCGCTGCAATGTAGAGTGCTAATTCTTGATGAGGGGCTAGCTTTAAGCGTGTAGGGTGGACCCACATCAGAGCGTGGTGGAACTATCGGTTTGCTCTTATGGTGTTTTAGCTGCTCTAACGCTTGCCTGCAGCAGAAAAGAAAAAAGCCCAAACCGAAGTTTGGGCTTTTTGAATTTGGAGCGGGAGACGAGTCTCGAACTCGCGACCTCAACCTTGGCAAGGTTGCGCTCTACCAACTGAGCTACTCCCGCATTTTTTACTGCACTACCGACTTGTGACCAGAATTACTGGAGGCGCAAGCCGGAATCGAACCGACCTAGACGGATTTGCAATCCGCTGCATAACCACTCTGCCATTGCGCCGTGGTCGATTAAAAAGGGAAGCCTAGGCTTCCCTTAGGAATCTGGAGCGGGAGACGAGTCTCGAACTCGCGACCTCAACCTTGGCAAGGTTGCGCTCTACCAACTGAGCTACTCCCGCATTTT